>JAFTGI010000143.1 GCA_017458195.1 Prevotella sp.
ATCTGTCATCCGTCATCTGTCACTAATATATAATCATGAAGAATAAAAAAAGTAATCCTATGAAAGCAATGACGAAACAACAAATTGCAGACAGCGCGGGCGTGACCACGAAGACCCTGACGAGTTGGTGCGAGCCGTTCCTGGATGAATTGGAGTCTATGGGTATGCGACCCCGCATGAAGGTGCTGCCGCCGCACATCGTCCGCTTCATCGCCGAGAAGTTCTGCATCGACGTGGGGGAACGGTAGACAGCGGTCTGGCAAGATGCGTCATCTAAGGGTCGTCCGAGCGTCATCTTCGGCACCAAACGATGGCACTCTGGGGAGTAAAGTATGGCACTTTAAGGGGGTAAAGTGCCATCGGAACGGGCCCGACTTCCCATAGGAACAACCGCAAGACAATAAACAATAACCGTTAAACCTGCATGAGTTCGCCCCGGCGCATCATCAAGACGCGTCGGGGCGAATGTGCTGTGTGTGGCAGGTCGCGGCTTACTCCTGACGGTCGGCCACGTTGTCGCCCTCGGTGGGCTTCATCTCCTCCTTGAAGTCGGTGATGCCGTTCTCAATGAGGATGTTGTACCACTGGATGAGCTTCTTGATGTCGCTGACGTGCACGCGCTCGCGGTCGAAGTCGGGGAGCACCTTGGCAAAGTATTCGCGCAGCTCGTCGCCCGATGCTTTCTTGATGTCGACGGTGGCTTTCTTGCCGTCTTCGAGCGTCTTCAGGTTCTCGAGCACGTTCATCAGGGGCACGTCGTCGGCATCGGTGAACATGGCGATGTCGGCCAGCGACGTGATGCGGTCGGTGGCGAAGGCCGGCTGACGGCGATGCTGGGCGTCGAGCGACTCGACGATGAGGTTGTTCTTGCCGCGTGAAACGAGTTTGTAGAGGCCGGGCTTTCCGGCGATTGCTAAGATTGTCTGTTGCATTTTTCTTGTCTTGTTATGATGTTTAAATGGTTTTGTCGTAAGGCTGCTGAAGCAGTCTTTGAATCTGGATGTCAAGGGGTTGCAGTCCGTCGTTGACGATCTCGATGTCGGCCCTTCGCCTGATTTCATCCTGCGGCCATTGGCGGGCTATCCACTCTTGAGCCTTTTCGCGGGTGATGCCGTCGCGGAGCATGATGCGCCGGATCCTGACCTCCTCGGGGGCGGTGACGACGACGACGCGGTCGACCAGACGGTAGAGGCCCGATTCGTAGAGGATGGCACTCTCGACCCACTGGGCACCGCTCTGCTCGAAATCGCTGAACACGGCGGGATGCACCACAGCGTCGATGGCCTTGGTGTTTGCTTCCGACTGTAGCAGGAAGCGGGCGACGACGGCCTTGTTGAGCCGCCCGTCGGCCAGGTAGGTGTCGAGACCTATCAGGTCGGTGAGCTGTCGGCGCAGTTCGGCCGAATCGTGCATCAGCCGCTTGGCTGCCGCATCGCAGTCGTAGACCTCAATGCCTTGCTTGGCGAGCAGCCGGCAGACGTAGCTCTTGCCGCTGCCGATGCCTCCTGTGATACCTGTTTTCATGGGGTGGGGCGTTCTTCGATGAGATAGTCGACCTGCTGTACTTCGAGCTTGGCGCGCGAGATGTTGCTTGGCGAGCGGCGCAGGTAGATGTTACACTTGGGCGACTGGCTCTTTGAGAATTCGTTGTAGTCGGCCACGACGAGGAAGTCGGCGGGTGAGAGCTGCTGATAGCGCTTCATGCCGGTGACGAAGCGCACCTTGACCTTGGCCGGGAAGGTGCGGAGGACCTTGCCCTCGGGCATGTTGATGCCCACGACGGGGATGCCCTCGATGCTCTCCTCGGTCAGCACGTCGGTGATGAAGGTGAAGCATACTTGCTCGGGAATCACCTTGACGCCGGTGAGCTTCTGCAGGTAGGGCTTCACGATGAGCGTGTCGTGCCAGTCGGTGAAGTTGAGCTGCTCGGTGTAGACAACGCTGATGCTGTCGAGCTTCTGGCGCGACGCATAGATGGTCACACTGTCGGGCTCGACGATGGTGTCGCTGATGAAATAAAGCTTTTCGGGTACTACCTGGCCACGCATGCGCACGGGCACTTGCTTGCGCTCACCATAATTATAATAGAACACAAACTTCTCAGGCTTGATGCTGTTCACCTTCGATGAGGCAGGAAGCTCCTTGGCGACGAGCCGCAACAGGTCGCTCTGACCGACGGATCCGGAGCCGGCCGAATGGGCGTAGCGCTGGAAGTCGACGCTGACCTGATGGCGCTGTCCGCCGTAAAGAAAGCTCAGGAGATTGATGCCCTTGTCGGCGACGGTGACACGGAGCGTGTCCACTTCGGGCGAAGTGATGACGGCGTTCTTCGGCACATTGACATAGCGCACCGTAATCTTCACTTCCTGCTCCGTCGTCTCGTTGAGCGTGGTCAACAGCCAGAAGACGCCGGCAATGGCAAAGAAGAAAAGGAAAATCAGAAATTCCCTGTTAGCACGGCTGAACAGGAAATTACTGATGGATTGAAAGAAGGTGCGCGTAGTCAACGTTGCTCGTTACTTAACAGGCTGGTTAGCCATATCCTTGAACACGGAGCCGCGGTCGACGGTGATGACCACGTCGCGGGCAATCTTCACGTCGACGGTGTTCTTGGCAAGGTCGACGCCTTTCACGGTGCCATAGATGCCGCCACCCGTGACGACGGACGTGCCTTCGGTCAGTTCGTTCTGAAACTTCTGAATCTCCTTCTGCTTCTTCTGCTGGGGACGGATCATGAAGAAGTACATGATGGCGAACATGAGGATAATCATCACCCAGAAGCTCATCATGCTTCCGCCTTGTGCAGCCTGGGCTGCTAAAAACAATGTTGTCATAATTCCTTAATAATATTAGTTTTCTTGTTGTTGACGTTCTTCGATGTGCTTCATCAGCTTGCCCGTGCCGACCAGGTGGCGCGCAATGGCGTCGAGCATGCCGTTGATGTAGCCGGCGCTGCGGGGCGTCGAGTAGTATTTGGCCAATTCAACATATTCGTTGATGGTGACCGAGATGGGAATGCTGGGGAAAGTCATCATCTCGGCGATGGCAATCTGCATGATGATGACGTCCATGTAGGCCAGACGCGAGAAGTCCCAGTTGCGCGATGCCTCGCTCATGAGGCGCTGGTAGTCGTCGGCATTGAGGATGGTCGAGCGGAACAGCTTGCGGGCGTAGTCCTTTTCCTCCTCAGAGTCGTATTCGGGCAGCAGCTCCTGCTTGGCGCCGTTCTTCTCGTCGAAGCGCTTGATGGTCTTCAGGACGAACGTGTCGACAACCTCCTTGTCGTCGTTCCAGTAGAGGCTTTGCTCCTCGAGCAGGAGGTCAAGGTCCTCGTTCTCCTGGATGAGCGTGCGGTAGATGCGCCGCCAAAGCTCGCGGTCGGTGTTGTAGTCGTCCTCCTCGTTTTCCATGTAATCCTTGTAGATCTGGCTCTGTTCGATAAGTTCAAACAGATGCCCGACGAACTCCGGCTCGTCAGCCCAGGTCCGTTTTTGCGTTTCCATAAAGTCGCTCAGTTGCTTGTTGCTCTCCAGCTGCAAGACAAAGCGGTTGTCAGCGAACTTTCTCGACGGTTCCGGTGCGCCTTCCCTTCTGGCTTTCGCCTGAGCGATCTCCAGACGGCGCCTGGACTCGCGGGTGACAGCAACGATGAGCATGAGCAGCTGGTTGTAGAGGTCGTAAGCCTTCGAGAGACTGAAGAACAGTTCTTTCTCCGCTGAGTCGATGTTCTTGTTACCGTTTTGATAGTACGCGTAGGTTAACTGAACAATCTTAATTCTGATGATTTCTCTGTTAATCATACTTCCTGTTAATATGTTATTATCGAGTGCAAATATAGCTATTTTTCTTTTATTGCGCAAGAAAAATGCGTTCTTTTTATAATTTTCCGCCGATTATTTTTCTTTTTTCAATTAAAAGTAGTACCTTTGCAGCGCTTTTTTCGTGTGATGGCGAATTAAGTGAACAAATATTCATTTATAAATCAACTTAATTTAGAGTAACACAACTGTTATGAAAGAAATCAATGTCAGTGGTCAGAAGCGCGAGACCACAGGTAAGAAGGCTTCAAAGCTGCTGCGCAAGGAGGGTCTTGTGCCCTGCAATCTTTATGGTGAAGTGAAGGGCGAAAACGGTCTGCCCGAGGCCCTCTCGTTTGCTGTTCCCGCAACTGACCTCCGCAAGGTCGTCTACACGCCCCATGTGTATGTCGTCAACCTGAACATCGACGGCAAGGAGCGCAAGGGTATCATCAAGGAGCTGCAGTTCCATCCCACGACGGATGCCCTGCTGCACGTAGACTTCTTCGAGGTGAACGAGACGAAGCCCATCACCATCGGTATTCCCGTCAAGGTGAACGGACTGGCTCAGGGTGTGCGCGACGGCGGTAAGCTGAACCTCTCGATCCGCAAGATCGACGTGAAGGCTCCCTACAAGCAGATTCCCGAAATCCTCGACATCGACGTTACGAACCTCGGCCTCGGCAAGTCCATTAAGGTGGGCGACCTGCACTTTGAGGGTCTTGAGCTGGCCACGCCCGCTCAGGTCGTCGTGTGCTCGGTGAAGGAGACGCGTGCTTCGCGTTCGGCTGCCGCTGCTGCTGAGGAATAAGCGCTTCTGACAGATGGACAAATTCTTGATTGTCGGCCTGGGGAATGTCGGTGATGAATACGACCTGACCCGCCACAACACGGGATTCATGGTATTGGACGCTTTTGCGAAAGCGTCCAATATTCATTTTGAGGACCGCCGCTACGGCTACGTCGCCGAGACTTCGGTGCGAGGCCGCAAGGTGTTCCTGCTGAAGCCTTCGACCTACATGAACCTCAGCGGCAATGCCGTCCGCTACTGGCTCAACAAGGAGAACATCGACCAGCAGCGTCTGCTCGTCGTCAGCGACGACGTTGCGCTGCCCTTAGGCGACTTCCGGCTGAAGGCCAGCGGCTCGAACGGCGGTCACAACGGGCTCGGCCACATCCAGCAGCTCATCGGCCAGCAGTATGCCCGTCTGCGCATGGGCGTCGGCAACGACTACCCGCGCGGGTCGCAGATTGACTGGGTGCTGGGGCGCTATTCCGACGAGGAGCTCCGGCTCCTGCAGCCCTCCCTCGACTTGGGCGTCGAGATCATCCGGAGCTTTGTGCTCAGCGGAATAGACGTGACGATGAACCAATATAATAAATTAGGTAAAGGACGAAACAAACAGCAGAAGCATGACGACGACGAATGAGGCCCGCATAGACAAATGGCTCTGGGCCGCCCGAATCTTCAAGACGCGCACCATCGCGGCCGACGCCTGCAAGAACGGCAGGGTGGGGGTGAACGGTGTGAACGTGAAGCCGTCGCGGATGGTGAAGGTCGGCGACACCGTGAGCGTTAGGAAACCGCCCGTGACTTATTCCTTCCAGATCCTGAAGACGATTGAGCAGCGCGTGGGGGCCAAGCTCCTGCCCGAAATCTACGAGAACGTCACGCCGCAGGACCAGTACGACCTGCTGGAGATGAACCGCATCAGCGGCTTCGTCGACCGTGCCCGCGGCACGGGGCGCCCGACGAAGAAAGACCGCCGCGCGATGGACGCCTTTACCGACTTCGAAGGCTTCGACTTCGATTCTTGGGATGATGAAGATTAAACAATTATAAAACAGACGCAATGATGAAAACGATCAGGAATCTTTTCGCAATAGGGCTCGGAGCTGTTCTTGCCGCTTCCTGCCTGGGTAACGACGACCCTTATAATGCAGGCTTCGTGCTCGTCAAGCCTGCCAGTGGCGTGAGCTATCTCTATGCCAACAATACGACCGACTCGCTGGTGCTGTTCAGCTATGGCGACTGGGCTATCACCAACTATGGCGGCTACAGCAACTCATGGGTGACGCTTCCCGTCATGACCGGTCAGGGCGAACGTGTCTATGGAATGCATGTCGACCTAGCTCAGAACACAACGGGCGAAGGACGCGGCGCCCTGTTCCGCATCGAGGACACGGCGCATCCCGGCGAGGCCACCTCAGCCTTTGGCTTCTGGCAGTTTGCCACGCGCGGCGACGGCTCGCTCGGAAATGCTGCCGACGTGAAGGCCATCACGGGCAGCGACGGTTCCAGGATTGACATTTCCTACGACGGACAGCATCGTCCGACCTCATTGCGAATGGCGAAGAACGACGATGCCTTGTACAACCTCACCATCCGCTACAACGACCGCGACAGCATGATGTACGTCACGGAGAACGGCATCGAAATGGAATCGCCCTTCAACAACGACTACCAGCCGGTGGTGCTGCGTTCTTCTACCGACACCGTCATGTACTCGACGGTTTACTACTCTTATCTTCCCATCAGCGCCAACAAGGTGTTCAATTACGAGCATCGCCGCAAGGATGCCTCGCGCAGCGTTGCCGTGCGCTATCTGTTCCCGGGGAACGGCGTGTCGCTGGCCGCTGACAGCCTGCACAATGCCGACACGCTGTCGTATTTCAAGGGCATGGAGCTCGTGCGTAAGCTGGCCTTTGAGTATGCCAGCCAGGATAACCGCCATCAGTCGGTCGATGTCAACCAGCTCCTTTTAGGCATTGAGGAGTGCGACCCCTATCTGCTTCTTTCGCTCTACCGCTACTGCCGCAATACGAGCATCGTCAGGCGGGCAAGTGATGACAAAGGTGAAATCACCGTTCAGACCAATATGAATGCCGACGGTAGCGTTGCCCGCCTATCGGTTGTAAACGGCGGAGAATCACTTGTTTACACATTTGAATATTAAGTGATGCTGCTCCAGTTTCTGCTCATTGTCGTTGGCGTCGCATTGGTTCTTTGGGGAGCCGATCGCATGACGGAGGGCGCTGCCTCGCTGGCACGCAGGCTCAGCGTGCCTGAGATTGTCATCGGCTTGACCATCGTGGCGGCCGGCACATCCGCTCCGGAGCTGTTCGTCAGTGTCGTCTCGGCCTTGAACGGCACGCCCGACCTGGCTGTCGGCAATGTCGTCGGTTCCAACACGATGAACGCGATGCTCATCGTCGGCGTGTCGGCCATGGTGGCACCGATGGTGATCAGCCGTTCCACGGTCAGGCGCGACATTCCCTTTGCCGTCGTGGCCTCAGTGCTGCTGTTGGTGCTTTGTCTCGACGGGATGGACCGTTGGTCAGTCAGCGGCAACTCCATTTCGCGCATGGATGGCATCATTCTGCTCATTGGCTTTGCCGTGTTCATGACCTTTGCACTGCTCCAGGCCCGGAAAGGACAAAGCACCGGACAGCCGGAAGCGGCAGACGGACGGCAGATGCCCGTCTGGCGCGGACTGGCCTACGTGGCGCTCGGCCTGCTTTGTCTGGTCATAGGCTCCAACCTGTTTGTCGATGCCGCCACCAAGGTTGCGCAGCAATTGGGCGTCAGTGAGGGCGTGATAGGCCTGACGATTGTGGCCGGAGGCACCTCGCTGCCCGAACTGGCCACCAGCGTGGTGGCAGCACGCAAGGGGCAGTCGGCCATCGCCATCGGCAACGTCATTGGCTCCAACGTGTTCAACATCCTGATGATCCTTGGCCTGACGGCGGTCATCAGTCCGATGCAGATTGAGGGCATCACCCTCGTCGACCTTGCGGTCATGCTCGTGTCCGTGGCGCTGGTGTGGCTTTTCTCAGCAACGAAGCTCACCGTGGCCCGCTGGGAGGGCGCCGTCCTGACCATTGGTTACATAGTCTATCTGGCGTGGCTCATCAGTCAGTTGTAACAGTCATATTAACTTAGGGGTACTTGCACAACCCCCTTTAACAAAACAAGAATAATGGATACAAGAAAAGACGAAGGCCTGCGGCAGCTTGGGCAGGCCACAAAGTACTCACAGAACTATGCTCCCGAGGTGCTCGAGACCTTCGAGAACCGCCATCGCGACAACGACTACTGGGTGCAGTTCAACTGCCCGGAGTTCACGACGCTCTGTCCGATCACCGGCCAGCCCGATTTTGCGGAACTGAAGATTCTCTATATGCCCGACGAGCGCATGGTGGAGTCGAAGAGCCTGAAGCTCTACCTGTTCTCATTCCGCAACCACGGCGATTTCCATGAGGATTGCGTCAACACGATCATGAAGGACCTCGTGCGCCTGATGGATCCCAAATACCTTGAAGTGACGGGACTGTTCACGCCGCGCGGCGGCATTTCCATCTATCCCTATGCCAACTATGGCCGTCCTGGCACGAAGTATGCCGAGATGGCCGAGCGCAGGCTGATGGAGCATCGTTGCGTCTGAATTTTCTATTTCATTTCTCATTCTCAGCGACCACCTGGCGCTTGTAGTAGCCCTGCTCGTGGTCGCTGAACCGGAGCACGAGCGTGTCGGGTGAAAGCATCAGGATGTCGGCCGTGTCGCTGATGTTGACGTGCCTCTGGTTGAGCGAATCGGTCGTTGCATTCTCCAGCACCAGTCGGCCGTTATGGATATGCCATTCGAAATAGCGGGTCAGTTCCGGATAGACAACCACATCTTCCTCGTCGGTCGTTGCGGCGCGATAGCCCATGCCGATGGGGAAGGCCACCCCCTCGTTCTTCAGCTGGAATCCATATTCGCGCTCAACGCTGAGCAGCGCCTTCACCGAATCAGGCAGGTCGGTCGTGGGCATGCCCTCCATGTCGGCCCTCTCCCGCAGCGAGGGCAGCACCCTGTAGCACCATTGCGCCTGCATGTCCTCGGTGACGATGAGCAGGTCTGCCACGGTCGAGTCTGAAGGATTGCGAATGATGGCCAGCTGGTCGCCGATGAGGGGCCGGCCGAACACGCGGTGGTTGCGCGTGGCCTCGAGGATGTTCAGCGTGTCGGGGTCAGAGCCGTTGTAGGGCGAGCGCAGGAACACCACAATCGTGTCGTTGCAGCCGTCGCAGGCCAGTCCGTAGATGGTGCTGTCGCCCTCAGCAACCAAGTCCGCAGCAGCCTCGTTTAATTCTTTGTAAACCGTTTTTTGCCCGCAGGCAAGTGCCATCAGGGCGCCGGCCGCAAGGGTCAGGATATGTTTTGCTTTCATTGTCTTCCTTTTATAATCTGCGTGCAAAGGTAAGAAAAAGTTGTCACTTTATGGAGGCCGCCGCGGTCCTATTTTCCAAAAAAAAGTTAAATAAGGAAGAAATCCTGCCTGCCCCTTCTTGCTTCATTCATTTTTTATTACCTTTGCAATCAAATCAATTAACTATAACCAATAAATGTAAGCTATGGGAAAAAAGAAAATCAAGTTCAGTCTTGTCTACCGCGACATGTGGCAGTCAAGCGGTAAGTTCCAACCCCGCAAAGATCAGTTAGAGCGTATTGCACCCGTCATCATCGACATGGGTTGCTTTGCACGTGTGGAGACCAACGGCGGTGCCTTCGAGCAGGTCAACCTGATGGCCGGCGAGAATCCGAACGAGGCCGTGCGTGCTTTCTGCAAGCCCTTCAATCAGGTGGGCATCCAGACCCACATGCTCGACCGTGGCCTCAACGCCCTGCGCATGTACCCCGTGCCTGACGACGTCCGCGAGCTGATGTACAAGGTGAAGCATGCCCAGGGTGTCGACATCCCCCGCATCTTCTGCGGACTGAACGATACGCGCAATATCATCCCCTCGATCAAGTGGGCCAAGGCTGCCGGCATGATTCCGCAGGCCACGCTCTGCATCACGACCAGCCCCGTCCACACCGTGGAATACTACAGCGCCATTGCCGACGAAGTCATCGCTGCTGGTGCTGAGGAAATCTGTCTGAAGGACATGGCCGGCATCGGCCAGCCCGCCCTGTTGGGAGCCCTCACCAAGGCCATCAAGACCAAGCACCCCGACATCCTGATTCAGTACCACGGTCACTCCG
>JAFTGI010000144.1 GCA_017458195.1 Prevotella sp.
ACACCATCATCTTCGTGACCCACAACCCCGAGATTGCCGAATACTCGAGCCGCAACATCAACCTGCGCGACGGCAAGATACGCGAGGACACGATTAACCAGAACATCAAGTCGGCAGCCGAGGCCCTGGCAGCCCTGCCGATACCGAAGGACGACTAATATGAATATTCTAAATCTCTTTAAAGTCAGCCTTAAGGCTGTGGCAAACAACAAGATGCGGTCGTTCCTGTCGATGCTGGGCATCATCATCGGCGTGGCTGCCGTCATCATCATGATGTCCATCGGACAGGGCTCGAAGGAGAGCATCCGCAAGGAACTGTCGACGATGGGCACCAACCTGCTGACCATCCGGCCGGGCGCCGACATGCGTGGCGGCGTGCGTCAGGACCCGTCGGCCATGCAGACACTGAAGATGGCCGACTATGAGCGCATCCTGCGCGAGAAGAAGTTCGTCACGAAGGTGTCGCCCGAGGTGACGGCCAGCGGTCAGGTCATCTATGGTAATAACAACACGAACACGACCGTCTACGGCGAGTCGCCCGACTACCTCGACATCAAGCAGTGGGCCATTGAGGACGGCGAATGCTTCACCGAGGAGGACATCAAGAAGGCCGCCAAGAAGGTGGTCGTCGGCAAGACCATCGTCACCGAACTGTTCGGCGACGGCGTCGACCCCATCGGCAAGACCATCCGCTTCAAGTCCATTCCCGTCACCATCGTCGGCGTGCTCAAGTCGAAGGGCTACAACTCGTGGGGCATGGACCAGGACAACGTCATCATCGCCCCCTATTCGATGGTGATGAAGCGCATCGCCGCCCAGACGTGGTTCTCCTCGATCGTCTGCTCGGCCGTCACTGAGGAGCTCAGCGACGCCGCCATCGAGGAGCTGACGCAGATCCTGCGCGACAACCACAAGCTGAAGGAGGATGCCGACGACGACTTCACCATCCGCTCGCAGGCCGAGATGATGCAGACCATGTCGTCGACGATGGACACCGTGACCATCATCCTCGTCGTGGCCGCCGCCTTCTCGCTGCTCGTGGCCGGCATCGGCATTATGAACATCATGCTCGTCAGCGTGACCGAGCGCACCAAGGAGATAGGCCTCCGCATGGCCGTAGGCGCCACCGGCACGGTCATCTCGCTGCAGTTCCTCATCGAATCCGTCTTAATCTCGGTGACAGGAGGCATCTTGGGCATGCTTGTCGGCTGCGGTGCCAGCGAGTTCGTGGTGCCGGCGTTCGGCATGCCCAGCAGCGTGCCGGCCTGGTCGATCTACGTCTCGTTCCTGGTCTGCGTCTTCATCGGCGTGCTCTTTGGCTATATCCCGGCCAGCAAGGCAGCCAATATGGACCCCATTGAAGCCATCCGACATGAGTAGGCGAAAGACATTCCTGCTCCATCTGGCGGCGTGGGCCATACTGTTCCTTTCGCCGCTCACGTTCCTCAACCACGGGCGGGGCGTCAGTCTGCCGCATTATCTGGCAGCCTGCGTCTTCCCGTTGCTGCTGATGGTGGCGTTCTATGCCAACTACCTGTGGCTGACGCCTCACTATTACGTGAAAGGCGAGAAGCGCTATTTCTGGCTGGTGAACATCATCCTCTGCGTCGGCCTTGGGGTAGGGGCTCACCTGTGGTTCAACTTCATCCATCGCGACGATGCCGACCGGGTGGAGCCTACACTCTGGCTGTCCCTGTTCTTCATCCTGCGCAACATCTTCAACCTGGCCATCTCGGCCGGCATCGGTGCCACCATCCAGCTGGCCCTGCGATGGACGAAGGCCGAGGAGGCGCGACTGGAGGCCGAGGCTGCCCACACCGATGCCGAGCTGCGCAACCTGCGCAACCAGATCAACCCCCACTTCCTGCTCAACACGCTGAACAACATCTACGCCCTGACGGCCATCGACAGCGAGAAGGCGCAGGACGCCATCCAGCAGCTCTCGAAGCTGCTACGCCACATGCTCTACGAGAACCAGCAGAGCGAGGTGCTGCTGAGCGACGAGGTGCAGTTCCTGGAGAACTATATCAACCTGATGAAGATACGCCTGTCGCAGATGGTCGAGATCACCTTCAGCACTGAGGGCCTGACGGGCAACCACAAGGTGGCGCCCCTCATCTTCATCTCGCTGGTTGAGAATGCCTTCAAGCACGGTGTCAGTCCGACGGAGCCCAGCTTCATCCACATCAGCCTCGTGGCCGACAGGCAGCACATCGTCTGCGATATTGAGAACAGCAACCATCCGAAGACGTCGCAGGACCGCAGTGGCCACGGCATTGGCCTGCAGCAGGTGCAGCGGCGCCTCGACCTGGCTTATCCCGGCCGCTACGTCTGGCAGAAAGGTGTCAGCGCCGACGGCCTTACCTATCACTCAACACTTGAAATTAAACAACCATGACGCTAACCTGTGCTATTATCGACGACGAGCCTCTGGCAGCCGGACTGCTTGAGAGCTACGTCAAAAAGACCCCTTACCTCGTCCTGACCGGCACCTACAACAGTGCCGTCACCGCCATGCGCGACCTGCGCGAACAGCCCGTCCAGCTCCTGCTGCTCGACATCCAGATGCCCGAGCTCAGCGGCGTGGAGTTTGCAAAGATCCTGCCCCGCAGCACGAAGGTCATCTTCACCACCGCCTTCCCGCAATATGCCGTCGAAGGCTTCAAGGTGAGTGCGCTCGACTACCTGCTCAAGCCCGTCAGCTACCAGGATTTCCTGCAGGCCACCGACAAGGCCCTCGACTGGTTCGCCGTGATGCAGAAGCAGGAGACCTATTCACGCGACCGCTTCCTCTTCGTGAAAAGCGACTATAAGCTGCTGCGCATATCGCTCGACACCATCATGTATGTTGAGGGGCTCAAGGACTATGTGCGCTTCTATCTCACGACCGGCGAGCGCATCATGTCGCTCATGTCGATGAAGCGGCTCGAGGAATTTCTGCCCCGGCCCGAGTTCCTGCGCACCCATCGCAGCTATATCGTCCACATGCCGATGGTGACCACCGTCGACCGCCTGCGCCTCGTCTTCAACCCCGACCTCTACATCCCCATCAGCGACAACTACAAGGACGAGGTGATGCGCTACATCGATCAGCACACGCTGGCCTGATTTTGCCAACTGCACGTGTCATTTTGGTTGCTGTCAGCCTCAGGTCGCGGTCTGCAGAGGCTTAAAAACCGTGAAAACGGAAAATAATTTGCCCGCACGAGCCCGTAATTCATATCTTTTTTGTAATTTTGCGCTCGGAAACATTTAAGAACGTTTTAATATATAAAGTATTCAAATTTCTATTATGGTAAGTTACAAAGATCTGGGCCTTGTGAACACTCGTGAAATGTTCGCACGCGCCATCAACGGTGGATATGCCATCCCCGCCTTCAACTTCAACAACATGGAGCAGATGCAGGCCATCATCAAGGCCTCGAGCGACCTGAAGAGTCCCGTCATCCTGCAGGTGTCGAAGGGCGCCCGCAACTATGCCAACGCCACGCTGCTGCGCTATATGGCACAGGGCGCCGTCGAGTATGCTAAGGAGCTGGGCTGCAAGCATCCCGAAATCGTGCTGCACCTCGACCACGGCGACAGCTTCGAGACCTGCAAGAGCTGCGTGGACAGCGGTTTCTCAAGCGTTATGATCGATGCCAGCGCGCTGCCCTATGAGGAGAACATCGCCCTGACCAAGAAGGTCGTCGACTATGCTCATCAGTTCGACGTGACCGTCGAGGCTGAGCTCGGCGTGCTCGCCGGTGTTGAGGACGAGGTGTCAAGCGCCGTCTCTCACTATACGAAGCCTGAGGAAGTCATCGACTTTGCCACCCGCACCGGCTGCGACTCGCTGGCCATCTCGATCGGCACGTCTCACGGTGCCTATAAGTTCACGCCCGAGCAGTGCACCCGCGACCCGAAGACCGGCAAGCTCGTGCCGCCTCCCCTTGCCTTCGACGTGCTCGACGCCGTGATGGAGAAGCTGCCCGGATTCCCCATCGTGCTCCATGGCTCAAGCTCAGTGCCCCAGGAGTATGTCGATGAGATCAACTCGCTCGGCGGCAAGCTGCCCGATGCCATCGGCATTCCTGAGGAGCAGCTGCGCAAGGCTTCGAAGAGCGCCGTCTGCAAAATCAACATCGACTCTGACTCGCGTCTGGCCTTCACCGCCGCCGTGCGCCGCGTGCTGCACGACAAGCCCGGTGAGTTCGACCCCCGCAAGTACTGCGGTCCCGCTCGCGACGAGATGGAGAAGATGTACAAGCACAAGATCGTCGAGGTGCTCGGCTCGGACAACAAGCTTGCCCAGCTCGACTAAGAAGACCTTGATGAACCAAGAAAGGGGACCTGCGGGTTCCCTTTTTTTCATGCCTTATCTTTTGTATTGCCGAAAAAACAGCATGATGTGCGGTTTTTCCAAAATAATGTTGTATCTTTGCAGTCGCAATGATACAGATAACAATTAAAGACCAAGACCTGAGCCTCGCGGCCATGGAGGGCATGGACGAGTTCCTGGCCGTCTTCATCACGGCCCTGCGCGAAGCTATCGGAGGCGAACTGACCACTGAAAACATCACCGAACTGAATGCTGACCAAGTGACGCTGCTCTGTTGGGACACCCTCCACGAGGAAGTGATGGACGGCGGCTTTATCCAGCTGATACACAACGGATATGGCCCGCTCATCTTCAAGAATCCCTTTGCCAAGGCGCTGAACAAGATGTGGGGCATGCGCGACCTGTCGAAGCGGCTCTACGAGGTGCACACCCTGTGGCTGCAGTCGCGTGAGGAACTGGAGCGCGACTGCACCGACGAGGAGTTCATGGCCCTCTTTGAGCTCCATCCCGAGTTCGACGACTACGACGACTGGTTCGTCGAGAACGAGGAGGAGCTGACCGGGCAGGTGGCCCGCTATGTTGACAACAATATTGAGAAATTCGCTACTATCGTATGAACAAACAGCAAGAGGAGCTTCGCAAGAAGAGCCCTGTACAGATAAAGAACCGCAAGGCCGCCTTCGAATACTTCTTCATTGAGGAGTTCACGGCCGGCATCGTGCTCACGGGCACCGAGATCAAGTCGATCCGGGCGGGCAAGGCGTCGCTCGTCGACACCTACTGTGCCATTATCCGCGGCGAGATGTGGGTCAAGGGCATGAACGTCAGCCCCTATTTCTACGGCTCGTATAACAATCATGAGCAGAAGCGCGACCGCAAGCTGCTCTTGACGCGCCGCGAAATCAACCGCCTGGAGAGCGCCACGAAGCAGACCGGCTACACCATCGTGCCCACGCTGGTGTGGATCGACGAGCACGGACGCGCCAAGGTGGACATCGCCCTCTGCAAGGGTAAGAAAGCCTACGACAAGCGCCAGTCGCTGAAGGAAAAGGAAGACCGCCGCGAGATGGACCGCGCGATGAAAGTGTATAAATAGAATGTATGCAGTTAGAAAAGATTATTCAGGATAAGGTTCTCGTGCTCGACGGCGCCATGGGCTCGCTCATCCAGGAGTACGGGCTCAGGGGCGTGAACAACGACGAGCTCTGTCTGACGCGCCCCGACGTCATCAGCGACATCCACCGCCGCTATCTCGAGGCCGGCGCCGACATCATCACCACCAACACGTTCAATGCGCAGCGCATCTCGCAGGCCGACTATCACTTAGAAAATTCCATCCGCGAAATGAATCTTGCGGGCGCGCGCCTGGCCCGTCAGTGTGCCGATGAATTCAGTTCATCGGCCAAACCCCGCCTCGTGGCAGGCTCCGTCGGCCCGACGAACAAGACCTGCTCCATGTCACCCGACGTCAGCGACCCGGCCCGCCGCGAACTGACCTACGACGAACTCTTCGAGGCCTACACCGAGCAGATGGAGGCCCTCGTGGAGGGTGGGGTTGACGCCCTGCTCATCGAGACCATCTTCGACTCGCTCAACGCCAAGGCCGCCATCGATGCCGCCACGCAATTCAGTGTGCCCATCATGCTGAGCGTCACCATCAGCGACAAGGCCGGGCGGACGCTCTCCGGGCAGACGCTCGATGCCTTTCTGGCCTCAGTCAGCACGTATCCCGTCTTTTCCATCGGGCTTAACTGCTCGTTCGGCGCCCGCCAGATGAAGCCTTATCTGCGCGAGCTGGCCCGCCGTGCACCTTATTATATCAGTGCCTATCCCAATGCCGGACTGCCCAATCAGCTGGGACTCTACGATGAGACGCCCGAGACGATGGCTCCCCAGATTGCCGAGTTCATCGACGAAGGGCTGGTCAACATCGTCGGCGGCTGTTGCGGCACGACGCCCGAGTTCATCGCCCGCTACGTGCCCTTAGTCGATGGCAAACGTCCGCACGTGCCGGCTGCACGCCCCAGTCAGCTGTGGCTTTCCGGGCTCGACCTCCTTGAGTGCCGTTCGTTCGTCAATGTCGGTGAGCGCTGCAACGTGGCCGGCTCGCGTAAGTTCCTGCGTCTCATCAAGGAGCACAATTACGACGAAGCGCTCGACATTGCACGCAAGCAGGTGGAGGACGGTGCGCTGGTCATCGACATCAACATGGACGATGCCCTGCTCGACGCCCGCCAGGAGATGACCCATTTCCTGCGGCTCATTGCCGCTGAGCCCGACATAGCCCGTGTGCCCGTGATGATTGATTCGAGCCAGTGGCCTGTCATCGTCGACGCCCTGAAGAACGTGCAGGGCAAGTCAATCGTCAACAGCATCTCGCTCAAGGAGGGCGAGGACGTCTTCCTCAGCCATGCCCGCGACCTGAAGCGCCTCGGGGCGGCCGTCGTTGTCATGTGCTTCGACGAGCAGGGCCAGGCCACCACCTACGAGCGGCGCATCGGGATTGCCCAGCGAGCCTATCGCCTGCTGACCGAGCAGGCCGGCCTCTTACCTCAGGACATCATCTTCGACCCCAACATCCTGGCCATCGCGACGGGCATGGAGGAGCACAACAGCTATGCGCTCGACTTCATCCGCGCTACCCGCTGGATTCGCGAGAACCTGCCCGGTGCCCATGTCAGCGGCGGCGTCTCGAACCTCTCGTTCTCCTTCCGCGGCAACAACTACATCCGCGAAGCCATGCACGCCGTGTTCCTTTTTCATGCCATCCAGGCCGGCATGGACTTCGCTATCGTAAATCCTTCGACGAAAGTGACTTACGACGAGATACCAAAAGACTTGCTCGATATTCTCGAGGACGTCATCCTAAACCGAAACAGCGATGCAGCCGAACGACTCATTGAGTATGCAAATAGGGAGGGTCAAGAGGCCCAGCAGACCCACCCCCGGCCCCTCCCTGCAGGGAGGGGAGTAGATAGTTCTGTTCCTGACCTTGATACCCGCCTGCAGCAGGCGCTCATACGTGGCATATCGACAACCCTTGAGGCCGACCTTGCTGAGGCGCTCGCCAAATACCCCCGTGCCGTTGACATCATCGAGGGGCCGCTCATGGCCGGCATGAACGAGGTGGGCCGCCGTTTCGGCGAGGGCCGCATGTTCCTTCCGCAGGTGGTCAAGACTGCTCGCACCATGAAGCAAGCCGTTGAGATACTCCAACCCTACATCAACAGCAAGGCTATAGAAGCCCCCTCGGGGGCCGTAGGGGGGGCTTCTCCTTCCCGCAAGAAAATCCTCCTCGCCACCGTCAAGGGCGACGTCCATGACATCGGAAAGAACATCGTCTCGGTGGTGATGGCCTGCAACGGCTACGAGGTGATCGACATGGGTGTCATGGTGCCCGCCGAACAGATTGTCGAGAAGGCTCTGGCTGAGCATGTAGACATGATCGGTCTGTCCGGCTTGATTACGCCGAGCCTTGAGGAGATGGTCAACGTGGCCAGGGCGCTCCGCCAGGCCGGCCTCGACATTCCCATCATGATTGGCGGTGCCACGACCAGCGAACTGCATGTCGCGCTGAAGATTGCTCCCGTCTACGGCGGACCCGTGGTGTGGACCAAGGACGCCTCGCAGAACCCGCTCGTGGCCCAGCGCCTGATGAACGATGCGACTGTCTATGCCGAGGAACTGAACGGCGAGTATGCCCATCTGCGCGAACAATACAACCAAGAACAACAGCAGCTGCTCTCGCTCGACGAGGCAAGGCGCAACAAACTCAACCTGTTTGAATGATAAAGACCATCATATTTGACTTAGGGGGCGTGGTCATCACGCTCGACCCGCAGCAGGCTGTGCGCCGATTCGAGGCACTCGGCGTGAAGGACGCTGCCAGCCGTCTCGACTCCTACACCCAGCAGGGCATTTTCGGCGACCTGGAGGGCGGACGCATCAGTGCCGAAACGTTTCGTATTGAACTGAGCAAACTCGTCGGTCGCGACGTCTCGTATCAGGAGTGCTGCCACGCCTGGCAGGGTTATGCCAAGGAGGTGCCCGAGCGAAACCTTGAGGCCCTGTTGCGCCTGCGCCGCGAGGGCTATCGGGTGCTGCTGCTCTCGAACACCAATCCCTACATGATGGAGTGGTGCAACAGCGACCGCTTCGACGGCCATGGCCATCCCGTGGGCTATTATTTCGATGCCCTCTACCTGAGCTACCAGATGCGGCTGATGAAGCCCGACGAGACCATCTTCCGCGAAGTGCTCATCAAGGAGCAGACGTCGCCCGCCGACTGCCTGTTCATCGACGACGGGGCCCGCAACGTGGCGGCCGCCTCGCAGGTAGGCATGCATACCTTCTGCCCTGAGAATGGGGCTGACTGGACAAAGGAAATCTATAACTACCTATGAGAAAGATATTACTTACAACCATCCTGATGCTGTTGACACTCGCCGTGAGTGCACAGCCGAAGCGAGAATTCCGCGGCGCCTGGATTCAGTGCGTCAACGGGCAGTTTCAAGGTCTTTCGACTCAGAAGATGCAGGAGACGCTGACCTATCAGCTCAACGAACTGCAGCGCACGGGCGTCAACGCCATCATCTTCCAGGTCAGGCCTGAGTGTGACGCCCTCTACGAGAGCAGCATCGAGCCCTGGAGCCGCTTCCTCACCGGACAGCAGGGCCGTGCACCGCAGCCCTACTGGGACCCCCTGCAGTGGATGATTGACCAGTGCCACAGCCGCGGCATGGAGCTGCACGCCTGGATCAATCCCTATCGTGCCAAGACCAAGGGCACGACGGCCCTCTCGACCACGCACATCGGCGCCCGCCATCCTGAGCGCTGCTTCACCTACGACGACCTGCTCATCCTCAACCCCGGCCTGCCCGAGAACCGCGACTATATCTGTTCCGTGGCGCGCGACATTGTCATGCGCTACGACGTCGACGGCATCCACATGGACGACTATTTCTATCCCTATCCCGCTGCAGGCCAGACGATTCCCGACGACCAGCAGTATAGGCTCTACAGCAACGGCATCAAGGATCGTGGCGACTGGCGCCGCTATAACGTCAACCTGTTCATCAAGCAGTTTTATGAGACCGTCCACAAGGCCAAGCCTTGGGTCAAGGTGGGCATCTCGCCCTTCGGCATCTACCGCAACAAGCGCTCTGCCGAGATTGGCAGCCAGACCAACGGCCTGCAGAATTACGACGACCTCTATGCCGACGTGCTCCTGTGGATCAACAACGGCTGGCTGGACTACTGCGTGCCGCAGATCTATTGGGAGATAGGCAACAAGGCCGCCGACTACGACACCCTGATCCGCTGGTGGAACCAGTATGCCGCCGGACGCCCGCTGTTCATCGGCGAGGACATCGAGCGCACCGTCAAGGCCTCCGACCCGCAGAATCCCAACCAGAACCAGCAGCCCGCCAAGCAGCGCCTGCACCAGCAGATGCAGAACGTCAGCGGCACCGTCCTCTGGTATGCCAAGGCCGCCGTCGACAATACGGGCAACTACGCCACGGCCTTGCGTCAGAGCTATTGGCGTACGCCGGCCCTGCAGCCCCTCATGCCGTTTATTGACAAGAAAGCCCCGAAGAAGCCCCGCAAGGTGAAGCCCGTCTGGACCAGCGACGGCTATATCCTGTTCTGGACGGCGCCGAAGGGCAAGAAGTGGGGCGACGTCGCCACGCGCTACGTCGTCTATCGCTTCGCGAAGGGCGAGAAGGTGAACACGGCCGACGCCTCGAAGATCCTGACCGTGACCACGCAGACCTATCTCAAGCTGCCCTATCAGAAGGGCACCGACAAGTACACCTACGTGGTGACCGCCCTCGACCGCCTGCAGAACGAGAGCAAAGCCGTGAAGAAAACCATTAAACTATAAGAGCTACGACCTATGGCAACAGTTGACGACAAGAAAGTGATCTTCTCGATGGTCGGCGTGAGCAAGACCATCCAGCAGAACCAGAAACAAGTACTCAAGAACATCTACCTCAGCTTCTTCTATGGCGCCAAGATTGGCATCATCGGTCTGAACGGTGCCGGTAAGTCGACGCTGATGAAGATCATCGCCGGACTCGACCAGCAGTTCCAGGGACAGGTGGTCTGGAGCCCCGGCTACTCGGTGGGCTACCTGCCCCAGGACCCGCCCCTCGACGAGACGAAGACGGTGATGGAGAACGTGCGTGACGGCGTCCGCCACGTCTACGACGCACTGGCTGAATACGACGACATCAACGTGAAGTTCGGGCTGCCCGAATATTACGAAGACCCGGACAAGATGGACCGCCTCATGACCCGCCAGGCAGAGCTGCAGGACATCATCGACGCCACCGACGCCTGGAACATGGACTCGAAGCTCGAGCGCGCCATGGCCGCCCTGAACTGTCCGCCCGCCGACTGGCCCGTGACCAACCTCTCGGGCGGTGAGCGCCGCCGCGTGGCTCTCTGCCGACTGCTCCTGCAGAAGCCCGACGTGCTGCTGCTCGACGAGCCGACCAACCACCTCGACGCCGAGTCCATTGACTGGCTGGAGCAGCACCTGCAGCAATACGAGGGCACGGTCATCGCCGTCACCCACGACCGCTACTTCCTCGACGATGTGGCCGAATGGATCCTCGAGCTCGACCGTGGCGAGGGCATCCCCTGGCGCGGCAACTACTCGAGCTGGTTGGAAC
>JAFTGI010000145.1 GCA_017458195.1 Prevotella sp.
ACTTCTCCATTGCTGGCGGTCGCATCCTCTCACTGATGAAGGAACCAGAACAATCAGGCTCCCGACAGGCACCCGAAAGCGGAGACATCACTTTTGAGCATGTGTCGTTTGCTTATCAAGATAAGGCTGCGATTGAGCGAGAGCAGAGTGATGCTTGCATCGACTCTGCCGAGCGTGAGCAGGCTCGACCGAAGGTCAAGGAGATCCTCCACGACATCAGTTGCCAGTTCCAGAAAGACACGCTCACGGCACTTGTCGGGCCGTCGGGCAGCGGTAAGTCCACGCTGATGAAACTCTGCGCCCGCTTCTACGATCCGCAACAGGGTAGAGTGCTATACAACGATGTACCCATGAATGAATGTGAGCCAGAATCGCTGATGCGCCATGTCTCAATGGTCTTTCAGGATGTCTATCTCTTTCAGGACAGCATCCGCAACAATATCCGCTTCGGCAAGCCCGATGCCTCCGATGCCGAAATAGAGGAAGCCGCCCGCCAAGCCTGCTGCCACGACTTCATCATGCGCTTACCACAGGGCTACGATACGATGGTTGGCGAAGGCGGCTGTACACTGAGCGGCGGCGAGAAGCAGCGTCTCTCCATAGCCCGTGCCATCCTGAAAAACGCTCCCATCATCCTGCTCGACGAGGCCACCGCCTCGCTCGACCCCGAAAACGAGGTCAGCGTCCAGCGGGCCATCGACACGCTCATCAAGCCTGCGAATAAGCGAGTGCAGAGCGATGCTCGCATCAGCTCTGCCGAGCGTGAGCAGGCTCGGTCAGAGGCCAAGGGCCGCACCGTCATCGTCATTGCCCATCGTCTGAAGACCATCAAGAATGCCAACCAGATTCTCGTCCTCGATCACGGACGTATCGTGGAACAAGGCCGACACGCTGACCTGATTGCGAAGGATGGCCTCTATGCCCGCCTTTGGAACATACAGAAGAAGGCGTTAGGCTGGCAAGTATAAACTAATTCAATCAAGTAATAGAATCATTATGAGTCCGTAACAAATTTCGTTAAACGTTTGGGGGTGCGAGGGGTTTGCGTACCTTTGCACCTACAAACAGCGGTTCATATAAGCATTTTCAGCAAAAAGTGAACTAATCTTCGAATTTTGTGTTAATCAAGTTCTGGGATTCCTTCGTAACTTTGAGCCCAGTAATCAAAACATTATCGAATATGAAGAAGTATTGTTTTGTCATTATTTCAGGTCGATTTGCGTTAATCTTCGATAATTACTCGTTTGTTACAGCCTTTTTTCGTACCTTTGCACCCGAAAATCTCAGAAACGTTGGCAACGAAGCGACTTAAGAACCGATACCTGCAGACGCTGGGCATCGCCACGATGGCCCTGGCACTGGTGCGCTGCGCCTTCCCCGGTGTGGCCGGCGGGAGCCGCGTGCCCGTCGTCTGCGAGGTGCTGACGGGTGCTGGGGCCGAGGCCGCCAGTCATCTGGCCGACGGCGAGCCGCCCCACCGCATCTACAGTGTGCCGAGCTATCGGGCCGCCTTCCCCGACAGCAATTCGGTGCAGCTCGGAGCCGCGCGGCGCTGGGGCGTGAAGCCCGTCAAGGACCGCCACGACGCCGAGGCCCGCAAGTCAGAGCTGGTCTATATGGGGGCCTCACCTTATTATCATGTCGACCCGCTGCACTCCAGCATCCCTTATCTGGTGCCAAGGGCCTCGGTGCTCCTGCAGGACATCGGTCAGGCCTTCTTCGATTCCCTTCAGGTGAAGGGCGTCCCCCTGCATCGCTTCATCGTGACGAGCGTGCTGCGCTCGCAGGCCGACGTCAGCCGCCTGCGCCGCACGAACCCCAATGCGACGGAGCAGTCGTGCCATCTCTACGGTACCACCTTCGACATTGCCTACAACCGCTACGAGACGGTCAGCGACCCCGACGGCCCGCGCCGCCGCGAAGTGCGCAGCGACACCCTCAAGTTCGTGCTCAGCGAAGTGCTGCGCGACATGCGCGAGCAGGGCCGCTGCTACGTGAAATATGAGGTGAAGCAGGGCTGCTTCCACATGACCGTCAGGTGAGTTGACTTTTTCCGTTTAATAATTCGTACACCGCGGATGTACGATTCGTACACACGGGATGTACGAATTGTACATCCGCGGTGTACCGTTTTCGAAATATGAGCCCGAAAGGTGTCCCAGACATTCGCTCTGTTAATGCTGTGGAGGCAAATAGGGTTAAAAATTGCTTAAATCCTTTTTTGTTTCGGGAAAAAGTTGTACTTTTGTAGGCTGAAACAGAAGGGGCAAAATGCGCCAGCGGGCCTTAAAATGGCTCCTACGGCCTTTTTGCTCAAAAAGATAACAATATAAAACACTCAACAAAACAGTGGATCAGACGTTTGACAACGACAGAATTTTGAAGATTAACATCGAGGAAGAGATGAAGTCCTCCTACATCGACTATTCGATGTCGGTGATTGTGGCCCGTGCCCTTCCCGATGTTCGTGACGGATTCAAGCCCGTTCACCGCCGTATATTATATGGTATGATGGGCATTGGCAACACCAGCGACAAGCCGCACAAGAAGTGCGCACGCGTCGTCGGCGAGGTGCTCGGTAAGTATCACCCCCACGGCGACTCCAGCGTCTATGGCGCACTGGTGCGCATGGGGCAGGAGTGGAACATGCGCTACACGCTCGTCGACGGCCAGGGCAACTTCGGCTCGGTCGATGGTGACTCGCCCGCAGCCATGCGTTACACGGAGTGCCGCCTCTCGAAGATGGGTGAGCACATCATGGACGACCTCGACAAGGAGACCGTCGACATGGACCCCAACTTCGACAACACCCTGCTGGAGCCCAGCGTCATGCCGACGAAGGTGCCCAACCTGCTGGTCAACGGCGGCAACGGCATCGCCGTGGGTATGGCCACGAACATGCCGACCCACAACCTGGGCGAGGTCATCGACGGTTGCTGTGCCTTCATCGACAATCCAGACATCGACACCGACGGTCTGATGCAATACATCCAGGGCCCCGACTTCCCGACGTGTGCCTACATCTATGGGCTGCAGGGCGATCGCGACGCCTATGAGACGGGTCGAGGCCGCATCGTCATGCGCGCCAAGGCTGAGATTGAGAGCGGCGAGACCCACGATAAGATTGTCGTCACCGAGATTCCCTATGGCGTCAACAAGGCCGACCTTGTGGCCTACATTGCCGACTTGGCAACGCAGCACAAGATAGAAGGTATCTCGAACGTCAACGACGAGTCGGGCCGTCAGGGCATGCGCATCGTGGTCGACGTGAAGCGCGACGCCAATGCCAATGTCATTCTGAACAAGCTCTTCAAGATGACAGCCCTACAGAGCTCATTCTCAGTGAATAACATTGCGCTGGTGCCCATCAAGACCGGCGACGGCACCCGCCTGCGTCCCCGTCTGCTCAGCCTGCGCGAGTGCATCCGCTATTTCATCGACCATCGCCACGAGGTGACCATCCGCCGCACGCAGTATGACCTCCGCAAGGCCCAGGAGCGTGCCCACATCCTGGAAGGATTGATCATCGCCGTGAACAACATCGACGAGGTGGTGCACATCATCCGCCAGAGCCAGACGCCCAGTGACGCCCAGCGCAACCTGGAGAAGCGCTTCGACCTGGACGAGTTGCAGTCGAAGGCTATCGTCGACATGCGCCTGAGCCAGCTGACCGGCCTGCGCGTCGACCAGCTGCATCAGGAGTACGACGACCTGATGAAGCTCATCGCCGACCTCGAGGAAATCCTGAACAATCCCGAGCGCTGCAAGGAGGTCATGAAGCAGGACCTCCTGGAAGTCAAGGAGAAGTATGGCGACGAGCGCAAGACCGAGATCATCCCATTCGACCACGAGTTCAACGCCGAGGACTTCTATCCCGATGATCCCGTCGTCATCACCATTTCCCACCTGGGTTACGTCAAGCGCACCTCGCTGGCCGAGTTCCACGCACAGGGTCGTGGAGGAGTAGGCGCCAAGGGCGCGCGCCATCGCGACAACGACTTCACGGAATACATCTATCCCGCCACGATGCACAATACGCTGCTGTTCTTCACCCAAAAGGGCCGCTGCTATTGGCAGAAGTGTTACGAGATTCCCGAGGGCGACCGCAATTCGAAGGGCCGTGCCATCCAGAATCTGCTCAACATCGACCCCGACGACCAGGTCAACGCCGTGCTCCGCATCAAGAAGTTCGACGATCCGGAATTCCTCAACTCCCACTATGTGGTCTTCGCCACGAAGAACGGTATCGTCAAGAAGACATGTCTCGAGGCCTACAGCCGTCCGCGTGCCAACGGCGTCAACGCCATCAACATCCTTGAGGGCGACCGCGTCGTCAGCGTCCGGCTGACCAATGGTCACAACGAGATACTTCTGGCCAACCGCAACGGTCGGGCCGTGCGCTTCAATGAGGAGAAGGTGCGCACCATGGGACGTGTTTCCACGGGTGTCATCGGCATGCGCCTCGACGGCGGCGACGACGAGGTGGTCGGCATGGTTTGCGTCAACGATCCGCAGACGGAGACCATCATGGTCGTTTCGGAGAATGGCTACGGCAAGCGCTCGGACATTGAGGATTACCGTATCACCAACCGTGGCGGTAAGGGCGTCAAGACCATTGCTGTCACCGAGAAGACGGGACGTCTGGTTGCCATCAAGGTTGTGACCGACGAGAACGACCTGATGATTATCAACAAGAGCGGCATCCTGCTCCGGCTGAACGTCGACCAGGTGCGTGTCATGGGTCGCGCCACTCAGGGTGTCCGTCTGATTAACCTCACGAAGAAGAACGACACCATCGCCAGCGTCTGCAAGGTTGCAAAGGCCACCGAAGGTGAGGATGAGACCGAGCATGCCGACGCGGAGGAGACCGCCGGAACGATAGAGGCTCCGATGGTTGACTTTGCCGAGCCCGAAGGCGATAACCAAAACTAAAACTGTTTAACCAAAATGATAACGATTATGAAGAAAATCATGATGATGGCCCTGATGGCAGCAGCTGCCACCACTGCCTTTGCCCAGGATGCCCTGGTGAAAGAAGCCAAGAAACTCACTGCCAGCGGCAACTTCGACGCTGCTATCGAGAAACTGAAGCCCGCCCTGACCTCCAGCGAGACCCTCGACAAGGCCGCTGCCTGGAATGAGATGGTGCAGGCTCAGTATGGCAAGTACAACGCCATTCAGACGGCCGAAATGGAGAATAAGGTGAAGAAGCAGGAAGTGCCCTACGACACCGTCGGCATGAACCGCGCTGCCGTGGAGGCTTTCAAGGCTGCCATGAAGTGCGACGAGTTCGACCGTCAGCCCAATGAGAAGGGCAAGGTGAAGATCCGCTTCCGTCAGGCTAACCAGCAGAAGATGCAGAACGTGCGCCTGGCCATGATCAATGCCGGTCTGAACGAGTATAACCACAAGAACCTTGACGGTGCCCTCGAGGACTGGCAGCTCTATCTTGACTCGCCGTCGAACGAGTTCTTCACCGGCATGGGCGACGTGACCGACGTCACCAAGGACCAGTATCGCTCGGAGATTGCCTATTATGCTGGCCTTGTCGCTTACCAGAAGAAGGACTACGTGACGGCCGTTAAGTATGCCACCATGGCTGCCCAGGATCCCAACAAGGCTGCCGATGCCAACGAGATTATGCTGTTCTCGAAGAAAGAGACCCTGAAGAACAAGGCTGACTCACTGGATTATCTTGGCATGCTGAAGGACCTGCGCAAGCAGAATCCCGACGAGGACCGCTATTTCAACCTGCTGATGGACTACTACACCCGCGCCAACGACCAGGTCGCTCTGAAGGCTTGGGCTGAGGAGGAAATCGCCATCAACCCCAACAACAAGATGGCATGGGCCCTGAAGGGTGAGGTGCAGATGAACGACCGCCAGTGGGATGCCGCCGTCGAGTCGTACAAGAAGGCTGCCGAGATTGATCCTGAGTTCGTGCAGGTCATCTTCAATGCCGGCGTGTGCCTCAACTCGAAGGCCATCGACTTGAAGGATGAACTGGCCGACAAGAACACGGGCGGACTGACCAAGGCCAATGCCGACAAGGTGAAGGCTATCCTGGCCGACGCTCAGGTCTTCCTGGAGAAGTCGAAGGAGCTCGACCCCTTCCGCGAGAAGGTCAACTGGGCTTATCCTCTCTACCAGATCTACTACTCGCTGGGCGATGAGGCCCGGGCCAACGAGATGGAGAAGCTCGTCAACTCGAAGTAATCTTACTTTAATGTACAATGTACAATGAACAATGTACATCGTACGGATAATTATTTACTGTGAACGATGAACAATGAACGGATAACTGTCAATCGGCTTTTGGGCTGGGCTGTCTGTTCATTGTTTATTGTTTTTTGTTCACTGGAAGCCAGGGCTCAGAAGCGTGAGCTCAGTCAGGCCCGGTCTTCCATCAAGAGCGGCAAGTATCAGGAGGCCGAGCAGCTGATGACGACGTTGCTGAAGGACTCGGCGAACAGGGCGAACAAACGCATCTATCAGACGTGGTACGACGCCGTGTGGCATCAGTACGAGCAGGGCAACGAGAAGCTCTATCTGAAGCAGAAGTACGACACGGCCGCCTTTTTCACCAACACCCGCAAGCTGTTCACGATTGCCGAGACACTCGACAGCCTGACTCCTGAGCACCGGCAGAAGCATGCTGCCCAGCTCAACGCCATCCGGCCGAACCTGTTCAACGGCGGCACCTACTATGTGCGGAAGGCCAAATGGAGCGATGCCTTCAATTATTTCGAGGCTTACATCGACTGCGCGCGGCAGCCTCTGTTTTCCAGCTATCGCTACGACTCCATCGACCGCCGTATGCCAGAGGCCGGCTACTGGGCTACTTACAGCGGCTATAAGATGCAGGACCCCGTGCTCACCCTTCGCTATCGTCACCTGGCCTTGCGCGACACCGCCCACTGCGACTTTGCCCTCCAGTTCATAGCCGAGGCCCGCCGGTGGCTCAAGGATGATGAACTCTATCTGGCGACCCTTCAGGATGGCTTCCGCCGCTATCCTCAGTTTCCTTATTTCTTCCCCCGCCTGATGGATATTTACACCAGTCGCGGACAATATCAGCAGGCGCTGGCCGTGGCCGACAGTGCGCTGGCCGTGTGCGACTCCTGCGAGCTGTATCTCTTTGCCAAGTCGTCGACGCTCCTGAGGCTCCAGCGCTACAAGGAGTGCATCGACTATTGCGACCGTCTGATTGCCATCAACGACTCGCTCCCTGAACCTTATTTCAATGCCGGGACGGCCTACGTCAACCTGGCTGCCGGACTCGACGCCAAGCGCGAACGCAAGCTGGTACGCCTGGCCTATCAGAACGCCCGCCACTACATGGAGCGCTATCGGGCCCTCATGCCCGACGAACGCGACAAATGGGCCCCGGCGCTCTATCGCATCTACCTGAACCTGAACATGGGAAAGCAGTTCGACGAAATCGACCGCTTATTAAATATAAACAATAGTAAATGAAAAGGATATGTATCGTTGCGGGCGCTCGCCCAAACTTCGTGAAAGTGGCCCCGCTGATCCGTGCTATCGAGAAGACGGATGAAGCTGAATATACGTTAGTCTATGCCGGACGTGAGGATGACCCCACGCTCGAGCCGTCGCTCTTTGAGGACTTGCAGATGCCCCGCCCGCAGGTGTTTCTGGGCGTCGACAGTAAGAGCCTCAATGAGATCACGTCGCGGGTGATGGCCGAGTTCGATGCACTGCTCGACCACTGTCCGGCCGACGTGGTCATCGTCGTCGACGATCTGGCATCGACCATGGCGGCGGCCATCGTGACGAAGAAGCGGGGCCTCAAACTGGCCCACCTCGTGGCCGGCACCCGTTCGTTTGATATGAACATGCCGAAGGAGGTGAACCGGCTGGTCATCGATGCCCTCAGCGACTATCTTTTTACGGCTGGCGTCAAGAGCAACAGCGTGGCCACGCGCGAGCAGGCTGATGGCTCTAACACGTATATGGTGGGCAATATCCTGATGGACACCCTGCGCTTCAATCACCAGCGGCTGCGCCGTCCGCAGCTTGACCTGGAGGAGGGCCGCTATCTGGTCTTCACGCTCAACCGCAAGGCTTTGCTGGCCAATGAGGATCACCTGCGGCAACTGGTCGGCGCGATGCTTGAAGCTGCCGGCAATATGCCTGTCATCGCCCCTTTGCGGGGGCAGACGGCGACGGTCGTCCGGCGCCTGCAGTCCTCCTTGCAGATCATTCCGCCGTTGTCCTATCTCGAGTTCGGCTGGCTGACGGCCCATGCGTGCGGCATCATCACCGACTCGGGGAATGTGGCCGAGGAGGCGACGTTCAACGGCGTGCCCTGCATCACGCTCAACAGCTACACCGAGCATCAGGAGACGGTCACCATCGGTTCGAATGTCCTCGTCGGCGAAGACCCTGACCGGCTGGCCGAAGAACTGCGCCGGATGGTCAGCGGCTCTTGGAAGACAAGCGCCCTGCCTGACCGCTGGGACGGTCGAACGGCAGAGCGCATCGTCAGCATCCTGACATCAAGTCTTTAGGGCATCAAGACTTCGAGTTTTCTTAGGTTTAAGGCACAAAATGGCGCTTCTCGAAGGTAATATAGGGGTATATTACTTTCAAGAAGCGCCACTTTTCATCTGATCATCAATCCATACAGACCAGTCCTTGGTCTTGATGGCAATCAGTAGTTTTCGGCCTTCACTTGGAAGTAAGCCTGGGGATGGTCGCAGACGGGGCACACGTCGGGAGCCTTGCGCCCGACGACGATGTGGCCGCAGTTGGCGCACTGCCAGATGACGTCGCCGTCCTTCGAGAACACACGCTCACGGCGCACGTTGTCGAGCAGCTTGCGATAGCGCTCCTCATGGGCCTTTTCAATCTTGGCCACGCCCTCGAACTTCTCGGCTATCTCGTCGAAGCCTTCCTCGCGGGCCTCGCGGGCCATGCGGGCATACATGTCCGTCCATTCGAAATTCTCACCCCCGGCAGCAGCCTCAAGGTTGCTGGCCGTGTCCTTGATGGCGCCGCCCTCGAGCAGCTTGAACCACATCTTGGCGTGCTCCTTCTCGTTGGCCGCCGTCTCCTCGAAGATGGCGGCTATCTGGACGTAGCCGTCCTTCTTGGCCTTCGTGGCCCAGTAGCTGTACTTGTTGCGTGCCATTGACTCGCCTGCAAAGGCTTCCTGCAGGTTCTTCTCTGTCTTTGTTCCTTTTAGTTCTTTCATTGTTCTTATGGGTTTTATTGGGTTTGGTAGGTTTTTGTAGGTTTGGTAGGTTTGGTAGGTGGGGTAGGTATGGTAGGGGTGCAAGATTCTATACGGTTATTTCGCCGCAGATGCTCTGCTTCATGAACTTGCGCACCTGCTCGGGGTCGTCGTAGCGGCCTTGCAGGACCATCAGCTTGGTGACGGCGCTCTCCACCGTGCCGTCGTAACCGCTGACGACGCCGGCTTCTTGTAGCTGGTAGCCTGTGTCGTAGCGGCCCATCTCGACGCGCCCTTGCAGACACTGGCTGATGTTGACCACCACCTTGCCGCGGCGCGTGGCCTCCTTCAGGGCGCTGATGAGCCATGGGGCCTGGGGCGCATTGCCACTGCCATAGGTGCGCATCACGATGGCGCGGAGCGTGGGCATGGTGACCAGATGGCGGATCATGTCCTCGCGGACGCCGGGGAACAGCGAGAAGATGAACACGCTGGCGTCGAGCTTCAGCTGGGGCGTCATCCTCCGGCGGCGATCGGGCTGATGGATGAACTCCTCATGGTAGGTGATGTTCACGCCGGCGTCAGCCAGGTGCGGATAGTTGAACGACTCGAAGGCGTTGAACTCGTCGGCGCTCTGCTTCGTCGTCCGGTTGCCGCGCATCAGATGGCCATTGAAGTAGACCGTCACCTCCGGCACCATCGCCGTGCCGTCCTGATGGCGGGCGGCCGCAATCTCTATCGACGTGATCAGGTTTTCCTTGCCGTCGGTGCGCAGCAGCCCGATGGGCAGCTGGCTTCCGGTCAGGATGACGGGCTTCGTGAGGTTCTGCAGCATGAACGACAGGGCCGAGGCTGTGTATGACATCGTGTCGGTGCCGTGCAGTATGACGAAGCCGTCGTATTGGTCGTAGCTTTTGTCAATCAGGCTTGCCAGCTTCACCCAGAAGTCAGGCGACATGTCGCTCGAGTCAATGGGCGGCGAGAACTGATAGGTGGCTATCTCAATCTTAAACTGCGCCAGTTCCGGCACGCGGCTTAGCAGGTGTTCAAAGTCGAAGGGCTCCAGAGCCCCTGTCAGCGGATTGCGGTTCATACCGATGGTTCCGCCGGTGTAGATCAATAGTATTCGGGTTTGCATGGATTAAAGGTCAATGTTCAACGTTTACACGTCGCAGGTGTCTCAGAAGCGGATGTCGAGCTCCAGATCCACCATGTTGTATTTATATTTGTTGATGTACATCGTGTTGTAGTCGCGCGTATGGTCGTCGATGCGCGAATACATGAGGTTGAGCTCCAGGTTCTTCGTGAACAGATAGTCGACGCCTCCCTCATAGCGCACGGTGCGCACGTCGCCGTTGAGGCCAACGTCGTTCCATATCTTCTTGCCGCTGACATATTCGTCGCGATAGACGTCGTAGCGGGCCTTCAGGTGGAACTTGTTCTTGATGATAGGCACGATGCCGAAGACGTAGAAGCCGTCGGCCTGGTCGCCCTTGCGGCGCTCGATCGTGTTCGAGCCGTCGCCTGCCGATGCCGTGCCGAAGCCCTGGCTGTGGATATACTCCGTTCGGAAGGTCCAGTCGTTCTTGTCCCATTCGGCTGAGATGGCGTAGCGGTTCTTGCTGACGCTCTGGTTGGTCTTGCCGTCAATGGTGTATCCGCCGCGCGAGCCAGTCCACCCAAAGCCGCCGATGCGCAGCCCCTTGACGGGCATCAGCCATGCACCTCCGATGATGTCCTTGCGGTTGTCCTTGTCCTTGGCGTTGATGCCCTCGCCGTTGTAGACGCCCACCTGATAGTGGAACAGCGGATGACCGGCCACGCGGAACAGGTCGCCCTGCAGCTGCACGCCGATGTCGCGTCCGCCAGACGATTTCTCACCCGTACGGTCGCCGAAGCCTGCCAGCTTGTTCACTGACATCGCATAGGAGTACCAGCCCTGCGTGATGGGGTGGGTGGGGTTCTCGAAGGTGAAGGCGCGCTTGAACTGTCCGGCCTTGATTTTCAGGAAGTCGAATTTGTGCCACTCGGCATAGAGGTCGACCAAGTTGAACGTTGCAGCTGCGGGCCCCGCATTCGATGTTCCCTGGGCCTGCACGCGCCAGTCGACGTCCTGGCCGATCTTTCCGTCAAGGATCAGTCGCAGCAGCCTCAGGTTGATGCTGTTCTGCTCGTCGCCCTTCTTGTCGCTGGCCTGATACTGCACCATGCCGTAGCCGCTCAGCTTCATGTTGTCGTACCATTTGTTCTCCTGTGCATTTCCGCTGATGATTGCCAGCATGAGCACCATCGTCGCAATAATTATCTTTGTCATAGTCTGGAAATGATTTTGTTTTCAGTGTACAAAGATAAATAAAAAAAACGATACGGCCAAATTTTAGCTGTATCGATTTTGTCTTTTGGAATGAAGTACCGCTTTGCCGTGGGAAAAGCACCGCTTTTCTGCCTCCAAAGCACCGCTTTTCTGTGAGAAAAGTACCGCTTTTCTGCCTCAAAAGCGGTACTTTTGTTTTGGGCGTCATGAGCGCCGCTGAAGCAGCACGACGTTCTCCACGTGAGGCGTATGCGGGAACATGTCGACGGGCTGGATGGCTGCGACGCGATAGTCGGCGTCGAGCATCTGCAGGTCGCGGGCCTGGGTGGCAGGATTGCACGAGACGTAGACGATGCGCTGCGGTGCAGCCCGCAGGATGGTCTTCACCACGTCGGGGTGCATGCCGGCGCGTGGCGGGTCGGTGATGATGACGTCGGGGCGGCCGTGCTGGCTGATGAAGTCGTCGGTCAGGATGTCCTTCATGTCGCCGGCATAGAACAGCGTGTTGGTGATGCCGTTCAAGGCGGAGTTCACCTTGGCGTCCTCGATGGCTTCGGGCACGTACTCGATGCCGACCACCTGGCGCGCCCGTCGTGCCACGAAATTGGCAATCGTGCCCGTGCCGGTATAGAGGTCGTAGACGAGCTCCTGGCCCGTCAGCCCGGCAAAGTCGCGCGCCACCTGGTAGAGGTGTAGCGCCTGCTCGGTGTTGGTCTGATAGAACGACTTCGGACCAACCTTGAAGCGCAGGTCCTCCATGAGCTCGAAGATGTGGTCGGAACCGCTGAACGTCCGGATGTCGAGGTCGCCGATGGTGTCGTTGCACTTCTGGTTGTCAACATACATTAACGAGCTGATTTGCTGGAAGTTGTCCTTGATGTACTCGAGTAGACCATTGACCATTGACCATTGACCATTGACCGATTCCCGTTCGCGTTCCTCGTAATGGTCAATGTTCAATGGTAGATGGTCAATATGAACCTGCAGGATGACCATCCATTCGCCGCTGTTTGAGTTGCGGATGATGACGTCGCGCAACAGTCCCCTCTGGGCCTTGAGGTCGAAGAACGAGAGGCCGTGCTCAAGGGCATAGTCGCGGATGGCGTTGCGGATGTCGTTGTGCAGCGGATCCATCAGGTGGCACTGCTCGATGGGCAGGATCTTGTCGAAGGCGCCCGTGATGTGGAATCCTATGGCCGGAATGTCCTTGCGCAGCGACTCGTCGCCGAGCTGCTCGCGCGTCAGGTAGCGGCGGTTGGCGCAGCCGAAGTCGAGTTTGTTGCGATATTCGCGGGTCTTCACCGAGCCCAGAATCGGGCGCATCTCGGGCAGTTCCACCTTGCCGATGCGGGTCAGCTGGTCGAAGACCTGCTGCTGCTTGAAGCGCAGTTGCTCCTCGTAGGGCAGGTTCTGCCACTTGCATCCGCCGCAAACCCCGAAATGCTCGCAGAAGGGTAGGGCGCGCACGTCGCTCCTCTTGATGAACCTGACGACCTCGCCCTCGGCGAAGGAGTGCTTCTTGCGGCGGATCTGCACATCGCAGACGTCGCCCGGCACGCACCAGGGCACGAACACGACGAGCTCGCCCCAGTGGAAAAGGCACTTGCCTTCGGCGGCAACGGCCTCGATAGTGACACCTTCAAGTATTGGTAGTGGTTTCTTGCTTCTTCCCATGTCGGTTTTCGATTTTGACTGCAAAGGTAGAAAAATATTCGCAATTATGAACGGCGAATGGTGTTTTTTTTGTACCTTTGCGGTCGATTATGCGAAAAATCCTGGTCATAGCCTTACTGTTGGCGGGCATGGCGACGTTCATCGCGTCGTGCTCCGTGACGCGCTACGTGCCCGACGGCGAATTGCTGCTGAGCAGTGTGAAGGTGAAGACCGAGGGCGACTATCGCGGCGTGAATACCGCAGCCATGCGCAGCTATGTCCGGCAGCAGCCCAACTCGCGCTGGTTCTCGTTGTTCAAGCTGCCCCTGGCCACCTATTCGCTTTCGGGACGTGACTCAACGAAATGGATCAATCGCACGCTGAAGTCCATCGGTGAACCGCCGGTCGTCTATGATTCGCTCCGCACACAGCTGACTGTCAGCGATCTGCGTCAGGAGCTCCGTAACGAAGGTTTCCTTCAGGCCGATGCCGACGTCGAGGAGCACCGGCATGGCCGCAAGGTCGACGTCACCTATTGGCTGCGTCCGGGTGAGCCTTATTTTATTCACAACATCAGCTACGACATCCGCGACGACAGCATCCGCCGGCTGTTGGCCAACGACAGTCTCCAGCGCCTGATTCATCCCGGCATGAAGTTCGACGTCAACCTGCTCGACGCCGAGCGCAAGCGGCTCACGTCGCTGCTCACCGACAATGGCTATTTCCGCTTCCACAAGGAGTTCATCACCTACAACGCCGACACCACGCGCGGTTCGCGACTCATCGACATCACGCTTCGACTGGGCCTCTATCGCCAGTCGTCAAACACCCCCGACACGATGCATACCCGCTATCAGGTGCGCCGCATTGCCTATGCGAGCGGCGATCCTGCCGACAGTCGTATCCACCTGCGCCGCCATGTGCTTGAGGAATGTACACATCTCGCTGAGGGACAATATTATACGGCGTCCGGTCTGCAGAATACCTATAACCACTTCGGGCGCCTTCAGGCCGTGCGCTATACGAACATCTCGTTCCGCCAGGTGCCCGATACGTCGTTGCTCGAATGCGACATCCAGTTGCAGACCAACAAGCCCTCAACCATCTCGTTCCAGCCCGAAGGCACCAACACGGCGGGCGACCTCGGAGCGGCGGCCTCGCTGACCTATCAGAACCGCAACCTCTTCCGCGGCAGCGAGGTGCTCAGCGTCGAGCTGCGCGGCGCCTATGAGGCCATCCGCGGACTGGAGGGCTATGCTAATCAGGACTTCGTCGAGTACAGCCTTGAGACCCGTCTGCAGTTTCCGCGCTTCGTCACGCCCTTCGTCAACTCCCGCGTCCGTCAGCGTGTCAATGCCACCAGCGAGCTCTCGCTGCTCTACGACCTTCAGGACCGCCCCGAGTTTCACCGCCGGGTGCTCTCTGCCGCCTGGCGCTACCGGTGGAGCTTCCCTCACCGCCACGACCGCTATCAGCTCGACCTGCTCGACCTCAACTATGTGTTCATGCCGTGGCTGTCGCCCACCTTCCGTTCGCAATATCTAGAGAATGAGTCGAGCCGCAATGCCATCCTGCGCTATAACTATGAGGATCTCTTTATCACGAAAATCGGCTTCGGCTATTCCTACGCCAAGGGCAACGTGGCGCTGAAGACCAACATCGAGACGTCGGGCAACGTGCTCTCCGCCGGTGCCCGTCTTTTCCAGGCAAGCAAGGACGACAAGGGGCAGTATCGCCTCTTTAACATCGCCTTTGCCCAGTATGCCAAGGCCGACGTCGACCTGACGCGCTCGTTTACCATCGACCCCCACAACCAGCTCGTCTTCCATCTGGGCTTCGGCATCGCCTATCCCTATGGCAACTCGGCCGTGCTGCCCTTCGAGAAGCGCTACTTCTCGGGCGGCGCCAACAGCGTTCGCGGGTGGAGCGTGCGCTCGCTCGGCCCAGGCAAGTATAAGGAGCGCGACGGGCGCATCAACTTCATCAACCAGACGGGCGACATGAAGCTCGACCTCAACTTGGAGTATCGCACCCACCTGTTCTGGAAGCTCGGGGGCGCCGCCTTCATCGATGCCGGCAACATCTGGACGCTGCGCGACTACGACATTCAGCCGGGCGGGCAGTTCCGCCTCAGCGACCTGCCCAGCCAGCTGGCAGTCGGCTACGGACTGGGCCTGCGCTTCAATTTCGACTATTTCATCCTTCGCTTCGACCTCGGCATGAAAGCCATCAATCCTGCCTATGAGGAGGACGACGATGAGCATTACCCCATCCTGCATCCCCGCTTCAGCCGCGACTATGCCTTCCACTTTGCCGTCGGTCTGCCCTTCTGATGTTTAAATAAGGTAAAAACTTTCGCTTGCTTATACATATTGTCAATTCTTTTTCGTACCTTTGCATTTAAATACGAAAAAGAATATGCTGAGGTTTATCTCATTCGGGAGCGGCAGTAGCGGAAACTGCTATTTTCTTGCCACCGGCACCGACGGCCTGATCATCGACGCCGGCGTGGGCATACGCACGCTGAAGAAGGAGTTTCGCAACTACGGATTAAGTCTGTCGCAGGTGCATCATGTGCTGATTACCCACGACCATGCCGACCACATCAAGTGCGTCGGCAGCCTGAGCCACGACCAGCACCTGCCCGTCTATGCCACCGAAGCCGTCCATCAGGGCATCGACCGCAACTACTGCGTTGCCCGCAAGGTGGAGCAGGTGAACAGGCGCTACGTGGAGCCCGGAAAGACCATCACCATCGGCGACTTCACCGTGACGCCCTTCTCCGTGCCCCATGACAGCAGCGACAACGTCGGCTATATGATCAAGGCTGAGGGCGTCAGCTTCTGCATCATGACCGACTGCGGCCGCATCACCGACGAGATGGCAGGCTTCATCCAGCGCGCCAACTACTTGGTCATCGAGGCTAACCACGACCGCGAGATGCTCCTCCACGGGCCTTACCCTGAGCATCTGAAGCGGCGCATCACCAGCGGCACGGGTCATCTGAACAACAACCTCTGCGGCGAGGCCATTGCCCAGAACATGACTCAGGACCTGCGCTACGTCTGGCTCTGCCATTTGTCAGAGGAGAACAACCATCCCGAGCTGGCCCGCACGACGGTCGAGTCGATTCTCCGCTCCTACGGCATCGTTGTCGGCAAGGATCTGCAGCTCGAAGTCCTCAAGCGCACCAAGCCGACTGGCGTCTTCGATCTGCAATGATGACGTTTTGTACATCGGCCATGTACAAAATGTACACTGCCGATGTACAAAACGTACATGACCGATGTACAAAACCTGAACTCCACAAAAAAGGGCTGCGCGCTCCCACGAGGCGCAGCCCAAATTATTGTAATAATTATTGCGTTTCCGAAGGAATTACTCACCCTTCTCCATCTGAGCCTTCAGCTGAGCCAGGACGTCGATGTCGCCGAGCGTGGTGCTGGCTGCGACGTTCTCGATCTTCGGCGTGTCGTCCTTCTTGGCAGCACGCGGAGCGGCAGCCTTGCGGGCGGCACGCTTCTCCTCGCGCTGGGCATCCTCGAAGGTGCGGCTGTGCGACAGGATGATGCGCTTCGAATCCTTGTTGAACTCAATCACCTTGAAGGGCAGCTCCTCGCCAAGCTGAGCCTGCGAGCCATCCTCCTTGACCAGGTGCTTCGGCGTAGCAAAGCCCTCGACGTTCTCCTCGAGCTGCACCACGGCGCCCTTCTCGAGCATCTCGGTGATCTTGCCCGTGTGAACGCTGCCGACGGTGTACTGGCCTTCGAAGACGTCCCAAGGATTGTCCTCAAGCTGCTTGTGGCCAAGCGACAGACGACGGTTCTCCTTGTCGATGTCGAGCACGATGACGTCGATAGGCTCGCCAACCTTCGTGAACTCTGAGGGGTGCTTCACCTTCTTCGTCCATGAGAGGTCGCTGATGTGGATCAGACCGTCGACACCCTCCTCCAGCTCTACGAACACGCCGAAGTTGGTGAAGTTGCGCACCTTGGCAGTGTGCTTCGAGCCGACGGGGTACTTCACCTCGATCGTCTCCCAAGGATCTTCCTTGAGCTGCTTGATACCAAGGCTCATCTTGCGCTCGTCGCGG
>JAFTGI010000146.1 GCA_017458195.1 Prevotella sp.
AAATGGAATTGACGTTAACAAACCTTAGCGACGACAATGCAGAGTCTTTTAAAGAACAGGACCAAGCGACAGGCCCGGATAGGCAAAGAGCCTATAACCTAATGCCGATATTCTGCCGTCTTGCCCCCTCAGAACTAATGAGCAGGGTACGTGCATTCAACCACTACCATAAATGTACTTTCGCATTACTTTTTCATCGTCACTTCTTGCTCTGTTGCCAGATGGATAATACTTCGAGATACCGAATGTGTGCCGATCTAATAAGAGCATTAAGAGACATGGTCGCTACAGAATTACAGCAGACCCGCTTAATTGAACGCCATTCATACGAATACTACACAAGGTACTTGTGTTTGCAACAAGACTTTCTGAGGGTGACTGTACAATGTTGATGATTGAGTAATCCTCATTGAAAGTAGTAATGAACATTGTTTATTCATATGAAGTTAGAGAAATATAATAAAGCGGATAATATGGACTTGGTCTCGATCATCATGCCATCGTACAACTGCGGGCACTTTGCAAGAGAGAGTGTGGATAGCGTTCTGGCACAAACGTACCGGAACTGGGAACTGTTGTTCGTGGATGACTGCTCAAATGATGATACGCTAACAACTATGATGCAATACGTTGTGTGTGACAAGCGCATCAAGGTCTACCAAAACTGTTCTAACTGCGGTGCGGCGGTCTCGAGGAACACTGCCTTGCGTAATGCCAAAGGCCGTTGGATAGCTTTTCTGGACAGTGATGACCTATGGGAACCAACAAAACTGGAGCGACAGATTGCATTCATGAAAAAAAATGATTATGCGTTCTCATATCATGAATATAAAGAAATAGACGAGCAAGATAACGAACTGGGTGTATATGTGAGCGGGAAGAAACATGTCGGGAAATTTGACATGTTCGCTTGCTGCTGGCCGGGTTGCCTATCGGTGATGTATGATGCATCTGTTGTTGGTCTTATACAAATTAACGATATCAAGAAGAACAACGATACGGCGATGTGGCTGAAAGTGATACGTAAAGCAGATTGTTACTTGCTGCCGGAATGTCTTGGCAAATACCGCCGACGTGCTAATTCGATTACGCCAAAGCCTCTTTGGAAACGTATTTGGGCTCATTACCCGCTGTTCAGAGTGGCTGAAGAAATGAATCCCATCCGAGCTACTTTCTGGGTGGCGATGAACGTGTTCGGGAATGCCTATAAGAAGATTAGATACGTTAAAACGTATCAACCTTAATTGTTTTAATGACAGGGATTGAGCAGAAGCTGTTGGTCTTACTGGGTGAGGCTCTATGGGGCGTTTCTTCTGATATAATCATATCTCCGAAGGATGCAGGTAGGCTCATCAGACTGGCAGATAAGCAGGCCGTTGCAGGTCTGATTATTGATTTGCTTATAAGGAAGGATGTGCGGATGGAGCAGCAGACGCTGTTTGATGCCATCGGCTACCTGGAACGGATAAAGCATGAAAATGAGCAGATGAATCGCGAGGTGGCTATGTTTGCCCGGCTGATGGCTGAGACAGGAACAGACTACTTGGTTGTGAAAGGGCAAACACTGGCGGCACTCTATCCGAATCCAAATATAAGAATGCCCGGCGACATCGATTTCCTAATCTATGATTATCTGTACGTATCTAACATCCTGAAAAAGAATTGGGGGGTAGAACTTCCACACCAGATGGTCGAGAAGGAATTTGCGTTTACACATAGCAAAGCACTGTATGAACTGCATTCCTATCTGATAGATTTTGGCAGTAATAAACATAAACGATATTGGGAAAAGAAATTGTCAGAAAGTATATCTTCTGTAATCAATATTGGAGGCGAAGATGTAAAGATAATGGAACCAACACTCTATGCTGCTTACATCTTCATACACCTGTTCTTCCATTTTGTTAAGGAAGGGCTTGGTTTACGGCATTTATGTGACTGGGCAATAATGATGCACCATTATAAAGACGAGATAGATAAGGTTCTGCTGGCTGAAGCTCTGAGCAAGCTGGGGCTGTTGAAAGCGTTCTGTGCCTTTGGAACGATTCTCGTCGATAAACTTGGAATGAAGGATTTCCCTTTGACATTAACTGAGAAGGACAGAAAACTGCAGCCTCAGATTATGGAGGATATCATGCGCAGCGGCAACTTCGGGCGTGATAAGCGAAAAGTGAAAAAGGTCGGCCTTCGCTTTAAGATAGAAACAATGGCTTTTATTTTGAAGAATTGTGTGCGCTATTTCTCTTTAGCTCCAAAAGAGATGCTGCTAATACCTTATAGGCGCATGGCTGTTAATTTGAAACTCTTTACGTATTAACATAATCAAAAAATAAATATGAAGATTCCATTTTCTCCTCCTGACATGACGGAACAGGAGGCTGACCTCGTGAGGGAGGCTATTCTTTCGGGATGGATAACGACAGGCCCGAAGACCAAGGAGTTTGAACAACTGATAGCACTGTGCTGCCAGACGAAACGGGCGGTATGTCTGAACTCGGCTACTGCATGTATGGAGTCTATTCTGAGGGTGCTGGGCGTAGGACCTGGTGACGAAGTGATTACTTCGGCCTATACCTACACGGCATCGTGCAGCGTCATCTGCCATGTGGGGGCTAAGCCTGTGCTGGTGGATACACGGCCGGGCTCATTCGAGATGGACTACGAGAAGTTGGCTGATGCCATCACGGAACGGACAAAAGTGGTGATTCCCGTAGACCTCGGCGGCGTGCCGTGTGACTACGACGCCATCTTTGCAGCTGTGGAAAGCAAAAAACACCTGTTCCGTCCTGCTAATGATATTCAGAAGGCTTTCGGAAGGGTGATTGTCATGGCTGATGCCGCCCATGCCTTCGGTGCCAAGTACGGCGAGAAGATGGTTGGTGAGGTGGCCGACTTCACATCATTCTCTTTTCACGCCGTGAAGAACCTGACAACAGCTGAAGGGGGAGCACTGACATGGAAACTGCCGTCGGATTGCAAACCCGACGGAACGACAGATGAACTGCTTTACAAGCAATTCCAATTGCTATCACTGCATGGCCAAAACAAGGACGCACTGGCCAAGACGCAACTCGGGGCCTGGGAGTACGATATTGTTGCACCATTCTACAAGTGCAATATGACCGACATCATGGCGGCCATCGGACTGGCACAGCTGAAGCGTTATCCCGAAATGCTCTACCGACGCCGCCAAATTATCGGGCGTTACGACGAGGCACTGAAGAACCTGCCCGTCCAGGTGCTCGACCACTACAACGACAAGCACACGTCGAGCGGACATCTATATATCACCCGACTGGCTGATAAGACGTTGGAACAGCGTAATGCTTTCATCATCAAGATGGCGGAGCGGGACATCGCCTGCAACGTGCATTACAAGCCACTGCCGATGATGACGGCCTACAAGGCTTTGGGCTTCGACATCAACGACTATCCAAATGCCTTCGACATGTTCCACAATGAGGTGACGCTGCCGCTGAACACGAAGATGACGGACGAGATGCAGGAGTACGTGATCGTGAACTTCATTGACATATTCAAGAGTCTGTGAAAAGGATATTCGACATCATAGCGAGCGGATTGGGGCTGATAGTCCTAAGTCCGCTCTTTCTGTTGCTGGCTGTTTGGATAAAGCTGGACTCCAAAGGGCCGGTGTTCTATCGTCAGGTACGTGTAGGCAGATTCAACAAGGACTTCCGGATTTTCAAGTTCCGCTCGATGCGGGTAGGCGCCGACAAGGGAAGTCTTGTGACGATAGGAGGACACGACCCTCGCATCACACGTTCCGGCTACTTCATCCGTAAGTTCAAGTTCGACGAACTGCCGCAACTTATCAATGTGTTCATCGGCGACATGTCGCTTGTAGGACCAAGACCTGAAGTTCGGCACTACGTGGACTACTGGACTCCAGAACAGCTGCATGTCCTCGACGTTAGGCCGGGCATCACCGACCCAGCCTCAATCAAGTTCAGGAATGAAAATGAACTGATGGAGAAGGCTGAAGACCCAGAGAAATACTATATTGAGGTTATTATGCAGGAGAAGCTGCGCCTCTACCTCGAGTATGTAAGCCACCATTCTTTTTGGGGAGATATAGGTCTTATCTTCAAGACATTCTTCGTGATCATTCATGAAAGATAGTGATAAGGCCACCGACCAGCGTTTCCGCAAAAGGTGGCCTTATTTAGTCTTTATGCACTGAGGCTGACATCTGCAAAATGTGTCAGCCCTTTTAGTTTGTTCACAACGGTCAGCGGGCTTAGAACGGATAGCCGATGGCGATATGCAGTGAGTGCATGTCGCGGAAGCGGGGGATGTTCAGATAGTCAGACTTGCCAGTGTCGTAGGGCAGGTGGAGACCGAAGCCCCAGTCGACGCGCAGCACGAGGAAGTCGAGGTCGTAGCGCAGGCCGATGCCGGTGCCGGTGGCGAGCTCGTTCAGGAACTTGCGTGCGCCGAACTTGGTGTTGGCGAAGACGTCGTTCCAGAGGTCAATGAAGTCATGGGTCTGCTGGTCGTCGTCATCGCTGTGCTGGAGGGTCCAGTCGCGTGAGTTCCAGACGTTGCCGGCATCGAGAAACAGGGCGCCGTAGAGGTTGCCGAACAGGCGGCGGCGCAGCTCGAGGTTGACGACGAACTTGGAGTCGCCGTTCTGCATGAGATAGCTGAACTGGCTGTTGCCGGGAATGCCCTGAAAGGCGCCAGGACCGATGGAGCGCACAGTGAAGGCGCGGATGCTGTTGGCTCCGCCGACGTAGAACAGCTCGCTGAAGGGGGCTTCGTCGGAGTTGCCGTAGCTCCAGAGCAGGCCCCAGTTGAGGTGGCCGACGAGCTGTGTCTGCTGGTCGAGAGTCCACGTTTTGACGAAGTCGGTCTCCAGTCGGATGAACTGCGAGTAGGGGTTCTTGAACAGCGTCTTACCTTTCTGGTTCCACGGGTTGCCCTGGATGACGACATCGTAAAGGGCGGTCAGATTGCCGGCCTGTTCGATGCTGGTCTCCCATCGGATGGGGTTGCGATAGCTTGTCGGTGAAGCGTAGGTGTAGGTGTAACGCATCTTGGGGATGAAGTAGTCGTCCATGGTGGCCTGCAAGTAAGGGTTCTTGAGCAGGAGCTCGTCGAACTGGTCGGTGTGGCTGTTCATGAACTGATACTTCAGCGTCAGTGGCGACAGTTCATGGCGGCTTGTTGCCGAGGGCTGCCAGCGATAGGTCCACTCGCCCGAGACGATGTGCATCTTGTAGTAAGAGGGGCGGCGGACGACGTCGCTCGACACCTTGGCGACGGTCCAGGGCGTAGCATAGAACCGGCGTGGACGACGGCGGCCGTTGGGGCCGGTGCGGCGGGTGCGGTTGACGAACGGTGCAATGATGCGCGGAAACTCAATCGAGGCATCGGCACCGTACTCATACGAGTTCATGTCCTCGCCGCCGCCGCTGGTCTGCCATTCGTAGGCGCCGTGCAGGTTGACGTCGAGCTTCTCGGCGCCGCGGAAGGCATTGCGCTTGGTGAAGCCAATCTTGAGCTCCGGGCCCAGACGGCCGATGGTCCGGTTGACGAAGTTGGTCTCGACATAGAAGTCGTAGGGCTTGTCGAAGGTGCAGGCGAGCGTCAGGTCGAGCGTGTCGGTCAGGGAGCGTGGCGTCAGCTGAAAGTCGACGCTGGAGAAGACGCCAGTGGCATTAAGCTTCTGCACTGACTCCTGGTAGTTGTCATAGCTGAACAACTGGCGGGGCCGCAGCTTGAGGTCGCTCAGGATGACGCGCGGGCGGATGGGGGAGTGCTTGCCATTATAGAAGACCTTAAGGAAGCGGCGGCCGATACTGTCGCTGAGCTGCTCGCGCATGGAGCGGCGCAGCTCGACCTTCGTCTGACCGATATACCATGGCCGGAGGGCTTCCGGCGGGAGTGAGTCGGCCAGCTGTAGGCGCAGCTGGGCGTGGTTGCGGATGTCGAACGTGTCGGCCAGATAGGAGGCATAGCCCGTCTGGTAATAATAGTAGCCGTTGTTGCGGAACAGTCGGCTCAGACGACTGCGCTCGGCGTCGAGGTTGGCCACGTTGAGGGCTGACCCCGCTTTGATGTAGGCCGCGTCGCGGGTGGAGTCGATGAGCTGCTGCATAGGGGCGGGGAAGCCTATGTAGGCCATCGTGTCGACACGGAAGAGGGTGTCGAGCCTGACGGTATAGCCGATCTTCATCTTCTTGGGATTCCGCTGGGCCACCTCCTCGTAGTCGACCGTGCCGTGCAGGTAACCGTTCTTGCGGAGCACGGAGCGGGCCACCGAGGCGCGCAGGGCAGGGTTCACCTGGCTCATCAGCACCGGAGCCTTGCCGAATGTCTTCTTCATCCACTTCTTGAACACGCCGCTCGAGCCGTCGGCCCAGTTCCATATCCACAGACCGTAGGGGAAGGGCGTGCGATAGAAGCTCGAGCCGAACAGGGCGCCGTTGGGGGCTGTGGCCAAAGCGGCCTCGACTTCCTCGCGGGTGGCGTCGAAGTCCTCGCCCGGCTCATAGTTCTGATAGTCGATCTTGGTCAGCCCGACGAACAGTTGGTCGTCGTCAGGGATGTGGCTGGTGGTGGAGCATGAGAGGAGCAAAACCACAAACAAAGCCCACCCCAACCCCTCCCCAAGGGAGGGGCTTATATAGAGATGTTGGCGTGTTCTTGTTATTATTTGATGTATGGTCATCGTGTCATCAATGAATCTCTATTAGTTTCCGCTTTGAGTGAATCATTCCTTTGAGCATTTTGGCTGGCAGGTCTAACCAGACTCCCCTCCCTTGGGGAGGGGTTGGGGGTGGGCCTTATAATGTCGAGCAGACGGTCGAGCTTGCGCTTCCAGATGAAGCCGGCGCCATATTCGCCGGTGTAGCCCTCGAGCCAGTCGTAGGCGTTCTGGTTGTAGAACAGCTTGACGTACTGGTTGGCCTTTGGCGAGAGGCGATACTCCATCGTGACGTTGTCGAAGAACGACTGGTTTTGGCCGAGGGTGGCCTCCTGTCCGGTGGACACCTTGCCGCCGATCTGCACCTTCAGACGGTTGTTCCAGAAGCGCTTGGCGAACTTGAAGGAGTAGTCGGTGTGCATGGCGCCGCTGGCGTCGGTCGTGTTGTCGAGGCCGATGCTCAGGTCGAGCGTCTTCAGGGCGTTGCCGGTGATGTTGTTGATTTCGCTTTGCAGGAATGAGCTGAGGGCTGAGTTCATCGAGAAACCGCTGGTGTTGCCGTCGGCCAGGTACATGCCCGTGGTGAGCATCGTCACGGCCAGCTTGCCGCGCTGCTCGGTCGACATGCTGTTGAGCTCGCTTGATACGGTCATGTCCTCGGGGGCAGAGATGATAAACTCGAGGCCCATGTCGCTGAGCGTCTTGGTGATGACGACGCCGCAGTCGAAACTGACGGAGCGGCTCTGTCCGCCTTCCTGGCCGACGCTGGCACGGGTGCGCTCGGTGGCAGTCAGGTTGAGGTGCGGGTTCATCGGGTCGCCGGTAAACTCGACGTAGCTGCCGTCCTGTATGGTGAATGTCTTCAGCGGGATGATGGGCAGCGAGTATTTCATCTCGCCGCTCGAGAGGGTGTAACGGCCGTTGAGAGTGAGCTCGCTGGCCGAATAGCGCATGCGCAGGTCGCCGCCGCCGAAGATGTCGACATAGTTGGTCTGGTCGGCATTCAGGCCGCAGACGACATGGGCGCCCTGGTCGATACCTATCTGCATGTCGACGGTCAGACCGTCGGGCGTGGGCCGCTCAATGCCCACCTGGATGGAGTCGCTGAAGTCGGTGAACTTCACGAGCTCATCAAGCTGGTTGTCGGTCGACAGGGGTGAGTCGAGCAACAGGTAGGTCAGGTCGGTATTGCCCAGCACGTCGAGCCGGCCGCGCATGGCCAACCGCTCCATGGGGCCGCTCATCGTGGCATAGAAATTGACGAAGCCCTTGCCGAAGGCGATGGAACGGGCCGTCTGCTTGGCGTTGATGAGCTGGAAGTTGCGAGCCCGCATCCGCACGTCCATCGTCATGTGGTCGATGTCGTGGAAGTCGATGTTGCCCATGATGTTGAGCGGGTTCTGGTTGTAGGCATACATCGTGAAGTTCTCGAGCAACAGCTTCGAGTCGACGATGTGCACAGGGTCGTTGTCGAAGCGGAGGCGCACACCGTAGGGCTGGCTGACCAGATAGGCCGAGTCGAGGTAGAGCTCGCCCTGGGCGTCGGGATGACTGAGCGATCCCTTCACGCTGACTTCACCCTCAGCATAGCCCTCGAAGCCGAGCAGCTGGTCGGGGATGAATCCGTTCATGAGCGAGAGCGGGGTGCGCGTCAGTTGCAGCGTGGCATCGAGGAAGCCCTCGCCTTCGTCGCGATATTCGCCGCGCAGGGCGCCCACCTCCTGTCCGCTGAGCATCAGCACGCCCTCGACGGCGTGGGTGTTGTCCTCGCGCTGCAGATAGACGAACTCCGTCGAGACGTCGCCCACGGGACTGCCCTCGTAGGCCATGCCGCGCACCTGCATGTCGCTGGCCACGGAGATCTGGTGCTGCTGGTTCATCATGAGGTGGTAGTCGCCGTCGAGCATGCCTGCAATGCGTGGCACGTAGGGCAGTACGGTCGTCAGCCGGTCGAGGTCGAAGTGGTTGAGGCTGACGGTCAGGTCCTGCAACAGCGTGGAGTCCTGATTCTCAGAATAAATCTTAACGCCAGTGCCGTCGTCGGCCACAAGGTCGACCTTGGCCTGCAGCTTCGTGTCGCTGCCCAGGAAAAGATAGTTGTCGTCGTTGAGGTTGAATTCCGTGTAGCCGATGGTGGGACGCTTGGGCATCAGCTGGAAGCGCAGGCCGTCGGCCTCCATGGATGCCTGTGCTCCCAGACGGACGCCAAGGTCGCCCTTGTCGTCGTAGAAGCGCACGCCAATGCGGGCACCATGCTCATAGACATGGCCGTCGGCCAGGGCGCGGAAGACGAACTGCGGGTTGCGCCGGTTGTTGGCCACGACGGCCTGATAGGTCAGTCCGCGGTCGCTGTCCTTGAGCGTAACGTGGACGGTGTCGATGCGCACCGAATCGTACTTCAGGGCGTAGACGTGGGCCTCGCCGTTCAGCCCCTGCGTGGGCGACGACGTGAGGTCGACGTGCAGGTCGCGGAAGTCGATGCCGGCTGAGGCGCGCAGCATGTCGGCAATGGGATTGTCGCGCCCGCTGGTGGCATAGAGACGCATGGTGGGCAGCATCTGCTTGATGCGTGGCTGGTCGATGACGCGTTGCCGGAACTGCGAACCGATGGTGTCGGTCAGGGCCATGAGCTGGTCGATGAGGCGCTGGTAGCCGCCGCTGGCATCCATCCTGAGGGCGAGGTTGCCGCTCTGCAGTCGGGCCGTCGTCGTGTCGCGGTCGGCTAAGAGGCTGAGCGCCACATCCTGCGGACGGTAGGTGTTCACCGAGTCGCGGATGTAGAGATCGCTGAAGGCCCCTTCTGCATTATAATAATAGTTCATGTCTGTCGCCAAGTCGACATGGCCGCACATGCCGACGACGAGTGGGTTCTTTGACAGGCCGAGGGCATGGAGGTCGATCTCGTGGATGTCGGTGCCCAGCGTGGCCTTGACGGTGGAGCGTTGGCCGAGCAGGGCATCGGCGTTGACAGTGCCGCGCATCAGGGGACTGTCGCTCGTCAGCGAGGCCAGCATGTGGCCGTTGCTGAGGGTGGCGTCGGCCAAGAGGTTGTCGAGGTTGAGGTGTCCATAGCGCAGGTGGCTGACCTGAGCCTGGGCGTCGAGCCGGCTGCGCCGGTCGAAGAAGTCGGTGCCCTGACCGCGCAGCTGCACGTCGGCCGTCAGTTCGTAGAGCGAGTCCTTGGGCAGGAAATGGTGGAGGTTCAGGTTGTTGATTTTTGCGTCGGCACTATAAACCGTAGATTGCTGGTCGTAGTAGCCCTTCAGGCGCACCATGCCGTGTCCCTCGCGGGCCGTCAGGTCGGCCGTGTAGCGCGAACCGTTGGCATCAATCTTGCCCTCCAGCTGAATGCCGCTGGGAATGCGCACCGAGGCCGGCAGACTGAGCGTGGAGCGGAGCATCGAGAGGTCGTAGGTCTGCAGCTTCACGTCGAGTCCGCCCAGCAGCGAGTTCATGTCGGTCAGGTTGTTGACCGTGCCCGACGCCTCGGCATGAAACACCGTCGGCAGTTCCATGCTGAGCCGTTCGACGCGGGCCTGCTGCATGTTTCCGCGGATGCGCCCCTTGACGCTCAGTGGCCAGTCGGGCCAGCGGCTGCGCAGCGGGGCCGGGACGTCGCCCATGAAGACCATCAGGTCCTGACGGCCTATCTGGGCATCCAGGTCGATGTCCATAGAGCCGGGGGCGACGTCGTCCATCACGTTGAGGTCGATATCGGCGCGGGCATGGATGGTGGAGTGGGGGGTGGTGAGCGAAACGTCCTGCAGGCTGAGCCGCTGCCCGTCGAGCACGACGGGGCCATGCAGGTCGTTGATCTTCAATCCGCTGCGGGCCTCGCTTAATGAAGCCTGACGGACATTGAGCGAGAGGCGCTCGCTGGCGTAGTCGATGCTGTCGATGTTGAGACTGATGTCGCGCACGTCAAGGTGGCTGTAGTCAAGTCCGGTGGCCTTGGCCGGTTCATAAGGCAGGTCGTAGGTCAGCTGACCTTCCTGCCAGTCAAGTTGTCCGAGTGAATAATGGCTGTCGGCCAGGTCTATACGGGCATCGGTAGCCGCGGCCTTTCCTATATAACCACCGAAACGCATGGAATCACCTGGCATACTGATAGATACGTGTGAGCGCTCAATGTTAAGTTTATCAAGGTTGACGAGCCATGCCAAAGGCTCTGACGCCGTTGTGTCGACGGCAGCCGTGTCGCTCAGAACAATGTTGACGTCGGCTTCGCTGAGCTGGGCGTCGTTCAGGTTGACAATCCCTTGGCGAAGGTCGATGCCGTCGGAGCGGAGGCTCAGCCGGTCAGCCTGTCCGCTCACTTGGACGTCGGAGATCAAGTTATAAGTATTGAAACGGGCCTGCTCTACACTCAGTTCGTCGACGACCACCTGACTCTTGAGCAGAGGCCACAGCCGGACATCGACGACGGCGCGGCCTATCTGTGCAATCGTGTCGCGCTCAGGGCGCACGACGAGCACATCATCAGCTACCAAATCAAGAGGAAACTTCAGGCTGACGTGGCCCACCGAGATGTCGAAGCCGGTCTTCTCGGAAGCGATGGCCGCCACTTTCCCAACCGCCCATTGCTGGATGGGAGGTACATAAAGCAGTGCTGCCGCGACGAGCAGCAGCACGATGGGAGTCAGCAGGGCGAGCCCTATCCACTTGAGCGCTTTCTTCATCGAAAGTGCAAAATAACAAAAAAAAAACGATACCGACGAATTTTTTCTCGATTATTTCTTGCTTATAGTGCAGAAATCTTGCCCACGCCGGTGCGATGGAGTTTCTTGTCTTGTGGGTCGCCGCCGTATTTCAGTGAACCGACTCCACTCACTTCAGCCTTTAGGCGTTCTGAGGCCCAACACCTGACGCTGCCCACGCCGCTGACTTCAGCCTTGACGGCTGTGGCCTTCAGTCCGTCGGCTTCGATGCTGCCTACGCCGCTGTTCTCGAGACTGGCCTCATTGGCGGTGCCCTGCAGCTCAATGTTGCCCACACCGCTGAGCTCGCAGTCGATGTGGCTCACGGTGAGGCCGTTAAGCTTGATGGAGCCGACCCCATCGTTCTCCACCTCGAGTTTATCAGCACGGAGCGAGTCGGCCTTGATCATGGCCACGCCGCTGTTCTCAATCTTGCTCAGCGAGGGTGTGTAAACCAGGATCTTGACGTCGGCAGTCTCGATGTTGACGTTCTTCTTGGCGAAGTCGAGTGTCAGCTCGCCCTCATCGACCTTGAAATCAAACAGTTCCACGTAGTTGTCCGGACAGCGCATGACGACGCGGTGGCCGTCCGTGGCGCTTTGGATGATCTTCACGTTGGCCAGGAGCTTGGCTTCGAGTTTGTCGAAGGCAGGTTGGTCAAAAACCTTCTCGACGATGTTCTTGCTGGGTTCAATCTTCTTCCCGGCGCCGTGGCTCAGGCGGATGGTCGTGTTCAGGCATGAGGTGGTCAGCAGAGCCATCAGGCAGAGCGTGGCCGCGAGCATCATTTTGTTCATTTTCATAGTTCTTTTTCTTTTAATTATTTATGTTTCTACATGTTAGACGAACAGAAGGTGCGGAAAGTTGCAAGTCGGCAAATAAAATTGATGAAAAAGAAGCGGTACTTTTCAATCAGGAAAGTGCCGCTTCTTCACTCGAGAAGTGCCGCTTCTTTGACCGAAAAGTGCCACTTCTTTATTCATGGATGTTCGAAATGTCAGGAAACTTGATGGCTGAGCTTCTGCCATAGCGGGTCATCGGGTAGGGGAGCGTCGATGCAAATCTTCTCATGCGAGACCGGGTGCTCAAACTCGACGCGGCGGGCCAGCAGCGAGATGCTGCCGTCGGGATTTGAGCGGCGTGCCCCATATTTCAGGTCGCCGCGGATAGGACAGCCGATGGCGCTCAGTTGACAGCGTATCTGATGGTGGCGACCCGTCATGAGCTGCACCTCAAGCAGCGAGTAGCGGTCGCCGCGGGCCAGTTCACGATAGCGCAGCATGGCTTTTTTCGCCCCCCTGACCTCATGGTCGTAGGCATACGACTTGTTCTGCTGTTCGTTGCGCGTCAGCCAGTGAGTCAGTTCTTTGAATGAGGAATGAGGAATGCGGAATGCGGAATGGGCTTGCGCTTGCGCATTGCTGTCATTTCTCATTTCTAATTTCTCATTTCTCATTTCTACAATGGCCCAGTAGGTCTTGTGCACCTGACCCTCGGCAAACATCTTGTTCAGGCGGGTGAGCGCCTTCGACGTGCGGGCGAAGACCACCAGACCGCAGACTGGCCGGTCGAGACGGTGCACCACACCAAGAAACACCTCGCCCGGCTTCTGATATTTCTCCTTGATATATTGCTTCACAAAGTCAGAGAGCGGCTGGTCGCCGGTCTTGTCGCCCTGCACGATCTCACCGCTCCGTTTGCTCACAATAATAATATGGTTGTCCTCGTAGACTACTTGCATGCTGAATCTAAAAAAAGCCCCTCCCTTGGGGAGGGGTTTGGGGTGGGCTCTCTTACATGTTCATGCCGCCATCCACCTGAATGACTTGTCCGCTGATGTAGCTCGACATGTCAGAGGCCAGGAACACGGCGCAGTTGGCGATGTCGTCGACGGTGCCGCCGCGGCGCAGGGGTATCTTCTGGCACCACTCGCGACGCACCTCCTCAGAGAGGGCCTGCGTCATGGCCGTGTCGATGAAGCCCGGGGCGATGGCGTTGGCGCGGATGCCCTTGGGGCCCATCTCCTGACCGATAGACTTGGCCAAGGCTATGAGTCCGGCCTTCGAGGCGGCATAGTTGGCCTGACCGGCATTGCCGTGGACGCCGACGACCGAAGCCATGTTGATGATTGAGCCATGGCGCTGGCGCATCATCACCGGCACGCAGGCATGGATGAAGTTGAAGGCCGACTTCAGGTTGACGGCAATCACGGCGTCCCACTGCTGCTCGCTCATGCGGAGCATCAGGCCGTCCTTCGTGATGCCGGCGTTGTTCACCAGAATGTCAATGGAGCCGAACTCCTCCTTAACCTGTGCCACCACTTCCTCCGTCTGCTGGAAGTCGGCAGCGTTCGAGGCGTAGCTCTTGGCCTTCACGCCGAGTGCGGCAATCTCGTTCTCGGTCTCTTGATTCACCTCTAAATCTGTGAATGCAATATTTGCGCCCTCAGAGGCGAACTTCAGTGCAATGGCCTTGCCAATGCCACGTGCTGCTCCTGTAATCAGTGCAGTCTTACCAGTTAATAATCCCATTTCTTAATTATACTTAGTTAATATTGTGTTCATTATTATATATCATTTATGCTTCCCCAAAGCGCCGTAGACGAACTTGGCCACCTGAGGCTTCGTGTCCTCCTCCTTCATGCCGTGGGCAATGCGCCCGTAAATGTAAGGCACCTCAAGACCCTTGATGCAATAGTGGGTGATGTCGGCCACCAGGTTCACGTTTTCAATGTCGAACTCGCCGTCCTCCTTGCCTTCGGCAAACACCTTGCGGAACAACTCCACCTCAGCCAGGTCGAAATGCTTGCGCACCTTCTCGACCATCCAGATGTTGCGGAAGAACTCGGCCCGCAGATTGCCGTTGCGCACCACAGTCTCACGGATCATGCTCAGGTGGGTGTAAATCAGCTCGATGACCTTCTCCTGCGGGCTGATCTTGCGGGCGGCAACCTCGTCAAGTTTGTCGCTGAGACGTTCAAGCTCAGTCTCAATGACGGCATAGTAGATGTCCTCCTTCGACTTGAAATAGGTGTAGAGTGTGCGCCGGCCTTTGCCCGAAGCCTGTGCAATGTCGTTCATCGTCGTGTTCTCAAGGCCGTTCTTGGCAAACAGTTGCCGGGCCACATCGACTAATAGATGTCTTGTCTTAGATATTGACATGTCAGATTCCTCCCTTTAAGCGTTGATATTGATATTGCACACGGCAAATATCGTGTGCAAAATTACCTCTTTTTATTGAATTGACCAAGTTTTTTAGTGAAAAATGTGCTCAAATACAAAAAAGATGCACGAAAATTTGCATAATTCAAAAAAAAGACGTACCTTTGCACCCGCAAAACGATAATACATCGCGGAGTGGAGCAGTTGGTAGCTCGCCAGGCTCATAACCTGGAGGTCGCATGTTCGAGTCCTGCCTCCG
>JAFTGI010000147.1 GCA_017458195.1 Prevotella sp.
GCTTGTTTATGGCATCGAAGAAAGCCGCAAGCGAGACGGGAAAACACGAGATAGAACAGCAGATTGCCGCCAACAACGAGGCAATGATTGAGCAGGCACGGCGCTTCATCCGCGAAAACCGCGACAACGTGATTGCGGCCTACTTTCTCCAAGCGGTCAGCGGTTACATGGACTTCGAGGAGTTGTCGGCAGCCATCGACAGCACCACCTATTATTTCAACCACCCCTTGATGAACGAGGCCAAGCAACGGCTGCAGGTCTTGCAACTTCGCCAAGTCGGCAAGGCTTTGACTGATTTGGCGTTGGCAGACCCCGACGGGCAGAGCCACCAACTCAGCGAATGGTGCGGACAGGGCAAGTACGTGCTCATTGACTTCTGGGCTAGTTGGTGCCGCCCCTGCCGAATGGAAATGCCGAATGTCATCCAAAACTATGAGCGTTTCCGCGACCGGGGCTTTGAGGTGTTGGCTGTTTCCATCGATGATAAAAAGAACGCATGGCTTCGCGGTATCAAAGACTTCGGCACCCCGTTCATGCAACTCTCGGATCTGAAAGGACGCAACTCAGAACTCGCCGTCCTTTACGGAATCACCACCATTCCAGCCAATCTCCTTGTCAATCCGCAAGGCATAATTATTGCCGCTGACCTGCGTGGCAAGGCATTAACAAGGAAACTGGAAAGTATATTTGAAAAGTAAGCTTATACCTCGTAATGAATCTTCTAAGATTTGTAATCCTCAGCCTTGCAGCCATCGTGTCACTTGGGGTGACGGCCCAAGAAGAACGAATTGACACGATTATTCCCAAGTTCTTAATCAACGGCTATTTCTTCCGTGAGATGCCGAAACTCCCTGATGCAGAGAAGACGTTTTCACGGCTGAAGGACAAGGAGGGGAATAGTCTGGTGGCCATTGGGCTGAATGTCGATTTGCCCAAGTCGGTCATCCGTCAGGCCATCCCGCGCGAGCAGGTTCACAATGCCGACCAGTTCCTTGACGGCGTCAACATGATGCGGACAATGCAGCAACTGACACAGGCAGACGTGAAGGCCGACGGCACATTCTACTCGCCCAAAGCTGGCGAGCCGTTCCCGCTGTTCAGCGAGAAGGACATGGACGGGCGAGTATGGACGAACGACAGCGTCCGCGGCCGCGTGATGGTGCTCAACCTGTGGTACTCCGGCTGCGGCCCCTGCCGTGCTGAGATGCCCGAACTCTCCACGTGGAAGGAGCAGTTGCCCAATGTGATGTTCTTCTCTGCCACCTACCACGATGCCGAGACTGCCAAGCGGATCACCGACAAGCACCACTTCACGTGGACGCACCTCGTCGAAGCCAAGGACATGATGTCGTGGATCGGCACCGAGGGCTTCCCCTTCACCGTCGTGGTCGATAAGCAGGGCGTTGTCCGCTATGCCGTCCACGGCACGAGCACGGAGAAGCGTGCTGAACTCTTGGCTAAGATAAAGGAGGCCGAAGGGGAATGACTTTTTACTGCCCGACCATGAACTTCGCGGTGTGGCGGCGGCCCTGCCATTGCCAGGCGACGATGTAGAGACCGCGGGGCAGATGGGCCACGCTGGCGCCGTCCTGGGCGCGGAAGCGGAGCTGGGGGCGACCGGCGGCATCGTAGACCTGGGCGGAGAACTGCAGGAGCGCGAGGTCGTCGGCACCGAAGTGCAGGCGCCCGGCGATGGGGTCGTAGGCCAGGGCATAGTCCAGATCAGGCGTCTGGGCTATGCCCTGGCTGTCGTTTGCGATGCTGTCGACGACGGTGAGCGTCCAGAGACGGTTGTTGCTCGAGGCGTTGCGGACGTCGTTGGTGTAGCTCAGGATGGTGGTGCCGTCGTCTGAGCGGCCACCGGTCAGGTTGGCGGTGTGGTCCGTCTGGCGGTTGGTCAGGTTGACGCGGCCGCCCGCCTGTAGGACGAGGTGCCACTGCTGGGCACGGTCGGCCGAGTCGGGCTGGGCCACGCACAGCTGCGTGCTCAGGTTGGTGGTGGCCGTCGAGGCCCCCTGCGTGGGGTCGGTGAGGACCAGTCCGCTGAGGCGGTTTGTGATGTGGTGGTAGCCGTTGCTGAGCGTGCGGATGAGCCATTGCTGGCTGTGGCTGTCGGCGTCGCGGTGGTTGGCCACGACGAGGCCCCCGGCGTCGGTGTCGACGACCGTGCCCGTGCCGGCGTTGGCAATGGTGTATAGATAGTTGTCGCGTGTGCGGACGTCAGGCTCCATCGTGATATAATCCTCCGGGTCGGGATGGTCGGGATGGCGCTGAGCGAAGGCGCTGAGCAGAGCCGGCACGCGCACGTGGATGAAGGCCCGCAGGTCGTCGACATATTCATCGTAGGTGCTGAAGATGACCACCTCGCGCAGCGTGCGCTGCCGGATGTTCCACCGTTCGTAATTGAGCCGTTGCGAAGCCTCGAGTAGCGTGGCCAGGCTGTCGATGCGGCTGATGAGCTTCTGCTCGAGCCCGTCCTCATAGAGCGTTTTATAATGGTCGAAGACGAGCCGCTGGAACCATTCGTCCTGCCACATCCGGCGCACACACAGCTCCAGTCCGTTATTGACGAAACCGATGTCGGCCATGAGTTGCCGGCGTTGCATCTGATTGTTGCTCAGGCGGCTGTCGTTGTCGAAGGCGATGTCGTAGTCCCACATCGGGCCGAAGTGCAGTCGGTCGTCGCCCCGCTCCTTATAGAAATACATGCTCCAGACGTAGTCGGGGTTGGCGGTGAGCTCGCTGGCCAGATACCAGCTGACGAGCGAGAGCGTGTCGACCATGTGGTGGTAGCTCTGTGCCGACTCGAATCCGCTGTTGAGCAGGCGGCTCTCGAAGGTGTTGACGAAGCTGCGGATATAGTTCAGCTGCGACGTCGAGATCTCATCGTCCGACGGATAGTGGATGGCCATCGGCACGCGCTTGATGGCCGTGCGCCATCCCGTCTTGCCGTCCTGGAAGTCGGCGAATCCGTCGGCCTCGACGATGTATCCGCCGGTGATGTCGCTCCCGGCCGTCAGCGGATAGTCCTGCTCAGCGATGTTGACGCGGCGCTTGCGCACGTCGATCTGGTCGCTCGCCTGATAGTTGCCGCGATACTGGCCGTTGAGCGTCAGGTCGACGAACATGGCGCCCGGCGTGAACGGCTGTCCGCAGAGGTCGCCGATGTAGCTGGCCAGGGCGTTGCGCATGAGCGACTTGTCGCCGTGGTTGGCCAGGAGCGTCCATTTCTTAGCGTTGGCGCGGTCGGCGCCCAGGAAGCGCTGCTTGCTGGCGAACTTGATGCGGTAGGGCTTCTTCTGGAGTTTCCATGTCGAGTTGCCGCGCCCGCGGATATTTATTGAGTCGTAGTAGGTCACGTCGTCCTGCTCGTCGACCATCCACAGCCGTGCCGGCACCTCGGTGGTCTTGCTGGTCACGTCGGCCCCGCTGAACGTCTCGATGTACAGGTGGGGCAGGTTCGTCAGCCGGTGGTGGTCGCCGTTGCCCTGGGCGCGCAGCGGTGATGCCGCGAGGCTGAGCAGCGTCAGGATGAGCAGTAGTTGTTTCATTTTTATTCTTTTGAATGTCTTAGCGCCTGCAAAGATACAGCTTTTTTGTGTCATAGCAGTACGTTTTCCTGAAAAAAAAACGGTCGACAAAACTAAAATCTCACTGAGATTTTAATAAACCGCACTGAGATTTTATAAAACCACACTGAGATTTTAATAAATCACACTGAGATTTTAGTTTTGTGTTGGCGTTTTCTGCGGAAGTACCGCCGGTTTAGCTCTTTTTAAGAATTGAATTATTTGTCGACGGATAGGTCAATAAACTCTCTTAAGTGCATGATTTTGTCTATTTTCTTTCTTTTTCTCGGGATTTATGCCTACCTTTGCAGCGATTTTATTACGAGAAAGTATGAACAGAAAATTGATTGTTTTCGCTGCAGCCGCCCTTTGCTCGCTCACGACCGTCGCCCAGTCGGCATGGACGCTGCAAGACTGCCTGGACTATGCCATGCAGAACAACATCACGCTGCAGCGCGCCCGACTGCAACAGCAGAGCGCTGCCGAGGACGTGAAGGGACAGAAGGCCGCCCTGCTGCCGTCGCTCTCGGCCTCGACCAACCATAGCGTGGGCTACCGGCCGTGGCAGGACGCCGGCGTGACGACGGTGACCAACGGTCAGGTGAACGCGAAGGTCGACAAGGCCTATTATAACGGCTCCTACGGCCTGAACGCCCAGTGGACCGTCTGGAACGGCAACCGCAACCGCAACAACGTGAAGCTGAGCGAACTGTCGGAGCAGCAGGCCGAGCTGGAGGCCGCCACGACGGCCAACTCGATTCAGGAGCGCATCGCCCAGCTCTACGTGCAGATCCTCTATCTCGACGAGGCCATCAAGGTGAGCCAGTCGAGCTTAGAGACGAGCAAGAAGAATGAGGAACGCGGGCGCGAGATCGTGGAAGTGGGGAAGATGTCGCGCGCCGACCTGGCCCAGTTGACGGCCCAGCGCGCCACCGACGAATATAACGTCGTCGAGGCCCAGGCCCAGAAGGCCAGCTATATGCTCCAGCTGAAGCAGCTGCTCGAGCTGACCGGCGACCAGGAGTTCGACATCGTCGTCCCCGCAGCCAGCGACGAGCAGGCCCTCGGCGCCATTCCCCCGCTGCAGGACGTCTATGAGCAGGCCCTGGCCTATCGCCCCGAGATCGAGAACTCGCGACTGGCCATCGAGAGCAGCGAGCTCAGCCTGGCCATTGCCAAGGCCGGACGGCTGCCCAGCATCGGCGTGACGGGCGGCATCGGCTCGAGCACCAACTCGCTCTCGAAGAACGGCTGGGGCACGCAGATGAAGACCAACTACGACATGTCGGGCGGCGTCACCGTGAGCATTCCCCTGTTCGACCAGCGCCAGACGCGCACCCAGGTCAACAAGGCCCGCATCCAGCAGCAGCAGGCCATGCTCGACCTGCAGGACCAGCAGAAGCAGCTCTATCAGACCATCGAGCAGTATTGGCTCGACGCCACGACCAACCAGCAGAAGTTCCGCGCCGCCATGACCAACGTGGAGAGCGAGGAGCAGAGCTACAACCTGCTCGAGGAGAAGTTCAACGTCGGACTGACCAACATCGTCGAGCTGATGAGCGGCAAGGACCGTCTGCTCTCAGCCCAGCAGAACCGCCTGCAGTCGAAGTATCAGACGCTGCTCAACATGCAGTTGCTGCGCTTCTATGCCGGACAATAGTAAATTACTGAAGTTTCGGAGGTACGGAGGTGCGAAGGTACGGGGGTGCGAGGATAGCCCCAGAACACCCAAACAGCAAAACTGACCTCGCACCCTCGGCCTCGAAGAGGCTGACCCCCGCACCCCGTACCACCGGAAACAGAGGATGTGGAACATCCGAAACTTGAATAAATTAAAAGAATATGAAGAACAAGAAACTTTGGATCATCCTGGGCGTGGTGGCCGTGGCCATCGTCGCCTATCTGCTGCTCTCGGGCGGCAAGAAGAAGCAGGCCGTCAGTTTCCAGACGGCCAAGGTGGAGCGCACCAATATCCAGAACTCCATCACCGCCACCGGCACCATCGAGCCCGTCACGGAGGTGACCGTCGGTACGCAGGTGTCGGGCATCGTGTCGAAGCTCTACGTCGACTACAACAGCGTGGTCAAGAAGGGGCAGGTCATTGCCGAACTCGACAAGACCAACCTGATCAGCGAGCTCAACGCCCAGCGGGCCAACCTGACGTCGGCCCAGAGCGCGCTCAACTATCAGCAGTCTAATTATAATAGGTATAAGACGCTCTACGACAAGGGCCTCGTCTCGGCCGACGAGTACGAGAGCGCCCGTCTGCAGTATCAGCAGGCCCGCGAGCAGGTGGCCTCGGCCAAGGAGAGCGTGCAGCGCGCCCAGACCAACCTGGGCTATGCCACGATCACCAGCCCCATCGACGGCGTGGTGCTCAACAAAGCCGTGGAGGAGGGCCAGACCGTGGCCGCCTCGTTCAACACGCCTGAGCTGTTCACCATCGCCAAGGACCTGACCGACATGCGCGTCATTGCCGACATCGACGAGGCTGACATCGGCGGCGTCCGCGAGGGCCAGCGCGTCTCGTTCACCGTCGACGCCTTCCCCGACGACCAGTTTGAGGGCAGCGTCACGCAGGTGCGCCAGCAGGCCACGACCGAGTCGAACGTCGTCACCTACGAGGTGGTCATCTCGGCTCCCAACAACGACCTGAAGCTGAAGCCCGGACTGACGGCCAACGTCACCATCTTCACGCTCGAGAAGAACGACGTGCTCTGCGTGCCGGCCAAGGCGCTGCGCTTCGTGCCCAACGAAGCCCTGCTCGAGAAGGACCAGACCATCGAGGACGTGCAGGCTCCGGCCAAGGTGTGGACCCGCGAGGGCCCTGTCTTCAAGGCTCATGCCGTCGAGACGGGCACTACCAACGGTGTGCTGACCGAGATTACCGGCGGCGTGGCTGAGGGCACCGTCGTGCTCACCGACTTCAGCATCACCAACGGTGAGGTGGCCGAGGACGACGACCAGGCCCGCAACCCCTTCATGCCGGGGCCGCCGAATAGAAACAAGAAAAAGTAACTTAAGCCCCTATGGAAAATAAAGTCGTTATTGAACTGCAGAACGTGAAGCGCTACTTCCAGGTGGGGTCGGAGACGGTGAAGGCCCTGCGCGGCGTGTCGTTCAAGATCTACGAGGGCGAGTTCGTCACCATCCAGGGCACCTCGGGCTCCGGCAAGTCGACCCTGCTCAACCAGCTGGGATGCCTCGACACCCCCACGAGCGGCGAATATCTGCTCGACGGCGTGTCGGTGCGCTCGATGTCGAAGAACCAGCGGGCCCACCTGCGCAACCGCAAGATCGGCTTCGTGTTCCAGAACTATAACCTGCTGGCCAACACGACGGCCGTGGAGAATGTCGAGCTGCCGCTGATGTACAACTCGGACATCTCGGCCAAGGAACGGCGCGAACGGGCTATCAAGGCCCTCGAGGCCGTGGGCCTGGGCGACCGGCTCTATCATAAGTCAAACCAGATGTCGGGGGGACAGATGCAGCGCGTCGCCATTGCCCGCGCGCTGGTCAACGACCCGGCCGTGCTGCTTGCCGACGAGGCCACGGGTAACCTCGACACGCGCACGTCGTTCGAGATGCTCGTGCTTTTCCAGGAGCTCTACCGTCAGGGCAACACCATCATCTTCGTGACCCACAACCCCGAGATAGCTGAATACTCGAGCCGCAATATCAACCTCCGCGACGGCAAGATCCGTGAGGACACCATCAATACGAACATCAAGTCGGCAGCAGAGGCTCTGGCAGCACTGCCGCAACTGCAGGATGACTGACCCCGATAACAGATAAATGAGAAGTCGATGAACATATATAATCTATTCAAGGTAAGCATCAAGGCTGTGGCCAACAACAAGATGCGTTCGTTCCTCAGCATGCTTGGCATCATCATCGGTGTGGCGGCTGTCATCATCATGATGTCGATAGGACAGGGGTCGAAAGAGAGTATCCGCGCCGAACTGTCCACGATGGGTACCAACCTGCTGACAATCCGCCCCGGAGCCGACATGCGCGGAGGCGTCAGGCAGGATCCTTCCAGCA
>JAFTGI010000148.1 GCA_017458195.1 Prevotella sp.
CCAGTGCGTGTCCTTCGTCATCAGCTGACCCGAGGCGAGGAACGTCTCGATGGCCGCATCCATCGCTTTCGGCTGGGCCACCATCGTGAGGCTCAGTGTCATTGCTGCGGTGAGCAGAATTGTCTTTCCGGTTTTCATATCTTCTTATATTGATTTAATGCAGACGGTGGCTTGCGCGGTGTCGCTCGCCATGTTGATGAACTCGTCGACCATCTGGCTGAGTTGTGGGTCGTTCTCAATGGTGCGCGCCAGGAGGTCCATGTAGCAGCTGTCGCTGACGTGCTGCATCTCGGCCTCAATGCGCGAGGCCATCAGGGCCATGCTGTCGGTCGGCAAGGTCGGCTGCTCCTTGATTTTCAACGAATTAGCAATCGCAACCGGCTGAGCGGCAGGCCTTATCTCAATGGCTGGCGTCGGAGGCTCGGGCGCTATGACCTGTCCTGCTGTCAGCGGCTGCCCGGGCGCTGTCTGCTCCGGCTCGCTGACCCGTCCCGTGCGCAGGGTAACGAGCAGCAGGGCGCTCGCGGCGATGGCTACGGCCGCGTAGAGCCACGTGCGGCTGGGGCGACGGTCGTCGTCGATCTCCTGCATCACGCGGTCACAGAAGTCGTCGGGCACCGCTGTCGGCTGTCGTTTTGCCTCGCGTCGGCGCAGCGCCTCGCGCAGGTCGTTGTCCTTCAGCTTATTCATTCTCTTTCAGTTTAATCATGTGCAGTAGTCTCTTTCGTATGCGGTAGAGCCTGGCACTCAGCGTGTTAGGCTCTGCGTCCATGATGTAGGCGATGTCTCGCAGCGGTCGTTCTTCGTAATAATAGAGGTGGAGCAGCAGCTGGTCGTCCGTCGGCAGATGGTCCACGGCCTCCTCTAACAGCTGGATGCGCTCCTCGCGGTCGGTCGAGAGGTCTTCGTCGGCCACCGCCAATGGCAGTTCGCTGATGTCGGCCATGCGTGGCCGGCGACGTCGCAGGCGGTCGATGGCCTCGTGGTAGGCAATGCGCTGCACCCACGTGAGCAACGAGGAATCGCCGCTGAACGACGACAGCTGTCGGTAGGCCCTGACGAAGGCGTCCTGTGCCACCTCCTCGGCCTCGGCGCGGTCGGCGAGCAGGCGCTGGGCGAAGCTGATCACCTCGGCGGCATGCTCCCTGACGAGTCGGGCAAATTCCTCTTTGCTTGTTTTCTGTCTCATTCTATTTTATTGACGGAGCAGAAAACGAAATATGATGGGGCTTGAAGTTAAAAATAGTAAAACGGTGCTTTTCGAAGGTAATATAGGGGTATATTACTTTCAAAAAGCACCGTTTCCGGTATTTCTTACCTTTTATTCATCGTCAGGGAATGAGTAACACCAATTATTCAAACATCTGCAAGAAAGCTGCATCTTTTTTTGACTTATCGCCAACTTTCACACTTTTTCGCTCCGACAACGCTTTAATTCAAAAACTTTTTGTACCTTTGCCGACGTAACAATAAACAAAGCGATTATGTCAGCATCGGTGCTCAACAAAATTGAATATCTCGTCCTGATGGTGGCAGCCTTTGCCTCCCGCACCAACGTATCCGAGGCGCAGGCCTACCGCTACCTGAGCCAATACGGTGCATTGGCATTGTGCGACAAGCACTACGGCATCATGCATACGCTTTCCCTCGAAGAGAACATCGAGACCCTGCAAGCCTACTGCCAGCGGAAAGGAGGCAAACTATGAGACTCTATCACGGCTCCACGGTTGATATTCAGCACATCGACCTCTGCAAGTCCAAGCCGAACAAGGACTTCGGGCGGGCTTTCTACCTTTCCGCCGACGAGCAGCAAGCCCTGGAGATGGCTCAGTTTCGTGCCGAGTTTGAAGACACGGCACCCGTCGTCAACGTTTATGAGTTCGACGAAACGCTTTTCCAGCAGTTCCGCTATAAGCGCTTCGAGGAGTACACCGAGGAATGGGCGCAATTTGTCTACGCCCATCGCACCGAGACGCAAGGTCTGACGCTCCACGACTACGACATTGTCTTCGGCCCGATAGCAAACGACCGCGTCGGCGCGCAGATTGCCCGTTTCAAGCAGGGCTACATCACCTTCGACGAGTTTCTGCGTCGCATCCAGTACATCAAAGGCATCACCTTCCAATACGCTTTCTGCACGCAGGAGGCGGTGGACAAACTCATCAAGATAGCATGAACGTATCGCAGGCAGAATTTCAGAACATGAAGGAGGAAATCGTGAAGGACATGATTTCCCGTCTGATGGAGCAGCGCGGCCTCACCATGCAGCAGGCTTTCGATGCCGTCTATACCTCGCGTCTTTTTGAAAAACTGAGCGACCCTAAAACCGGCCTCTATTTCCAGTCCTCCGGCTATGTCTACAGTTTTCTGGAAGATGAGTTGGGCAGAAATGATATGTAACACCAATTATTCTAACATCTGCAAGAAAGCTGCACCTTGAATATGAGACGCTATAGCATACTTTTTGTCTGCCACGGGAATATCTGCCGCAGCCCGATGGCGGAGTTCGTGATGAAGGAGATGGTGGAGCGGGCCGGACTGGCTGACCGGTTCTATATTGAGTCGGCGGCGACGTCGACGGAGGAGATTGGCAATCCGGTCTATCCGCCTGCACGGCGCAAGCTGGCCGAGCACGGCATCGGCTGTGCGGGCAAGACGGCGCGCCAGATGACGCGCGCCGACTACCAGCGCTTCGACCTCATCGTCGGCATGGACCAGTGGAACCTGCGCAACATGCGGCGCATCTGCGGCGACGACCCTGAGGGGAAGATCTGCCTGCTGATGGACTTCACACGGAGGCCGGGCGACGTGGCCGACCCGTGGTACACGGGTGACTTCGAGGCGACATGGCGCGACGTCGAGGAGGGATGCCGCGCGCTGTTGGCGAAACTTATGGAATGAGGAAATTGACGACCTCCTGCTCCACCTGGATGCGGTATTCGCCGACGGGCGTCTTCATCAGACGACCGTCGATGCCGACGAGGGCGCGCGACGACTCCTCGACGATGATCTCGCGAGTGCGGTAAGGATGGACGTCGCGGTGGTTGAGGAAGCGGCCGGTGACGAGCAGCCAGAGGCCCGTGAACAGCTTGAGCACCTTGGGATTATAGACGACGGAGACGTCGAGCAGCCCGTTGTAGGGGTTGGCCGACGGCGTCTGGCCGTAGCCGCGGGCGTTGCCGATGCAGACGGTCATGACGCTACGGTCGACGACGTCGCTGTTCAGGCGGATGCGCATGCGGTAGCTCTTGCGATGGAACACCATGGCGACGAGCGACGACAGGAACGACAGCGTGCGCGAACCGAACAGGCGGCGCGTCTGTCGGCGCAGGTTCATGATGTCGGCCGTCATTCCGATGTTGATGCAGTTGAGGAAATAGCGGTGGCAGCGCTCCTGCTCGCGGTTCACGTAGCGGATGCAGCCCAGGTCGATGCGGCGCGTGCGGCGCTGCGCCAGGCGGCTGATAAGCTCGTCGTCGTCCATGTCGGTGAGCCCCCAGAAGCGGGCGAAGTCGTCCATCACGCCGTTGGGAATCAGGCCCAGCACGATCTCGTCGCGCACGCGCTTCTCCTCCTTCATCAGACAGTTGGCGGCGTCGTTCATGGCCGAGTCGCCGCCCATGACGACGATGGTCTTATAGCCGTTCTGGATGAGCATGCTGACGATGCGCTCCACGCTGTCGCGGTTCTCGCTCTGCACGAAGTCGTAGTCAATCTTGCGCTCGCTGAGCAGCTCCTTGATGTGCTCCCAGCGCTTGTCGTTTTTCTTCTTGGGACAATAAACGAGCCCCCATCGTGTTGTTTCTACTGCCACTTGCTTTGAGGGTTAAATTGTTCAGCAAAGTTAATTATTATACTTCAATTATCATACTATGATAATCATTTTATAATAATCTTTAACTAAAGGAGGCTGACTATCTGCTCGACCTTATCGTCCATCGGCAGCGTGGCGTCGATCCAGTGGATGTGGAAGCCACGGCGCTCCATGCCGCGGAACCAGGTCATCTGGCGCTTGGCAAACTGGTGGATGGCGATTTCGAGCTGGCGGAACATCTCGTCGTAACTGAGCCGGCCGACGACGTAGTCCGTCACGTAGCGGTATTCCAGACCGTAGTAGGTCAGGGCGTCCGGCGCGATGCCCTCACTGAGCAGGGCCCTGACCTCGTCGGCCATGCCCTCGTCGAGGCGGTCCTTGAGGCGTCGGGTGATTTTTTCGCGGCGCAGGTCGCGGTCGATGTTGACACCGATTATAACAGAAGGCACGGCCGGCAGTTCGCGCAGCGGCGCAGGATGCTCCAGGGTGTAGGTCTCAATCTCGATGGCGCGGATGGCCCGCTGGGCGGAGTCCACGTCGGTGGTGTTGTGCATCGTCGTGCCCGTGCGGGCCTTCAGTTCGCGCAGCATGGCGGTGAGTTCCTCCAGAGAGCGGCCCTCCAGCCTGTCGCGCAGGGGCTGGTTCTGAGGCACGGGCGAGAGGTGATAGCCCTTCAGCACGGCCTCGATGTAGAGCCCCGTGCCCCCGCAGAGGATGGGCACGGCTCCCCTACCCCGCACCTGCTCGTAGGCCGTGAAGAAGTCCTGCTGATACTGGAACAGATTATACTTCGTGCCGGGCTCGCAGATGTCGATGAGATGATACCTGACGTCCTGATATTCGCTGAGGTCCTTGCCCGTCCCGATGTCCATGCGGCGGTAGACCTGTCGCGAGTCGGCCGACAGGATCTCGCCGCCGACGCGCCGCGCCACGGCCACTGCCAGCGGCGTTTTCCCAGAGGCCGTCGGTCCGAGTATGGTGATCATTTTCTGCATTTCCATCGTGCAAAGTTATTTACGCAACACTATCTGTTGCGCTGTGTAGTCGCTCATGCGGTCGTAGATCTCGAGGATCTGGGGCCAGTTGGCTGCGGGCTCCACCTTGTGGTCGAAGGTCCGCTCGGCCGTGAGGTGCAGCCGACCGTCGGCTACGGTGGCCTCGGCCCGGAAATGGCCGGCGGCGGTGGTGCAGTCTGTGCGGAAGGGAGCGAGCTGTTCGGCGGTGACGCTGTAGCCCTCAGGCAGGGCCACGGTGATGTCCCAACGATAGCTGGAAGGGGCTTCGCGCCAGACGTCGTCGGTGCGTTCGCGGGCCTGCCCCTCCAGCTTCAGCACGTCGCCAAGCAACTTGCCGAGGGCGAGGATGAGGTTCGTACCGGCACGCTTCACCATCCCGTCCATCGCATAGGTCATCCTGTAGGTCAGCAGCGGCTCGGCGTCGGTCGAGCCCACGGTGATGAGCTGCCCTTCCACCTCACCGGCGGGAGCCTGACCGTGGTAGCCCTTCGCGTCGAGCACGAACTGCTCCTTCTGTGACTCGAGGTCCTTCTGTTCCTGCTCAGCCACGAGGTTGTCTTCCTTGCCATGATAGAGCTGGCCACGGGTGAAGTCCGGGTCATAAACCCTCATCTTGCTCTCCACAAGCTGAGCCCTGGTGGGCAGGATGAGCGACACAGCCTCGCGCACCGTGCCACTCATCTGCTGCGACCGGCTGATGCTGAGCCGGCTGTCGTCGATGGTGGCCTCAATGGTGGTCTGCACGACGTTGTCGGCCGCCGTGCTCTGCGGCAGAACGATCTGCTCATAGGGCCCGGCGGTCAGTTTCCCCTTCCCGTTCGTGCAGATTATGGCCCGGCGGCCCTGCAGTTCGGAGGGCACCTCGCCGGCCCGGGCAGCAAACGTCGGGAAGAAATAATAACGGCCGCTGGGCAGACGGAGGAACCACGTCGTGTGGCCGTAGAAAGCCAGCTGGTCGATGGGCTCGCGGTCGACGGCCGTGGTCATTCCGCACTGGTAGCTGATGCCGGCAGTCGTGAAGTTCTTGGCAAGCCAGAGGATGAACTCGGCGGGCGAGCTCTGGCCCAGCCGGTTGGATAACCTGTAGGCCGAGCAACGGTCGTAGAGGTAGTCGGCCAGCTGCTCCTGAGTGGAGTAGCGCTGAGCAGCCTCCTTGATGATCCGCTTGCTGTCCTTGCCGACAGCATAGTAGTTGCGGTTGGACTGCCAATACTCCCAGTCGCGGGCCTGCACCATGCTTGCCTCTGGGTTAGCCGCAAGACAGGCACGCGAACCTAAGGCCTTGCCAAGGGCCTCGGTGGGCATGATCTGCACAAAGAGCATGGTCATGGGCGTCTGCATGGCAGGTTTATACCAAAGCCCGGGCAGCGTCTTTTCCACGTCGGTGACGCGCACGTCGAGCACGTGGTCGCCGTCGTCGTTAGTCGTCACTTCGAAGTCAGGGGCGCCGTTGAGCGTGCGGTACTGTGCCGTGAGGTTGTCGTCGATCTCACAATGCACGCGATAGGACAGCATCGGATATTCGTCGACGAAACTGAAGTAGCGCGGCTCAGGATTGATGTCCTTCATCCGGCTGAAGCGATAGGTGAAGACATCGATGATGTCGCCGATTGCCAGCCCGGGGACGGGCAGCTTCTGACGCTCGTCGCGCCCCTTGCGGCCCTCGTCGGCAGAGACGTAGTCGTCGGTGCTCACCTCGCTGACGCTGCCGTCGGGCTTGATGATGCGCACGCCGAGCACGCGGCGCACCTCCATCTTGCCGTAGTAGGGCATGCGCCGGCTGGCATAGGCCAGGAAGTCGAACTCAGAATATTCCTGCAGGGCGGTCTCGTCGTTAATCTGTACCATCTGGCGCGACAGCACGTTGCAGGTCAGCTCCGGCAGCGACCCGGTATTGGAAAAGAAACTGAACTTGTTGCGCTTCGTCACGCAGAACTCGTCGTAGGCGGCCAGGATGACAGCCGAGCGATTGGCAAAGCGGTCGGTCGTGGCGGGATGCTGAAACTCAGGCAGTTCCTGTGCCCACACCTGGCGGCGCACACCGTCGGCATAGGCTTTATAGTCCTTGCGGTCGAAGGCACTGGCCGTTGCGACCGAAAGGGCTGCGACGACCGTGATCAGGAGATGGCTAACAGGTATTCTCATTTTCATTGGTTATTGCTGATGTGAGGTTTTCAAGATGATTTGCTCGTTGCTGGCCGTGAGCCATTTGCTCAAGGCGTCGTTCCAGGCCGGAATGTCGGCCCGGCGGATGAGGCGGTCGGTGAGGTGCATGCGCTGGCAGAAGACCACGAGGCGCTCGTCTTTCCTATAGTCGAAGCTGCACGAAAGCTCGCCCTGCGGCAGCGACAGCGAGAATGGCTCCGGCACATGGGTCAGGGCGACGTCCTGAGGCAGCTGCAGCCGCACTTCGCGCACCACATTGCACAGCGACGGCAGCCAGAAGTCGCTGCGCCGGCGCAGGGTGTCGATCTTGGCTGCATAGAGGTTGTTATGGGGATTCAGCTCAACATAGATCTCGTCGTCGAGCTGTTGCAGGGAATGGGCGTCCTCGACCTGTCCGGTGAATACTGCCATCGGGCTGGCGGCATCGCGATGGCGCCAGACGGCGTCAGTGACCGTCTTGCTGTGGTCGTCAGCATTCAGGTTGCCGGCCAGCAGGTTCGTCTTGCTGTCCAGCGACCGATGCTCATAGGCCGACATGAACAGCTCTTTCATGTCGCCCGAGAGCGAATAGACGGCCGTGCCGGTCAGCCGGCGCCCGTCAGCAGAGAGATGGAAGCTGTAGCACAGGCTGTCGACAGAAGCCGCGGCAGGCAACAGCGGCAGGCGCACCATCTGGCAGTCGTCGCCGTCCTCGACCATGGCCTCGCGACCCTGAATGTGCTGCGGCACGTAGTCGGCCGGAATATAGCGGCAGGTGGCGTCGAGCCAATAAGTATGGTCGTCGGTCCGTGCCTGACAGATCATGTGATTCGAGGCCGCCAGCGACGGACAGCGGCTCATGTCGAAGGGGATGTCGCGGGTGCCGACGATGGCAAGGCGGGCGTCGATGCCCTGGGCGCGGAGCAGCGTGCGCAGCAGCATGGCCATGCCCTTGCAGTCGCCGTAGCGCTTGCGCACCACCTCAGCCGGGCGGTCGGGCTGATGACCGGCGATGCCGGCCTCGAAGGCCACGTAGCGGATGTTGCGCTGCACCCATGCATAGGTGTTGCGCAGCCGTTCGTCGGCGGTCGTCGCACCGGCTGCAATCTCGGTCAGGATCTGGTCGATGCCGGGAATGTCGGTGTCAATCTGTGTCAGTTCGTGAGACCATCTGTAGAGCTCGTGATAGTCGCTGAAGGCGCCCATGACGAGCACGCACGGGGCCGTCAGGCTCAGCGGGGGCATGTGCGCATCGTCGGGCGTGGCGGGCACGTCGGTCATCGTAAACGTGAAGACCGAATCGGTCTTGGTGCTCATGGCCTCAAGCTGAATGTCGCGGCCGTCGAAGTTGACGGGCACCAGGCGGATGCCCTCCATGCCGTGGGGGATGGTGAACGTGAGGGTCAGCCGCTCGGTGAAACGGTCGGTCGTGATCGGCACCCGGGCAAAGTAGCGCAGGTCGGTGAACGTGCGCTGGAACTCAGCCGACAGCCGCGGTCGCCGCGTCGTCAGCTCGGCGGTAAAGAAACAGATCTTGGAGTCGTCGAAGAAGACGTTGTCGGGGGTCACATTCCGATATTCAGCCGTCAGTCCGCTGCATGAGGCCCGGTCGAGCCGGATGTCGTCGCCATAGTGCACGAAGGGCTGCACGGTCTGCGCGCCCTGACTGTTGAGCCGATAGTCAGTGCGGCAGCTGTGGTGCACCTCGGTTTTCCCGTTTTTCATGGCAAAGACATAGGCATCTGTCCGCTGGCTGACTATCACCACGTCGTCAGTCGTCTGTGCTGCCGCGCCCATGCAAAACGCTGCCAGGCAGGCCAAGAGTATTAGCAAGGTTCGCTTCATGGTGCAAAAGTACACAAAAAAAGCCACCCGACAAAACTTCGGGCGGCTTTTTTTGGCATTTGGCTTTTGGCTATTGGCTTTTAGCTAACAGCCAACAGCTGACAGCTTATTTCAGCTCAGCGAGGTACTTGATGGTGCGAACCATCTGCGAGGTGTACGAGTTCTCGTTGTCGTACCAGGCAACAACCTGAACCAGCGAGTTGCCGTCACCGATCTTCGAGACCATGGTCTGGTTGGCATCGAACAGCGAACCGAAGCGCATGCCGATGATGTCGCTCGAGACGAGCTTCTCCTCGGTGTAGCCGAACGACTCGTTGGCAGCAGCCTTCATGGCGGCGTTGATGGCCTCAACGGTCACCTCACCCTTGACGACAGCGTGCAGGATGGTGGTTGAACCCGTGGGCGTGGGAACGCGCTGGGCAGCACCGATCAGCTTGCCGTTCAGCTCGGGAATCACGAGGCCGATAGCCTTGGCAGCACCCGTCGAGTTGGGAACGATGTTCTGGGCACCGGCACGTGCGCGCTGCACGTCACCCTTGCGCTGCGGGCCGTCGAGGATCATCTGGTCGCCCGTGTAAGCGTGGACGGTGGTCATGATACCGCTCTGGATCGGAGCAAAGTCGTTCAGGGCCTTGGTCATCGGGGCCAGGCAGTTGGTGGTGCAGCTGGCAGCCGAGATCACGGTGTCGGCGGGAGTCAGGGTCTCGTGGTTCACATTGTAGACGATGGTGGGCAGGTCGTTGCCGGCGGGAGCCGAGATGACAACCTTCTTGGCACCAGCCTGGATGTGGGCGCTGGCCTTCTCCTTCGAAGTATAGAAACCGGTGCACTCGAGCACGACGTCAACGTTCAGCTCGCCCCAGGGCAGCTCAGCAGCGTTGGGCTTGGCATAGATGGTGATCTCCTTGCCGTCGAC
>JAFTGI010000149.1 GCA_017458195.1 Prevotella sp.
AGTAGGGGCGCACGTCGGCGCCAATCGTCTCGTTGAACGTGACATTAAATATAATAGGCTCTCACGAGACGAGCTCGAAGTTGACGATGTCCCACTGCTGTTCCCAGCCGTAGTCGGCCGTATAGCGGAAGCGCAGGTCGCTGATGTCGAAGGTGGCGTTGGCCGGCACGGGGGTGAGCGTCATCTGCACCGTCTCGTGGTTGTAGGGATGCTCGTTGAAGGCATACTCGAAGCGCTGCAGCGGCACGTTCTCGTAGACGATGACGTGGATGCGGCGACCGTCGGCGGGACGGAGGCGCACGGAGCCGTCGTCGGCCAGGACAACGGGCGTGACGTAGGTGTCGCCGACGGCCCGGGGGATGAGACGGCCCTCGGCGTCGCGGCTGACGATGCCCTCATCGTCGATGAGCCATGCGACGACGTCGGTGGTGCCCTCAGGCAGGATCTCATAGGCTGCGTCGAGCTTCGGCTGCAGCGTCTCGGGCTTGTCGATGTCGATGCGCAGCTCGTCGTTGAGGATGTTGAGGCCCGTGGCGGTGAGCACCACGGTGATGGTGTTGCCCAGCGAGAAGCCCGGGAACCTGACCGTGAACTGCACCACGCCGGGCTTCAGACCCGTGACGACGGTGCCGTCGAGCGAGGCCACTGACTCGTCGGAGAGGCTGACGGTGAAGTACTTAGGCATGGCGCTGCCGCGGAAGAGGCTGACGATGTCGACCTGCTCGCCGACGTTGATGACGGCCGGGTTGAAGCCGAACGTCGCACCGCCGGTGTAGCCCGGGCCCCGGAGCACGATGGGCTGCGAGGGCTGGCCCCAGCTCTCGCCGTCGAACGTGACGGCCGCGGACGGCGTGACGTCGTAGACGAGGCCGAAGCCGTTGGGGTTGTAGCGGATCTCAAAGCGGACGGGCTTGCCCTTGTCGGCCTCGCGGTCGCCTAACACGCGCGCGACAAAAACAGTCTGACCATTATCGCCCGCGACGGGAGCCTCGGCCACGGCGCGACACTCGTCGCCGATGAAGGCGGCGACGCTGTAGTCCTGATTGGCATAGCCTACGGACCAGGTGTTAAGCTGGAGCGTGGCGTAGACCACCGTTTCGTCGTTATACTGGTGCTTGTCGGCAGGCGACCAAGCGTCCTGGGCACTGATGCCGCACAGGAGGACCATCAGCGCAGTGAGGGTCATGACGATTCGTTTCATATTCATATCGGGCTGTTGTTGACGGTGAAAGATTGATCTTTGTTGACCGGCATCCGTCTGGCATACTCCGTGGGGCTGATGCCAAACAGGCGGTGGAAGGAGTGAGTGAAGTGACTGTGGTCGGCAAAGCCGCACTCCAGCGAGATCTGTGCAATGCTGTTGGCCGGATAGTCGGCCAGCAGGGCCAGGGCGCGGCGCATGCGGAGCGTCAGGATGAAGCCGCTGGGGGTGAGCCCCGTGATCTGCAGGATGCGGCGCCGGAGCTTGGCCTCGTGGATGCACAGGCCGTCGGCGATGGAGGACACCGAGAGGTGGCCGTCGGCCATATTGGTGAGAACATACGACGTGACCTCGTCGAGGAAATTCTTCTCGGCGACGGTCAGTTTCAACTGATTGAGTTGTTCTTCGTTATATTTGTATCGATCCATAATTCAACAATCAATCAGGTAGAGTTTTGGTTAACGCTACTTATTCGGATGCAAAGTTAAAAAAAATATATAGAAGTGCTATTGTCGCTTTTTTACAAAAATTTGTCTATAATTAACAAACCGGTTTAAATATAGACAAAAATGCGGATTTTTTCAACAAAAGTCTTAAAAATACAACTTTTTTCTGACGTCCTGTTAATCATTCGCAGAGCGGTTGAAAGAGATTGAAAGGACGTTAAATCTCGTTTAGAATTCTCAACTGACGGCATGTTTGTAAGGAATAGACAAGTCGGTTCGGATGCTTTTTTGTATCTTTGCGACGAATGAGACATACACTGACAGTCATACTGACACTATTGCTGGCGGTCACGGCGACCGGCCAGCCGGCACCGACGGTGGAGCAGATGCTGGCCGACTACGCCAAGGCCGGCCGACAGCTTCGCTTTGAACGGGCGCGGGCGCTCGAGGAGCGCTTCGCCGCCGCCGACGTGTTCTTCACGCTGCCGCCCGCCCTCCGCCCTGACATGCCCCGCGACACGCTCGACGCCCTGACGTGGTATGGGGCGGCGTGCTACTTCATCTGCACCGGCGCCGATTCGCTGCAGACCGTCTACGCCCAGCGGGCCATCCCCCTGCTGCGCGACCACTACAAGCATCTGCATGCCCATCTGCTGGTGGACCTGGGACGGATCCGACAGGCTCACGGCGACTTCGTGGAGGCTGTCGCCTTCTCGACCGAGGCCGTCGCCCTCTGCCAGTCCATCGGCGACGAGCGGGAGCTGAGCCGGGCCTACACCACGCTGTCGTATGTGAACACGAACCTGAAGCAAGGTCAAGAGGCCATCAACTATATTGATAAGGCTATCGACGCCAACCGCCGTTCGGGCGATACGCTGCTCATCCACAATCTGCTGGGGGCCGCCTGCGAAGCCTACTGCGAGGTGGGCGACTATGAGCGCAGCATCGACTATGGAAAGCAGAGCGTGGCAGCCGCACGCCACCGCGGGTCGTCGCCGCCGATCGTAGCTAACCACCTGTCGCAGTTGGGCTATGCCTACTATCTGGCTGACAGTCTGACGGCTGCCGATCGCGTGCTCAGCGAGGCCTTCGCTATGCTCGAGGCCGACGGCAACGCTCCCCGGGAACTGGTGATCTGCTGTCAAAAGATGAGCTTCGTCAAGGCCCGTCAGAAAGCCTACGACAAGGCTGCCGACTATCTGCGCAAGGGCATCGCCATCTGTCGGAGCCTGGGCCAGAAGCGCGATGAATGCAACTTGCAGCGGACGCTCTTCCAGACGCTGCGCGGCGTGGATGCACAGGGCGCAGTGGCAGCCATGGACGGCTATCTGGAACTGCGCGACAGCGTGTTCAACGAAGAAATGCAGGCCGAGGTGGCGCGGTCGAACGCGGCCTTCCGCAACGACCAGCTGCAGAAGGCCAACGCGACGGCGCGCCAGATGAACCGCATTATCCTGATCACCTCGCTCATCGTCATCATATTGCTGGTCGCGATGGTGGCCTCGCTGGTCTATGCCATGCGCCAGCGCGGCCGGAGCAACCGGATGCTGAAGCAGCTGCAGGCCATGCGCGACCGCTTCTTCACGAATGTGGCCCACGAGTTCCGCACGCCGCTGACCGTCATCCTCGGCATGAGCCGACAGCTGCAGGACCACGAGCCCGCCACGGCTGCACCGGCGGCCGGAAAGCTGATAGAGCAGCAGGGTAGCCGGCTGCTTGAGCTGGTCAATCAGCTGCTCGACCTGACCAAGCTGCAGACGGCGCCGATGTTGAAGCCCGCGATGGTGACGCAGAACGTGGTGGGCCAGATCGAGATGGTCGTCGAGGGCTTCCGGGGCCTGGCTCAGCAGAAGGACGTGACGCTGACCTACACGCCGGCCGAGCGCGAGGTGGTGATGGACTATGTGCCTGACTACCTGACCAAGATCCTGACGAACCTGCTGTCGAACGCCGTGAAATTCACGGGCAGCGGCGGCTCCGTGCGCGTCACGACAACGCAGACGGCCGACCTGTTCCGGCTGACCGTGAGCGACACGGGCTGCGGCATCCCGCAGGGTCAGCTGCCCTATATCTTCGATGCGTTCTATCAGGTCGAGACGCCCGGTCTGGCCAATGCCGGCACGGGCATCGGACTGTCGCTGGTGCGCCAGCTGGTCGAGGCCGTCGGCGCCAAGATCAGCGTCGACAGCACGCCCGGCGTGGGCACTACGTTTACGGTCGACTTCCCCTATGTGCGGCCGAAGCAGGCCCCCGACCTCCAGGCTGTGCCCTATATTGACGTGAAGGCCTCCGCCGCGGGCGACGGACCTGCGCTGACCGATGCCGACATGGCCGACGACCAGCGCACCCGCGTGCTGGTCGTCGAGGACAATGCGGCCGTGGCTTATTACATAGGCAGCATCCTGTCGCCCCGCTATGATGTGTTCTATGCCGTCGACGGCGAGCTCGGACTGCATAAGGCCCGCATGATCGTGCCCGACCTGGTGGTCACCGACCTGATGATGCCGCGCATGGACGGACTGGAGCTCTGTCGGCGACTGCGCGAGGATGAGCTGACCAGCCACGTGCCCGTCATCGTGATCACGGCCAAGACCACCGAGAGCGACCGTCTGGAGGGCCTGCAGGCTGGTGCCGACGCCTACCTGACGAAGCCGTTCAACGCGCAGGAGCTCCTCATCCGCGTGGAGAAGCTCCTGGAGCAGCGACGCCTGTTGCGCGAGAAGTTCTCGCAGCAGATGGCGCAGCACGCCAAGGCCGTCGGCGAGGGGAGGAGCGGCGCTGCCGCCCAGACTGCCGGCGCCGACAGCGACCGGCTGGGCCTCGACGTGCCGACGCGCCTCGACCAGGAGTTCCTCGAGAAGGTCGATGCGCTCATCCTGATGCTGATGCCTCGGGGCGAGGCCGACCTGGAGCATGTGGCCGCCCAGCTGTTCATGCATCCGCCCACCTTCCGGCGCAAGATCATGGCGCTGACGGGCACGCCGCCCGCACAGTATATCATGCGCTTCCGGATGGAGCAGGCCTGCAAGCAGCTGATGGACTATCCCAACGTGACGATCTCGGAGGTGGCCGAGCGCTGCGGCTTTGCCGACGGGGCCCACTTCGCTCATGTCTTCCGCCGCTTCTATGACACCACACCGCTGCAGTGGGCAAAGAGCCGGGAGAGATAATAGATATAAGAGGGGTTCCCCTATTCATTTTTCGGGAAATCCCTCTTGCGGTTTCAGAAAAAATGATTACCTTTGCAGCCAAGACTGGGGAACGCGGGCATCCTTGCCCGCCACAGATGCGGGCGGGGACGCCCGCGCTCCCAGGCAAACAGCGTTTATAGCAGCGGATGTAAAACTAAAAAAGACAGAGATATGATGAAGAAAGCAATGATGATGATGATCGGAGCCGGACTGCTCCTGAGCAGCTGCGGCACCTATACGGCCACCGGTGCCTACACCGGCGGACAGTTTGGCCAGGTGATCGGCTCGGCCGTCGGCGGCATCAACGGCGGCTGGCGAGGCCATGAGGTGGGGTCCATCGTGGGAACGGTGGGCGGTGCGGCTGCCGGCGCTGCCATCGGCTCGGCCATCGAGCGCGGTCAGCAGCGCAAATACGAGAAGCGGCAGCAGAAAGCCCAGCAGCAGCGCGGCAACTACGACAAGCGCGGCTACGATCAGGGTGGCTACTATGACCCGCAGGGACGCGGCGACGACCGCATCGACTTCTACGGTGACAACCATGTCGGCGGGCTCGAGGTCCGCAATATCCAGATTATGGAAAGTCGGCGCGACGGCTATCTGACCCGCGGCGAGGAGCTGACCGTCATCTTCGAGGTGATGAACAACAGCGACCGTCCTGTGCGCGACATACAGCCGATCGTAGAGGAAACAACCCGCAACCGCCATATCCACATCTCGCCCGCCCGGCAGATTGCCAGCATCGCCCCTCATCAGGGCATCCGCTACACCGCCAGCCTCGTGGCCGACCAGGGCCTGAAGAACGGACAGATAGGACTCTGCATCGGCGTGGCAGAGAATGGACGCCCGGTGCAGTCGCAGCTCTACAGCTACCAGATCCCGACTAACAAGGGTCGCCGGTAGAGGACATCAAGACAACAAAGTGTTTTTCGACTGCTTTTTCATGGAGTGATGATATGAAAAGTGGCGCTTCTTGAAAGTAATATACCCCTATATTACCTTCGAGAAGTGCCACTTTTTTGTTGTCTTAATGTCTTAAAACGGGAAATGCCAGGGCAGTTCGGGCTGGTCGAGCTCGATCTCGAGGCGGGGCACCTCGATGGACGGCAGCTCGCGCAACGGCACGTGCACCAGTTCAGCCGGCGAGATCTCGACGTCGGCAATGCCCTGGGCCAGGATGCCTAAGTCGCGGGCGGCACCCCATGAAAGATCGATGATGCGGCCGCGGACAAAAGGACCGCGGTCGTTGACGCGCACGATAATCTCGCGCCCCGTGGAGAGCACCTTCACCTTGAGCAACGTGCCGAAGGGCAGCGTCTTGTGGGCGCATGTCATGCTGTCGTGATGCAGCTTCTCGCCATTGGCCGTGCGTGCGCCAGTGGCTTTCTTTGCATAATATGAAGCCTTACCCCTTTGAACGCCTTGGGCGTTCAAAATTGAAAATTGAAAATAGAAAAATGAACAATTAAAAGAAGAATGAAAAGTGAAAAGTGAAAAATTTGCTACCGCACCCCATAACAGCACACACAACACGATGATGCGGCGCTTACGGACAGCGGTAGCAAATTTTTTACTTTTCACTATTCACTTTTCACTTAAACAATTCCTTGGGCCATCATGGCGTTGGCAACCTTCATGAAGCCGGCGACGTTGGCGCCCTTCACATAGTTGATGTAGCCATTCTCCTTGCCGTACTTGACGCACTGGGCGTGGATGCCGGCCATGATCTGATGCAGCTTCTGGTCGACCTCCTCGGCCGTCCACGACATGCGCATCGAGTTCTGGGTCATCTCGAGGCCCGAGGTAGCCACGCCACCGGCGTTGACGGCCTTGCCAGGAGCAAACAGCTGGTTGGCAGCGATGAACTTGTTGACAGCCTCGGCCGTGCAGCCCATGTTCGAGACCTCAGCCACGCAGAGCGGCTTGTTGGCCAGGATGGCGTCGGCGTCGTTGCCGTTGAGCTCGTTCTGGGTAGCGCAGGGCAGATAGATGTCGGCCTTGACCTCCCAGGGCTTGCGTCCGGCGTGGAACGTCGAGCCGGGGAACTCGTCGGCGTAGGGCGAGCAGATGTCGTTGCCGCTGGCGCGGAGCTCGAGCATGTAGTCGATCTTCTCAGCGTTGAGGCCTGCGGGATCGTAGATGTAGCCGTCGGGGCCGCTGATGGTGATCACCTTAGCGCCCAGCTCGGTAGCCTTCTTGGCTGCGCCCCATGCCACGTTGCCGAAGCCTGAGAGAGCGACGGTCTTGCCCTTGATGTCGAGTCCGTGGGTCTCGAGCATGTGGTGGACGAAGTAGAGAGCGCCGAAGCCGGTAGCCTCGGGACGGAGGATAGAGCCGCCCCACTCCAGACCCTTACCCGTCAGGGTAGCGCCGTGGAACTGCGAGGTGAGCTTCTTGTACATGCCAAAGAGGTAGCCGATCTCACGACCGCCCACGCCGATGTCGCCGGCGGGCACGTCCATGTCGGGGCCGATCACCTTATAGAGCTCGGTCATGAAGGCCTGGCAGAAACGCATGATCTCAGCGTCGCTCTTGCCGCGGGGAGCGAAGTCCGAACCGCCCTTGCCGCCGCCCATGGGGAGCGTGGTCAGAGCGTTCTTGAACGTCTGCTCGAAGCCGAGGAACTTCAGGATTGAAAGGTTCACAGAGGGGTGGAAGCGCAGACCGCCCTTGTAGGGGCCAATAGCGCTGTTGAACTGCACGCGGTAGCCGATGTTCACCTGCACCTCGCCCTTGTCGTCGACCCAGGGCACACGGAATGTGGTGATGCGCTCGGGCTCAACGATGCGCTCCACGATCTTTGCTTTCTCAAATTCGGGATGCTGGTTGTAGACGTCCTTGATGGATTCCAGCACTTCGCGTACTGCCTGAAGGAACTCTAACTCGCCGGGGTGCTTGCGCTCCAGCTCTTGCATGATTTTCTCAACTTCCATAGTTTAAAGATTTTAAAGTTTACCAATATGGTTATAGTTAATGGATTTTCGGGGGACAAAAGTAGGAAAAAAACTTTGTTCCGCAAAATAAAATCTGCTAAAATAACGAAAATTCATTGAAAATGCTTAATTTTGCACGCAAAACCGCGACCGACAATGGCTAATATACCCCATGAGTTCAATAATTTCCTTCTGAAGGACGTCTCGTTCGTCAACCTGATGACGCGCCGCATCTTCAATGTCCTTATCGTTGCCAACCCCTACGACGCCTTCATGCTGGAGGACGACGGGCGCGTCGACGAGAAGATCTTCGATGAGTACACGGAGCTGGGCCTGCGCTATCCGCCCACGTTCACGCAGGTGTCGACCACCGAGGAGGCCCACCACGTGCTGCAGACGACGTCGATCGACCTCGTCATCTGTATGCCCGGAACGGCCGACAACGACGCCTTCACCGTGGCCCGCGAGGTGAAGGCTGTGAACCCCGACGTGCCCTGCGTGGTGCTGACGCCCTTCTCGCACGGCATCACGCGCCGCATGCAGGACGAGGACCTCTCGATCTTCGATGCCATCTTCTGCTGGCTGGGCAACACCAATCTCATCCTGTCGATCATCAAGCTCATCGAGGACCGCATGAACCTCGACCACGACATCGAGGAAGCGGGCGTGCAGGTCATCCTGCTCGTCGAGGACTCCATCCGCTTCTATTCGTCGATTCTGCCTAACCTATATAATTATATACTGGCGCAGTCGAAGCGCTTCTCGACCGAGGCCCTTAACCCCCACGCCGCCGCCCAGCGCAAGCGCGGTCGCCCGAAGGTGCTGCTGGCCCGCAACTACGAGGAGGCATGGCAATACTACGAGAAGTATCACGACAACGTGCAGGGCGTCATCTCCGACACCCGCTTCCCCCTGCGCGGCGGCTCGACGTCGTCGAACCCCGCCGAGGTGCGCCAGCTGACGGCCGAGAGCGACCCCGAGGCCGGACTGAAGCTGCTGCGTGCCATCCGCGAGCGCGACCCCTTCGTGCCCCTCATCCTGACCAGCTCGGAGACGCAGAACCGCGAGAAGGCCCGCCGCGAGGACTTCCACTTCATCGACAAGAACTCGACGAAGATGAACGTCGACCTGCGCCACCTGCTCGAGGAGCACATGGGCTTCGGCGACTTCATCTTCCGCAACCCCGTGACGAAGGAGGAAATCATGCGGGTGCGCTCGCTGAAGGAGCTGCAGGACAACCTCTACAACATCCCCGACGACTCGTTCACGTGGCACATCCGCCGCAACCACATGAGCCGCTGGCTCTGTGCCCGCGCCATCTTCCCCGTCAGCCAGTTCCTGAAGCACATCACGTGGGACCGCCTGAAGGATGCCAACGCCCACCGCGACATCATCTTCGAGGCCATCGTGCAATACCGTAAGATGAAGAACATCGGCGTCGTGGCCGTCTTCGACCGTAAGAAGTTCGACCGCTTCGCCCACTTCGCCCGCATCGGCGATGGTTCGCTGGGCGGCAAGGGCCGCGGCCTGGCCTTCCTCGACAACATCATCAAGCGCCACCCCGAGCTCAACCAGTTTGAGTCGGCGCGCGTCTCGATTCCCAAGACCGTCGTCCTCTGCACCGACTTCTTCGACGACTTCATGGACCAGAACGATCTCTGGGGCATCGCCCTGAGCGACGCTCCCGACGAGGTCATCCTCGATCACTTCCTCCGCGGTCAGCTGCCCGACGACCTCATCGACGACTTCCTGACCTTCTTCGAGGCCACGCGGAGCCCCATCGCCGTGCGCTCGTCGTCGCTGCTCGAAGACTCTCACTATCAGCCCTTTGCCGGCATCTACGCCACCTACATGATTCCCTACTGCGACGACCGCCAGGCGATGCTCCACATGCTGGCCGCGGCCATCAAGAGCGTTTATGCCTCGGTCTACTACCGCGACTCGAAGGCCTACATGACGGCCACGCAGAACCTGATCGACCAGGAGAAGATGGCCGTCATCCTGCAGGAGGTCGTCGGCACGCAGTATGGCGACCGCTTCTATCCGACGTTCTCGGGCGTGCTGCGTTCGCTCAACTACTATCCCATCGGCGACGAGAAGGCCGAGGAGGGCATCGTCTCGCTGGCCCTCGGCTTGGGCAAGTATATCGTCGACGGCGGCCAGACGCTGCGCTTCTCGCCCTACCATCCCAACCAGATCCTGCAGCTGAGCGAGATGGAGCTGGCCCTGCGCGACACGCAGACGCGCTTCTATGCGCTGGACATGAGCCACGTGGGCACTGACTTTAAGGTGGACGACGGCTTTAATATCCTCAACCTGCGGGTTAAGCAGGCCGAGAACGACGGTTCACTGCAGTATATCAGCTCGACCTACGACCCCGTCGACCAGATCATCCGCCCCGGCTACTACGAGGGTGGCCGCAAGGTCATCTCGTTCGTGGGCGTGCTCCAGCTGGGCATCTTCCCCCTGCCCGAGCTGCTCCAGATGGTGCAGCACTTGGGTGCCGACGAGATGAAGCGCCCCGTGGAGATCGAGTTTGCATGCAAGCTCGACGCCAACCGGCAGGGGCGTCTCTACCTGCTGCAGATCCGTCCCATCGTCGACGCGAAGCAGATGCTCGACGAGGACATCATGGCCCTGCCGGCCGACGAGTGCCTGCTGCGCTCGGAGAACTCGCTGGGCCACGGCATCGTCGATGATGTTTGCGACGTCGTCTACGTCAAGGCCGGCGAGGACTTCACGGCCGCCAACAACCCGCAGATAGCCACCGAGGTGGAGCACTTCAACCGCCAGTTCCTGGAGCGCGGCGGCTCCTACGTCCTCATCGGGCCGGGCCGCTGGGGCTCGAGCGACCCCTGGCTGGGCATTCCCGTGAAGTGGCCGCACATCTCGGCCTCGCGGGTCATCGTCGAGACGGGGCTGAAGAACTACCACGTCGATCCCTCGCAGGGCACCCATTTCTTCCAGAACCTGACGTCGTTCGGCGTCGGCTACTTCACCATCAACACCTACACCGGCGACGGCATCTACCAGAAGGCTATCCTCGACAGCATGCCGGCCATCGAGGAGACCGAGCACGTGCGCCACGTGCGCTTCCCCCGCCCCCTGCGCATCCTCATGGACGGCAAACGCCAGACAGGGGCCGTCATGCTGCCCGAGCCAGAGGGGGAGTGACGCAAATTGAGGATGTTACCACTCAACACGTCAATCTGAAAAAGGAAAGAAATTGCCATAATTATCGTAATTTGAGGAAGATGAAGTCTTAAATAATATAAAAATCGTTGGCGGTTTGGTTGTAAATCGTTACTTTTGTGCCTGATAATGTTTTAACCTAAATTATTTTGCACATGAGAAAGTTTACGATGATGATGTTTGCCGCCCTGTTTGTGGCGACGGCAGGCATGGCCCAAAGTGGACCAAAAGGTGCAATGACCCTGCGGCTGAAGAACCAGCCGACACAGACCATTGCCATTGAGAGACAACAACCGCGGATGGCCGACATGCAGCTCCAGTCGGCTAACCAGCCGGGCCGCTCGACGCGCGCCCTGGCCGCCCAGCGCGGACAGGCAGACAAGCTGACGATGCCCTGGCAGCGCGCCGCCGCCGTGAAGCATTCGCCCGCCAAGGTCGTGATAGCCGACCAGCCGGCCGGCACGCGCCAGCTCTATTCGCGCAGCAGCGACGCGAAGTATCCCTACTGGTACTGGGTGTTCGACGCCTCGGTCGACGGGATGGTCGGCGACGTCGTGGTCAACGGCGACGACTTCTATCTGAAGAACCTGTTCTCGCAGTATCTGACCCAGTCGTGGGTCAGGGGTACCGTCAAGGGCTCGACCGTCAAGTTCGACTTCCCGCAGCATGTCATGTCATACGACGACACGGACTATTATGCCTGTCTGTTGACCTACGATGCCGAGACCGACTTCTATTACACCGACGAGAGCCTGACCACGCTGACGCTCAGCTACGACGCCCGCACCGGCCTGGTCGTGACGCCGGCCGACAGTCCCTTCAGCACCGGCGAAGTGGCTGTGGGCCTTTGCGACGACGAGGGCTACTGGACGGGCTATGCCGACTGGAACATCAACCTGACGAAGGTCACGGAAGAACCCGTCGCAGCGCCTGAAGGTCTCGAGACGGCCGAATACTCCGTCGTGGCCGACGGCTTCGAGGGTACGCTGGCCCAGGTGGGCTTCCAGGGCAGCGACGTCTATGTGCAGGGCCTCTATTCCAACATGCCTGAGGCGTGGGTGAAGGGCTCGATCGTGGGCGACCAGGTCGTCTTCAAGGGTGGCCAGTTCATGGGGGCCGACTACGTGGGCGGCTATCTGCAGTATCTCGTCGCAGCCAGCTACATGCAGGAATACGACGATTACTATGATGAATATTACGACGTCTACGAGCTGACCGACGGCGACATCGTCTTTGCCTACGACCCCTCAGCCCGCACGCTCACTGACGGCTCAGTCTTCCTGGTCAATGCCGGCACGTCGACCGTGAACTATGCCGCCGCCTATCGCAACGCGGCCATCAAGCCCTTCACCGAAGTGGCTGCCACGCCGGCCGCACCCGTGTTCAACGAGGTCTACAACGGCGAATGGAACTATTACCTCTCGGGCTATGGCTGGGGCTATCTGAGCTTCGACCTCCTTCCGGTCGACGTCGACGGCAACTATATCCTGCCAGAGAAACTTTCCTATATGATTTATACGCGCGTCAACGGCGAGGAGCGTCCGCTCGAGCTGTCCTACTATGACTACAGCAACCAGCTGGAGCCCGTGATGACCGAAATCCCCTTCGGCTATTCCGATAGCTGGGACTTCTACGTGCGGGGCACGACACGCGAGGTCTACTACTACGTCATCGGTGCCGAGGCCTTTGGCCTGCAGACCATCTATCGTGGGGCAGGCGAGGAGCGCCGCTCCGAGATTGCCTGGATGGAGACCGACGGACTGGGCAGCGACCTGCAGCCCGATGTGGCCACGCCCGCCTATCCCGACGTCGACGCTGCGGCATTGGGCAACAGTATCGCCTTTGGCCCCTACACGGGCGATGAGAACCGCAGTGCCTATGGCGACTGGACGCCGCAGACCATCGACGTGGCCATGAAGCTGCAGGATGAGTTTGCCGAGGGCTGCTACATCGAGTCGATCACCTTCCCGATGAAGACGCGCAACGTGAGCGACGTGAAGGTGTGGCTGAGCAGTCAGCTGCGCGTGGAGAACGGGCGCAACGCCGCCGACATCGTGGAGGTGAGCGTCGCCAGCCCCAGGATGGGCGACAACACGGTGAAGCTCGACAAACCCTACCTGGTGCCGGCCGAGGGCGTCTACGTGGGCTACTCGTTCACCATCGACAAGGAGGTGACCCTGGCTCAGGGCCCCGTGACCGTCCTTACCGAGGTGAAGCCCTCGGGATTCTATCTCCACTCGTCGCGCTGCTTCCTGAAATGGCTCGACGTGGCCGACGCCCTGGGCTATTCTGCCTCCATCGAGGTGGCGCTCAACGGCAGCAAGGTGCAGGAGCATGCCGTTGCCCCGCTCGACGGCGACGATGTCTATGCCCGCACGGGCGACCCCGTCGACGTCAGCCTGACGTTCGAGAATCATGGCTCGGCTGGCGTGAAGTCGATGACGATCGAATATTCGCTCAACGGCATGACCCAGCAGTCGGAAGTGACGCTGCCGACGGCCGTCAAGGGATTCTATGGCAAGTCGTTCGTGCACAGCGTGAAGCTGCCCGCCATCAATAAGCCCGGCCGCTATGACCTGGGCGTGAAGGTGGTCAAGGTGAACGGCGAGGAGAACACTGATCCCGCTCCAGAGGCTGTCGTGCCTGTCAATGTGCTCAACACGCTGCCCAAGCACCGCACGCTGCTCGAGGAATACACCGGCACCTGGTGCGGTTTTTGCCCGCGCGGCTTCGTGGCCCTGGAGTGGCTGGCTGCCAACTATCCCGACGAGTTCGTCTGCGTGAGCTATCACAACGGTGACCCGATGGAAATCCTCGACAGCGACAGCTTCCCGTCGGCAGTGGGCGGATTCCCCGATGCCTGGATGGACCGCGGCATGGAGGTCGACCCCTACTACGGTTCCGACCCGACCTACACGCAGGACCTGTACATCATCAACGACCTGATGGCCCGCAACCAGATGTTCGGCGTGGCCGAGATGAACGTTGAGGCCGCCCTGTCGGACGACGGCGGCACCGTCGACGTGAAGACTGACGTCACCTTTGCTCAGGACATGGACGCATCGCCCTATCAGCTGGAGTACATCCTCTTGGCCGACGGACTGACGGGCGAGGGCGGCAGCTGGCCGCAGTCGAACTACTTCTCGGGCGACACCTCGGTGGGCGAGCCGTTGAGCGAGTTTGTCAATGGCGATGATTATGTGTCGGGGCTCGTCTTCAACGATGTGGCCGTCTTGATGTCGCAGGTCGGCGGCATTGAGGGCAGCCTGCCAGCAGAGGTCGTGGGTGATCAGACGCTCAGCCACACCTATGCCTTCAATCTCGACGAAGCACTGAACACCAGCTTCGAGCCGGTCATCCAGGATAAGACGAAGCTCCGCGTCGTCGCCCTGCTGGTGAACACCGAGACGGGCGAAGTGGCCAATGCCTGCAAGGCTGACGTCAACGCATCTGGCTACACCACCGGCATCGCTCACTTCGGCCAGACCGACAGCCATGCTGTCCGCAGTGTCCG
>JAFTGI010000150.1 GCA_017458195.1 Prevotella sp.
AGGAGCGCGAGGACCTGAAGTTCGTCACCGATATCATGCCCGACATGAACGATGAATTCAAGCAGCTTGAGGGCCGCTACTTCTCGACTCCGAAGAAGATGGGTGCCCAGACGGCCGAGGCCAACAACAACGCCGGACTCGCCGCCGCCCGCCAGATCAACGCCTTCTTCAAGGATGGCTGCACGAAGTTCCAGGTTAATAAATAAGTGGTCCTATGGCAACAATAAAACCGTTTCGGGGCATTCGCCCGCCGAAGGATTTAGTGGAACTGGTGGAGAGCCGTCCCTACGACGTGCTTGAATCGGAGGAGGCCCGCGCCGAAGCTGGCGACAACGAGAAGAGCCTCTATCACATCATCAAGCCGGAGATCGACTTCCCCGTCGGCACCAGCGAGTATGACCCGCGCGTCTACGAAAAGGCTGCCGAGAACTTCCAGAAGTTCCAGGACAAGGGCTGGCTCGTCCAGGATTCGCGCGAACATTATTATATATATGCGCAGGAGATGAACGGCCATTGGCAGTATGGTCTCGTCGTCGGTGCCTGGGTGAACGACTACATGGAGGGCCGCATCAAGAAGCATGAGCTGACTCGTCGCGACAAGGAGGAGGACCGCATGAAGCACGTCCGCGTGAACAATGCGAACATCGAGCCGGTGTTCTTCGCCTATCCCGACAACAAGGTGCTCGACGAGCTCATCATGCGCTATGCCGACAACGTGGAGCCGGAGTATGACTTCGTTGCACCGATTGACGGCTTCCGTCATAAGTTCTGGGTCATCAGCGACGAGAAGGACATGCTGACCATCACCGACGAGTTTGCCAAGATGCCGTCGCTCTACATCGCCGACGGCCATCACCGCTCGGCTGCAGCTGCCCTGGTGGGTGCCGAAAAGCAAAGGCAGAATCCCAACCATACGGGCCAGGAGGAGTATAACTACTTCATGGCCGTCTGCTTCCAGGCCAGTCAGCTGACCATCCTCGACTATAACCGCGTCGTGAAGGATCTGAACGGCCTCACGTCGGAGCAGTTCCTTGAGGCGCTGCGCAAGAACTTCGTCGTCGAGGATAAGGGCACGGACATCTATAAGCCGGCCCGCCTGCACGAGTTCTCGCTCTATCTCGATGGCCACTGGTACAGTCTCACCGCGAAAGATGGGACCTACGACAACAACGACCCCATCGGTGTGCTTGATGTTGACATTTCGAGCCGTTTGATACTCGACGAGATCCTGAAGATTGGCGACCTGCGCTCGTCGAAGCGCATCGACTTCGTCGGCGGACTCCGCGGCTTGGGCGAGTTGAAGCGTCGCGTCGACAGCGGCGAGATGCGTGCCGCCCTGGCCTTGTATCCCGTCTCGATGCAGCAGATCATGGACATTGCCGACAGTGGCAAGATCATGCCTCCGAAGGCCACATGGTTTGAACCGAAACTGCGCTCGGGCCTCGTGATCCACAAGCTCTCATGAACGACGAGTACAAGACGATAACAACGACAACAGGCGAGGGATTTTACTCTGAGAAGCGGAGTAAATTCCTCGCCTTTGCTCATCATGTGGAGTCGCTCGACGAGGTGAAGGACCTGCTGGCCACCTATCGCAAGAAATACTACGACGCCCGCCATGTCTGCTACGCCTATATGCTCGGGGCTGACAGGACGGACTTCAGGGCCAACGACGACGGCGAACCCTCGTCGACGGCGGGAAAGCCCATTCTCGGACAGATCAACTCCAATGAACTGACGGACATCCTCATCGTCGTCGTAAGATACTATGGCGGCGTCAACCTCGGCACCAGCGGACTGATCATTGCCTATCGTGAAGCGGCTGCCGACGCCATCGCCCATGCCACCATCGAGACGCGGCAGGTGGAGGAGGTCGTCGTCTACGATTTCCCTTACGTCATGATGAACGACGTGATGCGGGTCGTCAAGGAAATGCAGCCGCGCATTGTCGGACAAACCTACGACAACACCTGCCAGATCCGGCTCAGCATCCGCCAGTCAGAGGCCGGACAGCTGCGGGAAAGACTCAAGAAATTGAGTTTTGAATGAAATATTTCAAAAAACATTTGGCCGATTCAGAAAAATATCGTACCTTTGCATCCGCAAATAAGAATTGGTGCCTTGGATGAGTGGCTTAGTCAACGGTCTGCAAAACCGTCTACAGCAGTTCGAATCTGCTAGGCACCTCATAATAAAATTCCAAAACCTCAATAAATAAAGGGTTTTGGGATTTTTTTGTTTGTATAGCACTATAATTCAAAAACTTTTCGTAAATTTGCAGCCGTAACATCAAAGCATAGCAATCATGGGCATATCAATAGACAATGTATGGGCAAAGGCCCAGCGCCTCTCGCCGAGTGAGCGTCTCGCCTTGTCTCGCCGCTTGGCAGAAAGCGTCACAGAGACTGAGGCAGCACGCCGTGAGCGCGTGGCAAAAGAGATGGATCAGTTCTTCGGCGGATGGGCTGACGATGAGCGTACCACCGACGAAATCATGGCTCAGATACGCGCCGGACGTACCACGAACACCTATCCGAGGTTCTAAGACATGGCCGAACTGAAATACCTTCTCGACACTTCGACCTGCATCGAGTTGTTGCGCGGCCGCTCGACCTTTGGTCGCTTTGCTTGTCAAAGAACGAGCATGTGCGCCAACTCTGTGTGGAGCACAACCAATTGTGCTGCATCTCGGCCATCACTGCCATCGAACTGCTCTATGGAGCCTACAATGCTCCCGTTCGCTACCACCAGCAGGAACTGGCAAAGGCACGGCTGCTGATAGACTATTACGACATTGTGGGCATTGACGACATTGCCGACGCATTCAGCCGTGAGAAGGTCAGGCTGGAGTCCATCGGCAAGCCCATTGAGGATTTCGACTTGCTTATTGGCATTACTGCCCGCGAAAACGACCTTGCTGTAGTGACTCACAATACAAAGCACTTCAGCCGAATCGAAGGCCTAAAGACTGAGGATTGGCTGCTGAAAATAAAAGGTAGAGAAACAACGAGCGGGAACCGAGACCGAGGATGTCGGCGTGGGTACCCGCTCTTTGTTTTTACCGAATGTTCGCAGAAAAGTAGTATTTTTGTGCTCGATTCTAAAAACAGATAAATCGGTGCTTAGTTAAAAAACTTTAAGGAAAGGAACAAAACTTAATTACTGATTCGTAGTTCACATTTTTTTTTGTACCTTTGCACCCTGTTTGGAGTAAGTATCAATTAACGGAACAAAAGAAAGTAGATAGCAATGTCGAAAGTTTGTCAAATTACAGGAAAGAAGGCACAGATTGGTAACAACGTGTCTCACTCAAAGCACCGCACAAAGAGAAGCTTTGACGTAAACCTGTTCAGCAAGAAGTTCTACTATGTAGAAGAGGACTGCTGGATTCAGTTGAAGATCAGCGCTGCTGGCCTTCGTTTGATCAATAAGGTGGGTCTTGACGCCGCACTGAAGCAGGCTGTTGCCAATGGATTTGTGGATTGGAAGGACATTAAAGTTATAGGAGACTAAATAACCATGGCAAGCAAGAAAGCAAAAGGTAACCGCGTCCAGGTTGTTCTGGAGTGCACCGAGATGAAGAACAGCGGCCTTGGCGGCACCAGCCGTTACATTACGACGAAGAATCGTAAGAATACGCCTGAGCGTATGGAGCTGATGAAGTATAACCCCATCCTGAAGAAGATGACTCTTCACAAGGAGATTAAGTAAAAGTAAGACAGCAGTATGGCAAAAAAAACCGTCGCTACCCTCCATGAAGGCTCGAAGGATGGTCGCGCTTACTCGAAAGTTATCAAGATGGTCCGCAGCCCCAAGACGGGTGCCTACATCTTCGACGAGCAGATGGTTCCCAACGAAGCCGTGAAGGACTTCTTCAAGAACTAATTAGGAAAGTTTATACGCAATTATAAGCAGGCAGTGCAGGCACCGAGGGTGTCTGCACTGCTTGCTTTTTCAGAGTTGCTGATAGAACGATTCGTAGCGGCGTGCCACTTTCTGGTAGTCGTGGTGGCGGCGTATGTATTCAAAGCTTTGACGCTTCAGCTCCGGGATGCGGTCGGGATGGAGCACGAGCTGTTCTAATTCGCGGCAGACGCTTTCGTAGTTGGGCTCGACATTGACTATGGGCCGAAGCTCGGTCTCGCCCAGGATTTCGTAGTTCTCGGGCTCGCCGCCCCCCATGCAGATAATGCCTTTCGACATGGCCAGCAGTGCGTTCATGGCGGGCGTATAGCTGTAGAGCTGGTCCATCAGCACATCGCTGCCGTCCATCATCTGCTGATACTGGGCAAAGGGAACGCCTTCGGCCTTGACGAGCTTCAGTCGGTCGGGATGCTTCCGCAAAACGGCTTCTGCGGCCTGAAGCATGATGTCGGTTCCCTTGTAGGCGCTGCGGCCCTTGCTGATGCCGATGAACAGCTTGACGGGGGGCGTCGTGGATGCTGTGGGCCGGTAATCCGTCGGAGCCTTGATGGGGTAGGGGATGAAATGTGTCTTCTGGGGGAAGTGCGGCTCATAGCAGACCTGATACTCATAGAGTCCGGTGACAATGCCGTCGCAGTCGTTGGCAATCAGCTGGTTGAGACGGCCCTTGGGCGTGTCCAGCCAGTCGCGCTGCTCCCTAAGGGCAGCATCGTCGGTCCTGATCTGTTCGCCGATATTGAAGTCGCTATAGCGCAATGGCTTGCGGAATGTACATTCGCTTACCCAGTACCAGTCCATGCCAAAGGCACCGAGCACCATCTTCTTGTTGTGCTTACGCAGATACTTGTAGACGGGGAGAATGCGCTCAGCCTTTAGCTCGAGGAACATGGGGTTGATGAGCTGCACCACGTCATAGCCGCGCCACTGCGGCAGGAGCGAACAGACTTTCGCCAGCAGACGGATGCCCCCCACCTTGCCCGGCTTCCTCGCCAGGTCAACATCGCGGGGATAGTTTTTCCAGAAGTCGCCGTTTGATGCTACGGTCACTTCGTGGCCAAGCAGCCGCAGTCCTTCGGCCAGCGTGTTGTGCACGTTGCTGTATTCTCCGATCAAGAGTATTCTCATCTTTCTTTATTAAGCAGTGGTAAGGTTTTCATGAGTGTTGCCAGTCCGAGATCGGAATTAGTCATGATCCTGAACCAGCTGTATTTCCTGGTGTAATCCTTGTCGGGCAGGGGGAACAGTCCCAAGCGCGTGAGCTGCTGTAGCTTGCGGTCCAGATAGTGTCGGCTCCCGGTGATGATAATGACGTTATAGATATAGTCCATCGTCAGTTGGGCCACGCGCCTCTGGATGGCCAGACGGTCGGCCGTGGGCAGCGTTTCAGCCAGATTGTGTAGGCGCACGATAACTTCCTGGGATTCCTGTAGGCGCCTCAGCTTTCGCCTGACATCGTTGGAACCGGTGGCAGAACTTTCCCGCTGTCTGTAGAAATAGGCCTTTGCCGAGGTCTGGCATACGCTCTCAGCCCTGAGCAGAAGTTGCGGAGTGAATTCCTCATCCTCACCATAGGCCACGCCGGGCGTGAATCGCAGGCTGCCCAGAATGCTCTTTTTGAAGATGTATGCCCACACCGAGCCGTGTATGTTCCTGTGCCTCATCAGTTCCGACCCGCTCGTGGGAGTGCTGTCCTCAAAGGTAAGATTGTCCTTAAGATCCTTGGCGAAGTCAAACATCACCATATCGCAGCTGTTGTATCGCAGGAGGTCGAGAACGTGCTCGTATGCCGACTGAATGAGGTAGTCGTCGCCGTCGACGAATTGAATGAACTGTCCGGCAGCCATGGTCAGTGCGCGGTTCCTTGCCGCTGAGACGCCCATGTTCTTCTGTCTGACATAAGTGATGTCGTCAATCAGGTCATTGATGCCCTCGATTGTCCCGTTGTCAGAGCCGTCGTCGACCACGATGATTTCGCGCTCGTTTTCGCGCAGCGACAGTCGCCGGATGCTTTCGATGCATTGTCGAAGCATCTCGGCGGGTACGTTATAGACGGGTATGATGAAACTTATCAGCGTCTGCCCGTCCATTGATGTAATATTTTGTTTAGCTTGCATATATTCCCGACTCCTAATAGATTGAGGGCTAATCCCTTGATCCTCTCTTTTGTAGACAAGTCCTTGTTGGACAGGTTGATGCGCCTACGCGGCAGCCGGGGCTTTCCGCCCGACTGTTCGTACACATCCATTTGGATGTTAAGCACGTGCAGATAGTAGCGGTCATCGCACCAGCGGCTTATCACATCACAATGAGCATCCAGCAGCATGCCGAGCTCCCTGCCCGCAGCTGTCGCGGTGATGCCTTTCTGATTGTAGCAGTAGTAATAAAGCCCTTTGTCGATGGTTGTCACCCGCTTTGCATTGGCAAGCAGGCGGGGCAGGGTGTGAACATCCTCAAACACGACGCCTTCCGGGAAGCGCACATTGTCAAACAGCTGTCGCCTGTAGAGCTTGTTCCAGGCATAGGCATGCTCATAGGCCCTTCCCCGGAGCCAGTAGTCGCGCATGTCATCGTATTCAAGATGTTCGAAAGTCAGCATCGACTGCTGGTTTGAGCCATAGAACCTGCAGACAGGGAACTCCACGATGTCGGCATCGGCCGTGAAGGGCATGGCGTTCTTATAAGTGTCAATGTCCAGGAAATCATCAGAATCGACAAAAGTGATGACCTCCCCCTTGGCTGCCCTGATGCCGGTGTTGCGGGCGCTGCTCAGTCCCCCGTTTTCCTGATGTATCACCCTGATGCGGCCATCGCGCGCAGCCCATTCATCGCATAGCCTGGGCGAGCTGTCATGCGAACCGTCGTCGACCAAAATCACTTCAAACTCAGTGAATGTCTGTCCGACGATGCTTTCCAGACAACGGTCGAGCGTTGCCTCTACGGCATAGACAGGGATGACAATACTTAGCTTCATTTGCACTTTTTTTACATTAAAATAACGTAAAATCAAAATAAATGTTGTATCTTTGCGTTCATTATTAAAAATAAAAATGAACGAGGAACGCGAAGATAGTTTTAAGCATGTACTGAAATACACGGGCGTTTTCGGCGGCGTGCAAGGCTTGAGCATATTAATCAGCCTGGTGCGCAATAAGATTATAGCCCTGCTTCTGGGCCCTGGAGGCATGGGCTTGATGTCTCTTTTCAATTCCACCGTCAATTTCATTTCACAGTCAACTAACTTCGGAATATCGTTCAGTGCGGTCCGTAATGTCTCGGAACTGTTTGATGCAGGCGACGAAGCTCAGATCCGTCATTTCATCAAGGTCATCCGGGGCTGGTGCTTGCTGACTGCATTGCTTGGCATGCTTGTATGCGTTGCGGCAGGCCCGTTCCTCAGCAACATCACCTTTGCTTGGGGTAATCACACGCTGCACTTTGTCATGCTGGCCCCTGCTGTCGGTATTATGGCGATTTCTGGTGGCGAGACGGCCATTCTCAAAGGGGCACGTCAGTTGAAGTCGCTTGCAGTAATCCAGATTGTCACGATTTTTGCGGCCTTGCTCATATCCGTTCCGTTGTTCTATTTCTTCCGACAGGCGGCCATCGTTCCCGTGATTGTGCTGATGGCTCTGGTTAGCATGTTGCTGACCATATACTACTCCTATCGCCTTTATCCCTTGGAACTTCATGGGCTCAAAGGAATCTTTGGCGAGGGCATGAGCATGGTCAGGCTTGGCATAGCCTTTGTCATTGCGGGTATACTGGGCAGTGGTGCTGAGATTGTCGTGCGCTCCTATCTGAACGTGAAGGCTGATTTGGATGCAGTAGGCCTCTACAATGCCTGTTTCATGCTTGTCGTGACCTATGCCGGGATGGTGTTTTCTGCCATGGAGACCGACTATTTCCCCCGGTTGTCGGCCGTCGGTGACAAGCATGCGCACATGTGCGATGTTGTCAACAGGCAGGTTGAGGTGTCCTTGCTGGTCATATCGCCGATGCTGTCGCTGTTTATCGCGGTGATGCCAGTCATCATCCCATTGTTGTTCACGAAGGAGTTCAATCCCGTCGTCAGTATGGCCCAGGTGGCGGCTTTGTCGATGTATCTGAAAGCTGTCAGCCTGCCGATGGCCTATCTTCAGTTGGCTAAAGGTAACTCCAAGGGTTATCTTCTTCTTGAGTCAATCTACGATGTGGCGCTTGTCCTGTTCGTCATCTTGGGCTACTTCTTTTTCGGCCTGTGGGGGACGGGCTTGGCCATCACCATTGCCAATCTTCTGGATGTGGCCATTGTCTACGGCTATGTGCATGTGAAATATCGTTTCCGTTGGAATTCGGCCGTGGTGAGGCTGATGCTGTTGCAGTTCTCCTTGGGACTTCTGGCCTATTTGGTTACGCTTCTGCCGTTACAGCCCTTGAGGTTCGCGCTCGGCATTGTTGTCTTTGCTGTCAGCCTGACGGTGTCGCTGCGATTAATGTTGGTGAGAAGTGAACTGCATCTTAACTGGAAGGAACTGCCTCAGTTGCTGAAGAAGTATTTGATGCGGAACAAGAAGAGTAAGAACTGATAATTAGCCAGAAATGCAAATTTGAAACGCTCGCTCCAGCTCAGTTCGTCGACGGACAGTTGGTTGAACCCATCCTTGAGCAGTCCCTCCACCTCAGTCCTTGATGCCTTCAGTTCATGGCGGTGTTTGGCGTAGACAGCCATCTTGTTGCGCCAGTCGTAGAACACCCTCTGCCTCACCTTTTTGAACTCGATGCTGTCCTTCCCAAATTCATTTTCAATGATAAAGGACAGCTGTCGGTTAGTCTTCATTGAATGAAACAGTTTCGGACTGACTCGTGAGGTGATTGAACTCTGGTGGTTGAGATAATAATAGCATGCCTTGGAAAAAGCCGCTTTGCCGGCGTTAATCAGGTAGATACGTTCGTCCACCTCATCGGAGTTCATCCAGATTTCCTCCTTTGGCTTTGGCCAGCTGAGATTGATCCATGCGCAGCGTCTGTAGATGCCGCCGTTACACCCGATAGTCCATTCTGGCAAGGTCTCCTTCACCAGTTCGCGGGCATCGTAGATCTTGGACCTGTCAAATCCGGCCTTAGGCAATACTTCAATGGTGTTCCCGGTGTCCAGGTCGACGAAGTGCATCTCTGGATAGACAATGTCGGCCCCAGTCTCAACAATCCTTGCATGCATCGTCTCAATGTAGGTGTCGTCAATCGAGTCGTCGATGTCGAGTGGGATAATGAAGTCGCCCTTCGACTCCACGACAGCATGATCCCTCGGCTGTTTGGCCGAACCGCTGTTGGGCTGGGTCAGACATCTTACTCTCGGGTCCTGCTGGCAAATATCGTTGAGCTTGTGGAAGGTGTCGTCAGTTGAGCCGTCGTCAACGACCACCCATTCCCATCTGCTGTATGTCTGGCGCTTCAGGCATTCGTAGGCCATCTTGATGAATTCCGCTCCATTGAAAACGGGCGTGACCACTGATATTAGCGTATTCTGAGACATTTTTTTTTCTTTTTGTTTATATAACGCAGCAATCATGGTTTTATTTGAAAAAAAATTGCTAATTTTGCAAATTGATTACAAGCATACGGATGATTATTTATGGACAATCTTTTAAGTCAACTCAACGAAAGTCAGCGCGAGGCGGTGCTCTATTGCGACGGGGCGTCGCTCGTCATTGCGGGGGCCGGCTCCGGCAAGACCCGTGTGCTAACCTACAAGATAGCCTATCTTTTGCAGTCGGGACTGAAGCCTTGGAACATCCTGGCCCTGACATTCACGAACAAGGCGGCCCGCGAGATGAAGGACCGCATCGGCCGGTTGGTGGGGCAGGAGCAGGCACGCTATCTTCAGATGGGCACCTTCCACTCCATCTTCTCCCGGATCTTGAGGGCCGAGGCCGACAAGCTGGGCTATCAGTCCAACTTCACCATCTACGACCAGACAGACGCCCGCTCGCTGATGAAGGCCATTATCAAGGAGGCCGGACTCGACGACAAGGTCTACAAGCCGTCATCGGTCAGCGACCAGGTGTCGATGGCCAAGAACCATCTCGTCCAGCCGGACGCCTTCGTCCGCAGCTCCCTCTACGACGAGAAGCGGCCCAAGGTGGGCGAGCTCTACAAGCGTTATGCCGAGCGCTGCCGACAGTCGAATGCGATGGACTTCGACGACCTGCTCATGCAGACCTACCTGCTCTTTGAGCGCCATGAGGACGTTCGCCGCAAGTATGTCGAGAAGTTCCAGTACGTGCTGGTCGACGAGTATCAGGACACCAACTTTGCCCAGCAGAAGATTGTGCTCCAGCTGACCCGTGAGCGTCAGCGTGTCTGCGTCGTGGGCGACGATGCCCAAAGCATCTACAGTTTCCGCGGCGCCAATATCGACAATATCCTGAATTTCAGGGAGTCATACGACGATGCCCGGCTCTTTAAGCTGGAGCAGAACTACCGCTCCACGCAGCTCATCGTGCAGGCAGCCAACAGCCTGATCCGCAAGAATGAGCGCCAGATTCCCAAGGATGTCTTCAGCCGCAATGAGCATGGCGACAAGCTGGTGCTGAAGCCGGCCTACAGCGACCGCGAGGAGGCCATCATCGTCTGTCGCGACATCAAGCGGCTGCGCCGTCAGGAGCATCTGGAGTACAGCGACTTCGCCATCCTCTATCGCACCAATTCGCAGAGCCGCTCCTTTGAGGAGCAGATGCGCAAGGACGGCATTCCCTATCGCATCTACGGCGGGCTCTCGTTCTATCAGCGCAAGGAGATCAAGGACGTCATCGCCTATTTCCGCGTCGTGGCCAATCCTAACGACGAGGAGGCGCTGAAGCGTATCATCAACTATCCGACGCGCGGCATCGGCGACACGACCCTCCAGAAGGTTATCGCCATCGCATCGGCCCATGGCGTCTCGCTATGGACGGTCATTTCGCAGCCGGTGTTGTTCCGGCTCGACGTGGCCAAGTCGACTGCCGCCAAGCTTGAGGCCTTCCGCCAGCTCGTCGAGGGGTGGCGGTCGCGGTTAGACTCTGAGGATGCCTATCAGCTGGGTCATGCCATTATCATGGAGAGCGGCATCTCCAAAGACATCTATGGCAGCCGCAATCCTGAGGATATCTCGCGGCAGGAGAACCTGGAGGAGTTCCTCAGCGGCATGCAGGACTTCGTGGAGAGCCGGCGCGAGGAGGGCATGGGCGACCAGGTGGGCATCGGCGATTTCCTGCAGGAGGTAGCCCTGCTGACCGACCTCGACAGCGACGACGACGCTGAGCAGCCGAAGGTGTCGCTGATGACGATTCATTCGGCCAAGGGCCTGGAGTTTCCCACCGTCTTCATCGTCGGACTCGAGGAGAACATCTTCCCCTCACCGCTGTCCACCGGCTCGATGCGCGACCTCGAGGAGGAGCGCCGCCTGCTCTACGTGGCCATCACGCGTGCAGAGAAGCACTGCATCCTGACCTGTGCGCAGAACCGCTTCCGCTATGGGCGCATGGAGTACGACACGCCGTCGCGCTTCATCCGCGACATCGACCCGTCGTTGCTTCAGGTGGAATCGGAGAAGACTGAGGCCACCGACCTCGACCTTGGCACCCGTCGGCTGCCCTGGACCCAGAATCCCCATCCCGTGGCGTCGCAGTTCCGGGCCGATCCGATGCCGCGCGCCGTCGCACCGCGAAAGCCGGAAGCCCCCGTCGAGCCCTTCTCCGACAGTTTCAGGCGCCAGCTCAATCAGGCCAGCGGCGGCCGGTTCCGTCCGGTGCGTTCAGCGGCTCCTGCTGTCCAGCCATCGTCCAGCGCGGCCGGCGGCAGCCTCCGTGAAGGCAATGTCATTGAGCATCAGCGCTTCGGCATCGGCACGGTCATCAAGACCGAGGGGACGGGCGACAACGAAAAAGCAACCGTCGAGTTCCGCAATGCCGGCACCAAACAGTTGCTTCTGAAGTTTGCCAAGTTCAAGGTTATCAAATAATTCAGCTTTGGCTTGAGCTATTTCACCATAAACTTACGGCCGTCCATGATGTAGACGCCCTTGCCCGGTGTGCCGATAACGCGACGCCCCTGCAGGTCGATGACCTTTGAATTGGGGTTGATAGGCATCCTGACGTCAGCCATGCCCTCAATGAAAACACTAAAATACCAGAAATGCAAATCTATCGCTTCACAGATTTGCTTGAGCAGCTCGTCGTTGGTCAGACTGCGGGCTTCACGTGTAGCCGTCCACTTGGCCAGTAGATCGGTGTACTCCTTAAATTGCTCATCGGTTAGGTTCTTTTCGGCGAACTCGTAGTTCCATGGACTGAAGAAAACGGCAATTCGTTGGCTCCAGGTATTCCATAGCAGGATGTTGACCCGCAATGCCGTATGCGCATCAGCTATGGCAGCGATGGCCGCGTCGGCCTCAGCCTTGTTGGTCACCACGCGTTCGCCCCAAGCTTTACGGTAGGCCTCACGATAGCTGTCGGTGCAGAGGGTGTCCTCGCCGAGCGAGCCGTCGCCATAGTTGAGGCGTTCTTCGTCAAACATCATCTGGTAGGCTTCGGGGCTGTCCCCGTAATAGGTCAGCGTGAAGTCATCGAACACGCTCCAAGCCTGAGCATAAGTCACACTGGCTCCGTCAGGCCACATTTGCATCGCAAACTTCTCTGGCTGGTTCTCAATGTCCCTGACGCCAATGGTCATGGCTGACCCGTCGGAGGTCACGAACAGACGGTGGCCATAGCTGCCAAGCGTGTGCATATAGTATTCGGCCGCCCGCTGGTCGTCTGGTATCCACAGCGTCTGGCCACTTGCGTCGTCAACGACATAACCTTCCATGAGGCCCTCCGTCGGTTGGGTGGCTGGGGTGGAGAAGGGCGAGCGGATCTCAAGTTCACCGATGTCGCAGCCGTCGCCTTGGCTGGCGTAGAGGCGGGCGCGCTGCGTAGCCACGGAACCCGTCTTCCATGAACGATATGCCTCTTTTATATTGCTCATGGGCGTGAGGTAAAGAGCGTTGACGCCGACTGCGTAGACGCCCGCTGGCAGGTTGTCAACCGTCTGATGTGTGTCGTAGGTTTCCCCTATGATTACGGCGTTTTCACCTTCTTTGAATGTTAGCGTGCGGAAGCCTGTGCCGTCCCATCCCGTCGTCACGTCGCAGCCGTCGAAACTGGGATTTACGAGCAGCGAGGTCATGTCGACCGCCGTTCCTGCGGTGACGTTTGCTCTGATGGCCTCATAGACAGCTTTTGTGGCAGCGTCAAGATCAGCTGTCGATGCTGACTCGTCGCGGTAGACTGTCTCCTGCTCCGAAATGTCGACGCCTTCAATCTGCTTGGCCAGATTGATAGCTTTCAGCAACTCTTGTGACTTGGCGTAGGCCTTCATCGCCTCACGCCAGGCTTGGTAGCTTTCTTCGCTGAGCAGGGTTCAGTCGATGTAATGGCCTTCGTCCTCGGTCAGACAAGCCGACAGGGCTGAGCCGCTACTATTGGCATCAAGTCCGACGAAACGGTCTTTCTGATAGCAGGGTGTCCTATCCCATCCTGGGTTTTTCTCGGCGGCATATATCCGGAAAGTCCTGTCGCTGTTCTCGGTGACCGCAAATCCCTCCACTTGGTCCGGCTCAGGAATAGTCCGCACGCCGCCGACAATCGCGGCACGTGCTGGGACAACATAGATACCGGCCAGCAATAGCATCGTGACAATAATCCTGATCATAGTGTATAGGTTAATTTGTTTGTGTAGGAATACTGTCTTTGATCGTCAGTACTTGAAGCTCGAACCGCCGACGAACTCGCGCATGATGCTCGTGGGCGGGATTTCCTTGTCGCTCACGGGAATGAAGAAGTGGATGAACTTCAGCAGGCGGTGGGCCTCGGCGTACTCCGGACAATTTTTCGGCACAGAGGCCAGAATGATCTCGGCATGCGTGCGCAGCACGGCAAACTCGATGTTGAGGGCCGAGTTGAACATCACGTCGGCCGTCTCCTGGAAGGGGAAGATCCACTTGTCCTCCGCCTCGCAGACGTTCTTCCACTGCGCGATGGTCTCCTGGGCCGTGTAGGCGCCCTTGTTGTAGTCGCGGATGATGCGGCGCAGCAGTCGGTTGTCGCGCGTCGGAATCCAGTTGTGGTCGTCGAGCGAGATGCTGGTCAGGGCCGAGATGTAGATCTTGAACTTCGTGGCATCGGGTATCGCCTTCGTCAGCATGGGGTTCAGGGCGTGGATGCCCTCGATGATGAGCACCGTGTCGTTCTGCAGCTTGAGGCGTTTGCCGTTGTATTCACGCTTGCCCGTGACGAAGTTATACTCCGGCACTTCCACGCGTTCGCCTTTCATCAGCCGCGTCAGGTGGTCCTCCAGCAGGTGGTAGTCGACAGTCTCGATGTTGTCGAAGTCATAGTCGCCATTGGGCAGCTTGGGCGTGTCGACGCGGTTGACGAAATAGTCGTCGGTGGAAAACGACACCGGCCGCAGTCCGCAGGCCAGCAGCTGCACGCTGAGGCGCTTGCAGAAGGTGGTCTTGCCCGACGACGAGGGCCCCGTGATGAGCACGATCCTGACGGGATCCTCCTCGCGGTGGAAGCGGCGGTCAATCTCCTCGGCTATCTGCACGATCTTCTTTTCCTGCAGGGCCTCGCTCACCTGTATGAGCTCCGAGGCGTGGCCCTTCAGCACGGCCTTGTTCACGTCGCCGGCATTCGACAGCCGCATGATGATGTCCCAGCGCGTCTTCTCGGCAAACATCTCGAACGTCTTGGGCATGTCAGCTTTCTTGGCCAGACGCGTCGGGTCGTTCCAGTCGGGCACTCGCAGCAGCAGACCGTCGTGATAGCGCTCCATGGCCCACACCTTCAGGTAGCCGGACGATGGCACCAGCGGACCGTAGTAGTAGTCGAC
>JAFTGI010000151.1 GCA_017458195.1 Prevotella sp.
CCGATGACCGACATCAGCTTGTCGTACTCGTTGGGGATGAAATACTTGGCGGCCTCCTGGCTCAGCGAGTCGATGACGGCATAGGCGGCGCGCCGTTCTGCCGGGTCGGTCAGGGTGCGATAGGTCTCATACTGCTGTTCAATCTGGTCGAGCAGCGGGGCCTCGGCCTCAGGGTCGGTGACGCCATACTTGTCGGTGCCCTTGAACATGAGGTGCTCCAGGTAGTGGGCCAGACCGGTGGTCTCTGAGGGGTCGTTCTTCGAGCCCGTGCGCACGGCGATGTAGGTCTGGATGCGCGGTTCCTCCTTGTTAACACTCAGGTAGACCTTCAATCCGTTCTCAAGCGTGTAGATGCGCGTCTGGGTCGGGTCGCCCTTCACGGTTTCATACTTGTACTTACCGCCACAGGCGGATAAAAGTAAAAAAGTAAAAAAGTAAAAAGGTAAAAACAGATAGAAATGCTTTTGTTTCATTTTCCTGATTTTTTATTGATTATGTTTACAGTTGTTCCGATAATGGTCTTTACATCATTGTCTAAGGATTGGAACTCCTCAGCAGAGATAATTCCTGATTCGAAAAGCAGCTCCAACCAGTATTTTGTCTCGCTGCCTTCCTTGAGAGCAATCTTAAGCTTACTGATATAGTCAGCATCACTCTGTGCATATATACTTTCTGAGATATTTGCTCCAATACTCGTTCCACTCCGATATATTTGTCGAGAAATGACATACTCTTTTTTTTCATCACGAAGATATGTGTATAACTTTATGATGCGCAAAGCAAAACGTTTACTTAAAGTAAATATCACACTGTCACTCATTCTTTTTTTTAACTTTTTACTTTTTTACCTTTTTACTTTTTTACCTTTTTACTTTTAATATCAGTTTTCGTAGTCAATCTCATGGTCGAGCTTGTCGAGGAAGTCGTCGAGCACTTCCTGCTCGACGTCGCCCTGCTGGAACTCCCTCTCGGCGTCCTTGCGGATCTCGGCAATCCAGGCACGGCGGGCCCGCACGTAGTCCTCGCGGATGCGCTCACATGCCTCAGTCGTCAGTTCGTCAAGATGGTAGTAGTCAAGGATGAGCTGATAGGACCAGGCCCAGCGGTAGTCGCTGTAGTTGGCGTTGATGTCGTCGAAGCGGCTGAGCAGCTGCTGGATGTTCTCCACGCCTCCGCTCTTGATGTCGTCGACCAGCCGCAGCTCCTCGCTCAGAGGCAGCAGCAGGCCGCTGAGGTCGCTCCAGGGGCCGGCCCCCACTTCGGATTTGGGCATGCCGAAGAAGCCTTCCTTCATGGCCCGCTTCAGCACGGCACCCATATAGATGCGCAGGGCGATGTCATAATACTTCAGGCCTTTCTGTAGCGAGGAGGCGTTGATGACGTACTCATGGAAGTTGTAGGTCGTCACATTGTCACCGGAGGCATGGCGCAGGTCCTCAAGCACCTTGATGCCTTGCAGGATCTCACCCACCGTGAAGGGCGACAGCCAGTCGAAGTTGATAATCGACTTCTTCGACTGCTTGGAGCGCTTGTCACGCTTCGGCCATTTCTTGATGTCGCGGTACAGACCAACGGTCGTGATATTACGGCCCGGAACGAGATACATCGTCTCGCCATAGGCTATGAGATACGAGAAAGGCAGGTTGCGCGTGTCGGGGTGGTGCATCAGCTTGCCGAAGCAGACGCTGAAGGCACCGATCGTGGCGGGCATGAGCACATAGCTGCCCGAGGCCGTCTTCGTGCCACGCTCCAGAGTGCCCCAGTGCAGGGGGCCCATCTTGTAGGCATGGTTGGAGAAATTGGTGTTAGAGCCGGCATTGTAGAACGAGAACTGCCCGCCGATGAGCAGGCTCGACTTGTGGTGGCTGGCCGAGAAGGGGCCGCAGAAGGCGGCGCAGGCCTCACCGTTGGCCATGAACGAGTTGGCGAAGAACAGGCTGGCCTCGGCCGTGAATCCATTGGTGATCTGACAGGCCTCGCCGACGAAGCAGTCCTGCATCTTGACCGAGTTGTTGATGGAGCAGCCGTCGCAGATGATGGAGTTCTCGCAGATGACGCCCGTGCCGATATAGACGCTCGCATCCTCAGAGCTCAGGATCGTACAGTCGGCCAGCCGGGCGGCGCCGTTGACCTCGCAGTCGCCTTTGATGACCGTATTGGTGATGTCCTTCGTATTGATGATCTTCACGCGGTTGCCGATGGTGCCGCGCTCGGGTTGCGAGAAGCGCACCTCGTCGTCGATCATCTGGCGCAGGCGGAAGGTGAACTGCTTGTCACGGCTGTACTTCACCATCAGGGCAGCCAGCTGCGAGTTCAGTTCACGGAAGAGCGTCACGTTGCCGTCGCCCATCTCGTTAAGCACAGAGATGGTCGATCCGGCGCCGTAGCTGGCCCCCTCGAGCGTCTCTATCGTCGAGATGTTCGAGATGTAGCAGTCGTCGCCGATGGTGTAGTTGTTGATGAAGTTGCCCACCTTCTCGATGAGGCAGTCGTTGCCCACGGAGACGTTGCGCAGCGTGGCGTCGTTGATGCCGGAGTGCTTGAAGAAGCCCTTGGCCACCTCGATTTTCTTCTCGAAGCGGCCCAGCTGTATGTCGCCGTAAAAGATGACGCGATGGAAATTATAGGGACGGAAATCTACGTCTACCCTCACTCGTGTCCAGTCTTCAGCCCAGCAGACGTTCTGCTCGAGCACCTGAATCTCGTCTTGTGTCAGTTGTCTGTATTCTCTCATAATTGTGTATGTTGTGTTAAGGTTCGTCTACTTCATAGAGGAAGTCGTTGTAAGGATACTTCTGCACGTGCAACTGCCGCACCTTATTATATAATAACGCGCGAAGGCTGTCGATATTGTCCCGCTCACGGGCAGAAATAAAGATGCAGTCGTCGTGCATGCGGGCCATCCACGTCTGGCGCAGCTCGTCGAGCGAGACGTTCTCGCGGGTGGCGGGCATCAGGTCGTCCTCGTCCTGCGGAGTCCATGTGTAGGCGTCGATCTTGTTGAAGACGATCATCGAGGGCTTGTCAGCGCAGCCCAGGTCGCTCAGGGTCTGCTCCACCACGCGGATCTGCTCCTCGAAGTCGGGATGCGAGATGTCGACGACATGCACCAGCAGGTCGGCCTCGCGCACCTCGTCGAGGGTCGACTTGAACGACTCCACGAGGTCGGAGGGCAGCTTGCGGATGAAGCCCACCGTATCGGCCAGCAGGAAGGGCAGGTTGTCGATGGTCATCTTGCGCACCGTCGTGTCGAGTGTGGCAAAGAGTTTGTTCTCGGCGAAGACGTCGCTCTTCGAGAGCAGGTTCATCAGGGTCGACTTGCCCACGTTGGTATAGCCCACCAGGGCCACGCGGATGAGCCGCCCGCGGTTCTTGCGCTGGGTGGTCTTCTGCTGGTCGATCTCCTGCAGGCGCTGCTTCAGGAGCGTGATGCGGTGGAGGATGATGCGGCGGTCCATCTCCAACTGGGTCTCACCGGGGCCGCGCCGGCCCACCGAGCCCTTGCCGCCGCCCGAGCCCGAGCCGCCGCCCTGGCGCTCCAGGTGAGTCCAGAGGCGCTGCAGGCGGGGCAGCATGTAGCGGTGCTGCGCCAGCTCCACCTGCGCCTTGGCCTCGGCCGTCTGGGCGCGCATGGCGAAGATGTCGATAATGAGGCTGGTGCGGTCGAGAATCTTTACCTGCAGCTCCTTCTCAATGTTGCGCAACTGCTTGGCCGTCAGCTCATCGTCGAAGATGACCATGCCGACGGGGTCGTCCATATCCTCGCAAAGTTTGATGTATTCGCGTATTTCCTGAAGCTTGCCGCTGCCGACGTAGGTCACCGAGCTGGGCCCTCCCACGCGCTGGGTGAAGCGCCTGACGGTGCGGGCGCCGGCCGTCGTGGCCAGGAACTCCAGTTCGTCGAGATACTCCTTCGTCTTAGCCTCGTCCTGCTGGCTGGTGATAAGTCCCACGAGCACAGCCGTTTCGGTCTTGGCTTCGGAGATGACAAATTCTTTCATTCAGTTTTTCTCTGTTTATCGATAAATCGGCCACAAAGTTACAAATTCCAAGCGGTTTGCGGTGGCAATGCCAGTTAAATATCCTTAAAGATGGGTATTATTAGGAAGATAATTGCTAATTTTGCATGAAAATATGAACCCGATGAACAGACAATTGCCTGAGGATTTTATGCAGCTTGCCCTGACGGCGATGGGCGACGAACGGTTCGCCCGCTTCCGTGACGCCCTCGACGAGGAGCCCCCGGTGAGCATACGCCTCAACCCGCTGAAGACTAAGTCGATGCGGCCCGTCGACGGGGCCGTCGTACCCTGGTGCAACGAGGCATTCTATCTGCCCTCACGCCCGAACTTCACCTTCGACCCGCTGCTCCACGCCGGCTGCTACTACGTTCAGGAGGCGGCCTCGATGTTCATCGACCTCATTGTCCGTCAGCACATCCCCCACCCCGTTACGATGCTCGACCTCTGTGCGGCGCCCGGCGGCAAGTCGACAGCCCTGCTGGCAGCCCTGCCCGAGGGCAGCCGGCTGGTGAGCAACGAGCCCGTGCGCCAGCGCTTCCAGGTGCTGAGCGAGAACCTGGCGAAGTGGGGCCACGAGGGCAGCATCGCCGTCAACCGCTACCCGGCCGACTTCCGCCGCGACGGCTTCCTGTTCGATGCCATCCTCTGCGACGTGCCGTGCTCCGGTGAGGGCATGTTCCGCAAGGATCCCAATGCCATCGGCGAATGGAGCCTCGAGAACGTGGAGCGCTGCTGGCGGCTGCAGCGCGAGATTGTCGGCGACGCCTGGCAATGCCTTGTCCCCGGCGGGCTGCTCATCTATTCCACCTGCACGTTCAACACCCTTGAAAACGAAGAAAACATCCGCTGGATGCAGCGCGAGCTGGGCGCCGAGGTGCTGCCCGTCGAGACGAAGGAGGAATGGGGCATCACCGGCTCGCTGCTTCCGGGATTCACGGCGCCCGTCTATCGGTTCATCCCCGGCCTGACCCGCAGTGAGGGCCTTTTCATGTGCGTCATGAGGAAGCCCTCGGATTTCGTACAACGTCCATGTACTAAACGTAAATCGCCGGTGTACGAAACGTACTACGCCGATGTACGAAATTCTAAGGGCATCAAGAAAGGAATTGCCAAGGGCCCGTTGGACGAGGTTACCCAACACGGGCA
>JAFTGI010000152.1 GCA_017458195.1 Prevotella sp.
GCCATCATCTCGTCGTTACTCGGCAAGCAGCTGACAGAACTGCTCGACCATATAGAAAACCAGATGGCCCCCCCTTCAGCCCCCGAGGGGGCTACGATAGATAGCGACACTATAGAAGCCCCCTCGGGGGCCGTAGGGGGGGCTTTGCTTATGCAGGGCAAGCAGGGTTTCAAGCTGGACATCCCTGAGATTCCGGAGCTGTTCATCGACAACACCGACCGCAACCGCACGTCGCCCTTCGCCTTCACCGGCAACCGCTTCGAGTTCCGCGCCGTGGGCTCCGAGGCCAACTGCGCCTCGGCCATGATAGCCCTGAATACGGCCGTCGCTGAGGCCCTGGCCAACTTCAAGATGCGCGTCGACGAGCGTATCGCCGCCTACGCCGGCCGGCCCGAATATGCTGAAGGCACGGGCCACACGGCCAAGTTCCACGCCATCGTCGACATCCTGCGCGAGGACATCCGCACCTGCCGGCCCATCCGCTACGACGGCAACGGCTACTCCGACGAGTGGGTGGCCGAGGCCGAGCGCCGCGGACTCGACATCGAGAAGTCGTGCCCCAGAATCTTTGAGCGCTATTTGGCCCCCGACAGCATCCAGATGTTCGAGCGCATGGGCGTCATGACCCGCAAGGAGCTCGAGGCCCGCAACGAGGTGAAGTGGGAGACCTACACGAAGCGCCTGCAGATTGAAGCCCGCGTGCTGGGCGACCTGTCGATGAACCACATCATCCCCGTGGCCACGCGCTATCAGTCGCAGCTCCTGCAGAACGTCAGCAGCGTGCGGGCCGTCTTCCCCGCCGACAGCGCTTCGCAGTTGTCGGCCCGCAACGTGAAGCTCATCGAGGAGATCGCCCAGCGCACCTCGGCCATCGAGCGCATGGTCGAAGAACTCGTCGAGGCCCGCAAACAGGCCAACCGCATCAGCGACGAGCACCAGAAGGCCATTGCCTACCACGACACCGTGGCCCCGAAGTTCGACGACATCCGCTACGAGATCGACAAGCTCGAGCTCATTGTCGACGACGCCCAGTGGCCGCTGCCGAAGTATCGTGAGCTCTTGTTCATCAGGTAGTTAAAAAAGGATAACGACAATGCCTGTTTGGCCGTGCAATGGAAAAATATTCGTAACTTTGCACGGCTGACAGGCTTTTTTTTATGTGATGGACAGACTGGAACGAAACACGGGACTGGTGCTCGAAGGCGGCGGCATGCGCGGCGTCTTCACCAGCGGCGTGCTCGATGCGATGATGAAGCACGAGTGCTATTTCAACTACGTTGTGGCCGTCTCGGCAGGCGCCTGCAACGGCATGTCGTACATCAGCCGGCAGCCGCGCCGCGCCCGCTACTCGAACATCGACGCCCTCGAGAAGTATGGCTACATCTCGCTCAAGAGCCTGCTCACCAAGGGCAGCATCTTCGACCCGAACATCCTCTACGAGCGGCTGCCCAACGAGATTGCACCCTTCGACTACGACACCTACGGCTCGAACCCCGCAACGTTCGAGATGGTCTGTACCAACTGCCTGACCGGCCGGGCAGAATACCTCACCGAGAAGCACGACCGCCGCCGCATGATGGACATCGTCAAGGCCAGCAGCTCGCTGCCATACGTCAGCCAGATCACGATGGTCGACGGCACGCCCATGCTCGACGGCGGCATCATCGACTCCATCCCCGTCGTGCGGGCCATCGAGACGGGCCATCCCTTCAACGTCGTCGTCATGACCCGCAACCTGGGCTATCGCTCGCAGGAGCACGACGTCAAGATTCCCCGCATGGTCTACAAGCGCTATCCGCGGCTACGCGTGGCCCTGAGCCACCGCGTCGAGGCCTACAACCAGCAGCTCGACATGGTGGAGCGCATGGAGCAGTGGGGCGAGGTGGTGGTCATCCGGCCGCAGCGCCCCATGGAGGTCGACCGCATCTGCCGCGACCCGAAGAAGCTGGAGCGCCTCTACGAGGAGGGCTTCGAGGAGGGCGAGAAGTTCTGCCGTGCGTATAAATGAAAGAAAATCCGTGATTTCTTTTAGACAATCACATTTTTTTCGTACCTTTGCACCACATTTATTATATATAAAGGAAAAACGTATGGGAAAAGTAATTCTGACGGGCGACCGTCCTACTGGTAAACTTCACCTGGGCCACTACGTGGGCTCGCTCCGACGCCGCGTGGAGCTGCAGAACGCAGGCGACTACGACCGCATGTTCGTCTTCATGGCCGACGTGCAGGCCTTGACCGACAACGCCGACAACCCCGAAAAGATCCGCAAAAGCGTCACCGAGGTGGCCCTCGACTGGCTGGCAGCCGGACTGGACCCCGCGAAGACGACGCTCTTCATACAGAGCCAGATTCCCGAGCTGGCCGAGCTGACCACCTACCTGATGAACCTTATCAGCGTCTCGCGCGTGCAGCGCAACCCGACCGTGAAGACCGAGATCAAGATGCGCGGCTTCGAGGGCGAGAGCGTGCCCCTCGGCTTCTTCTGCTACCCCGTCTCGCAGGCCGCCGATATCACCCTGTTCAAGTCGACCACCGTGCCTGTGGGCGAGGACCAGGAGCCCATGCTCGAGGTGACGCGCGAGCTGGTGCGCCGCTTCAATCAGACCTACGGCGCCGACGTGCTCGTGGAGCCCAACATCATGCTGCCCGAGAACCTGACGGCCCGCCGCCTGCCCGGCACCGACGGCAAGGAGAAGATGTCGAAGTCGCTGGGCAACTGCATCTACCTCTCTGACTCGAAGGACGAGGTGTGGCAGAAGGTGCGCTCGATGTACACCGACCCCGAGCACATCAACCTCAACGACCCCGGCCACGTGGAGGGCAACGCCGTGTTCACCTATCTCGACGCCTTCTCGACCGACGACGACTTCCGCAATTTCTGGCCCGAATACCAGAACCTCGACGAGCTGAAAGACCACTACCGCCGCGGCGGACTGGGCGACATGAAGTGCAAGAAGTTCCTCAACGAGATTCTCAACCAGTTCCTCGAGCCCATGCGCCAGTGCCGTGCCGAACTGGAGAAGGACATCCCCGAGATCTATAACATCCTGAAGAAAGGCACCGAGCAGGCCCGCGCCGTGGCCGCACAGACCATGAGCGAGGTGCGCCGCGCCATGCAGATCGACTACTTCGGCTGAGCCTGACCGGGCCACCATGGAAAAGTTGTACATCCCTGATGTACGATTTGTACATCCCGTATGTACAATTCGTACATCGGCGATGTACAAAACTGCGGACGGTCGTGTTTCTGTCGAAAACTTTTGGCGGTCTTAGGAAAATGTCGTAACTTTGCAGCGCAAATCTTGGAGAGGCGACAACACGTTTTTATGGTATACAATATTTTCAAGGGTCTGGGTATTGCCCTCGTTACCCCATTCAAACAGGACGGACAGGTGGATTATGATGCCATTCTCAGGCTGGTGGACTATCAGCTGGAGAACGGTGCCGACTTCTTCTGCATCCTTGCCACGACGGGAGAGACGCCGACGCTGACCGCGGAGGAACGGCTCAAGATCAAAAACCTGGTGGTCGACAAGGTGCAGGCCCGCGTGCCTATCCTAATGGGGTGCGGCGGCTACAACACGGCTGCCATCGTCGAGGAGCTGAGGAACGGCAACTTCAAGGGCATCGACGGCATCCTGAGTGTCTGTCCCTATTACAACAAACCGTCGCAAGAGGGTCTCTATCAGCATTTTAAGGCTATTGCCGCCGCAACCGAGCTGCCCGTCGTGCTCTACAACGTGCCGGGCCGCACGGGCGTCAACATGACCGCCGCGACCACCGTCCGGTTGGCCCGCGACTGCCGCAACATCGTGGCCATCAAGGAAGCCAGCGGCAATCTGGAGCAGGTCGACGAAATCATCAAGAACAAACCGCAGACGTTCGACGTCATCTCGGGCGACGACGCCCTGACGTTCCCCATGATCTCGTGCGGTGCCGTGGGCGTCATTTCCGTCATCGGCAATGCCCTGCCCAGGGAATTCTCGAAGATGATCCGCCTGCAGATGCGTGGCGAATACGACCCTGCCCGCAAGATTCATCACCGCTTCATCGACCTCTTTTCGTTGCTGTTCGTCGACGGCAATCCCGCCGGTGTGAAGGCCATGCTCCACGAGATGGGCTTCATCGAGAATGTGCTGCGACTGCCGCTCGTTCCGACGCGCATCACCACGCTGCAGCGCATGAGCGAAATCCTGCGCCAACTACAAATCAAGTGAGAAGTGATTCACTTCTCACTTCCCTTAACTTTCTTCTGGTTCTTCAAAACAAAGTCTTTCCACCCTTTATAGTGGGGGGCGTCGCTCTCCGGCCGCCCCATCTGCAGGAAGTGGCAGTAGGCTGCGGCAAGGGCGTCGGTGGCATCCATGAACTTGCTCATCTCCGAGGCGTCAAGCTTCAGCAGGCGCTGCAGCATGCCCGCCACCTGCTCCTTCGAGGCAGAGCCGTTGCCCGTGAGCGCCATCTTGATTTTCATGGGCGCATATTCGTGGATGGGCACGCCGTGGTGGATGGCTGCGGCAATGGCCACGCCCTGAGCCCTCCCCAGTTTCAGCATCGACTGCACGTTCTTGCCGAAGAAGGGGGCCTCGATGGCCAGCTCGTCGGGCAGGTAGGCGTCGATGATGCCGGTGACGCGCTCGAAGATGTGCCCCAGCTTCAGGTAGGCGTCGCCGAACTTGCGCAGGTCGATGATGCCCATCGTCACCATGTGGGCATGGCCGTCAGCAACGCGCAGCACGCCGTAGCCCATAATATTCGTACCAGGGTCGATGCCCAAAATGATCTTTTCCATAATCGCCCGGCAAAGTTACGATTTTTTTATGGAAAAGTTTGCAGATGTCGGAAAAAAGTTGTACCTTTGCCGTCGATTTCTGAACAACGTTTCCGTTCGCGAAGCGTTTCTTTCTCAAATTTACATTCCAAAAAAGATAATTATATCAGTACTTTATAGTATGTATACAAAAGAACAACTTCAACAGATGGAGATACCCCAGCTGATGGCTATTGCCGAGGAATTGGGCGTGAAAGTATCTCAGGATGATGAGCTGGAAAAAGTGATATACGACATTCTTGACCGGGCTGCCGAGAGTGCAGCCAACGGCGCTGTGGCCAAGCCCAAGCGCAAGCGTATCACAAAGAAAGACACAGACAAAGTCTATACCGTGAATGGTAAGGAAGGTGAAAACTTCGACGTGAAAAACCAAAAAGTGAAAGCCGTCGAGGCCCCCTCGCTCTTCAGCGATGAGCCCGTGGCAGCATCTCAGACGGAGGCGCCTGTCGAAGCCGAGGCAGCACCCGCAGCCGAGGCTTCGGTGCCCCAGTTCCCCAAGCACCGCGGCCGCAAGTCGAAGGCCGAGCTGGCTGCCATTGCAGCCGCTGAAGCTGCAAAGGCCGAGGCCGAGGTTAAGGCACGTGACGCTGAAGCCGTCGCAGCACCCGCCGCGGAGCCAGCCGAAGCAATGGCCGAGGCCGGAGATGAGGCCTTCGTGCCCGAGGCTGGCATTGAGGATGGCGAACCCTACGATGAGGCTCCCAATCAGGATATGCTCGAGCAGTTGCAGGAGCACATGGCCCAGCACAATCAGGACCTGCCCGCCGCTGCCGACGGCATCTGGGAGGGCGATCCTGGCGACGGCACCGACTTCATCACCGTTGTCGACCTGCCCATTGAGGATCAGGCAGCCATTCCGACGCTCGACATCTTCGACCGCCCCGTAGTGCAGCAGCCTGAGCCCGTCTATCAGCCCATGCCCATGAGCAGCCAGCGCCCCCAGCAGACGGCTGAGCGCTTCGATTTTGGCGAACTGATCACGGCCAACGGCGTGCTTGAGGTGCTGCAGGACGGCTATGGTTTCCTCCGCTAAATCGATTACAACTATCTCTCGTCGCCCGACGACATTTACCTGTCGCCCCAGCAGATCAAGAAGTATGGACTGAAGACCGGCGACGTGGTCGACTGCACCGTGCGTCCGCCACACGACAATGAGAAGTATTTTGCCCTTTCTACGGTCAGCATGATCAACGGGCGCAATCCTCAGGAAGTGCGCGACCGCGTCTCGTTCGAACACCTGACGCCCCTCTTCCCCGAGGAGAAGTTCAACCTCTGTGGCGATCCTGCCACGACCAATCCCTCGACTCGCATTGTCGACCTCTTTGCACCCATCGGTAAGGGCCAGCGTGCCCTCATCGTTGCCCAGCCCAAGACGGGTAAGACTATCCTGATGAAGGACATTGCCAACGCCATTGCCGCCAACCACCCCGAGGCCTACATCATGATGCTGCTCATCGACGAGCGACCGGAGGAGGTCACCGACATGAGCCGCACCGTCAACGCCGAGGTCATCGCCTCGACCTTCGACGAGCCAGCCGACCGCCACGTGAAGATTGCCGGCATCGTGCTCGAGAAGGCCAAGCGCATGGTCGAGTGCGGCCACGACGTGGTCATCTTCCTCGACTCCATCACGCGTCTGGCGCGCGCATATAATACGGTGTCGCCGGCCAGCGGCAAGGTGCTCACCGGCGGTGTCGACGCCAATGCCCTGCAGAAGCCCAAGCGCTTCTTCGGTGCTGCGCGCAACATCGAGGGCGGCGGCTCGCTCACCATCATTGCCACGGCTCTCGTCGACACGGGCTCGAAGATGGACGAAGTGATCTTCGAGGAGTTCAAGGGCACCGGCAACAGCGAGATCCAGCTCGACCGCATGCTCTCGAACAAGCGCATCTTCCCGTCGCTCAACCTTGTCCAGTCGTCAACGCGTCGCGACGACCTGCTTCAGGATCCGACGACGCTCAACCGTATGTGGATTGTGCGTAAGTTCATTGCCGAGATGAACCCCATCGAAGCTATGAACACCCTGCGCGACCGGTTGGTGCAGAGCCGAAACAACGAGGAGTTCCTCCTGTCTATGAACGGATAAACAACGAACAAAAATAATCTATAAAACTAAAGTCAGAGAACTATGGCAAAAATTGTAACACTGGGCGAGATCATGCTCCGCCTGTCGCCGCAAGGCAACGACCGTTTTATCCAGAGTGAGTCATTCCGCATCATCCCTGGCGGTGGTGAGGCTAATGTGGCTGTGAGCGTAGCCAACTATGGCCATGAGGCCTACTTCGTCACGAAGCTGCCCAAGCATGAGATCGGACAGATTGCCGTCAACGCCCTGCGCCGCTATGGCGTCAACACGCAGTTCATTGCCCGCGGTGGCGACCGCGTAGGCCTCTACTACGCTGAGACGGGTGCCTCGATGCGCCCCTCAAAGGTGATCTACGACCGTGCTCATTCCGCAATAGCCGAGGCTAACCCTGAGGACTTCGACTTCGACGCCGTCATGGAGGGCGCACAGTGGTTCCACTGGAGCGGCATCACGCCGGCCATCAGCGACAAGGCTGCCGAGCTGACCCGTCTGGCCTGCGAGGCTGCCAAGCGTCATGGCGTCACCGTCAGCGTCGACCTCAACTTCCGTAAGAAGCTGTGGACCAGCGAGAAGGCCATCAGCATCATGCGCCCCCTGATGAAGTATGTCGACGTCTGCATCGGCAACGAGGAGGACGCTGAGCTCTGCCTGGGCTTCAAGCCCGACGCCGACGTCGAGGGTGGCCAGACCGACGCTGCCGGCTATGAGGGCATCTTCCGTCAGATGATGAAGGAATTCGGATTCAAATATGTCGTCTCGACGCTGCGCGAGAGCTACAGCGCCACGTTCAACGGCTGGAAGGCCCTGATCTACGACGGCAAGGAGTTCTATCAGTCGAAGCGCTACGAGATCAATCCCATCATCGACCGCGTGGGCGGCGGCGACTCCTTCTCGGGCGGCCTGATTCACGGTCTGCTGACCAAGCCGACGCAGGGCGAGGCCCTGGAGTTTGCCGTGGCTGCCTCAGCCCTGAAGCACACCATCAACGGCGACTTCAATCTGGTGAGTGTCGACGAAGTGGAATCCCTGGCCGGCGGCAATGCCAACGGACGAGTGCAGCGTTAAAAAGCCCACCCCAAACCCCTCCCCAAGGGAGGGACTTTAGATAGACAAAGGAGTAACAACGATTTTAAGGACTGACAACAATGAAAAAATTTGAGTATAAGGTCATATCACCATTGATCAAGAGGGAGGATAAGTTGAACGAACTTGGCTATCTGGGATGGGAACTGGTAGCGGTTTCGGATATCTATATGTATTTGAAACGCGAATATACAGAGTAATTAACAACAAGTAGCTTGGATACCCCCTAAAACTAACCAAGCGCCCCTCCCTCGGGGAGGGGATGGGGGTGGGCTCTTATGGCAAAATTCGATAAGCTGGCCGTCATGGCCAAGATTGGCAGCACGGGCATGGTGCCTGTGTTCTATCATAAGGATCTCGAGACTTGTAAGAATGTGGTGAAGGCCTGCTACGACGGCGGCGTGCGCGCATTCGAGTTTACTAACCGTGGCGACTTCGCCCAGGAGGTGTTCGGCGAACTGGTGAAGTGGGCCGACAAGGAGTGCCCTGAGCTGGCCCTCGGCATCGGCTCTGTGGTCGACGCCCCGACGGCAGCCATGTATATCCAGCTGGGTGCCTGCTTCGTGGTAGGCCCGCTGTTCAATCCTGACATTGCACCGGTGTGCAACCGTCGTCTTGTTCCTTATTGCCCCGGCTGCATGACCGTCTCCGAGATTGGCAAGGCCCAGGAGCTGGGCTGTGACCTGACGAAGGTGTTCCCTGGCGACGTCGTGGGCCCCAACATGGTGAAGGGCCTGAAGGCCCCGATGCCCTGGTCGAAGATTATGGTGACCGGCGGCGTGTCGCCTGACGAGGAGAACCTCACCAAGTGGTTCAAGGCAGGCGTCTTCTGCGTCGGCATGGGCTCGAAGCTGTTCCCCTCCGACAAGGTGAAAGCCGGCGACTGGCAGTACATCACCGACAAGTGCAAGGAGGCGCTCGGGTATGTGGCTAAGGCTCGCGCTTAAGCTGCTGCTCCTGCTTCTGACCTTTTCAGCTTGTTCACCGTCCGTTGATAGGCAAGCGGTGGACAAGCTGAATTCTGTTTCTTATGCCTATCACTACCGCAATCTTGATTCTACTGAGCACTATGCCCGCCAGGCGCTCAGCCTCTCCGACGGCTATCCCGACGGGAAGGCCGAGGCACTCAACAATCTGGCCTTTGTCGCCATGGTGCGCATGCAATATCCTGAGGCAGAGTCGCTTCTCGATCAGGTCACGGCACTGACTGACAATCAGCTGGAGCAGCTCATTGGTCATGTTCAGCACATGCGACTCTGTCAGCGCATGTCGCGCAACCGTGCCTTCTATGATTTCCGTGTGAAGGCACAGCAGGCTCTCCAGCGGCTGCATGAGGAGATTGAAACTCTGAACGCTCATCAGCGTAATCGCCTCAACTATGCTGAGACGGAGTTGGCCATCGTCACTTCCACCTATTATTATTACGTCGGACTTGAGCGTGAGGCCGCTCAGGCCCTTGATATCCATGTCGACGAGACGGTCGACACCGCCCAGTATCTGAACTATCTTTACAATGTCGGGTCGGGGGGAATCGTCGCCTCTACGGCCCAGGAGGAGATCAACCAGGTGGAGTTCGACCACCTGATGCGTTGCTTCCTGATGGCCCAGCAGCTGGACTTTCCTTATTTCATGGCCAACTCGCTCGAGGCCCTGGCCGAACATTTCATCACGCCAGAATACCGCCAGCGCCTCATTGCCGACAACCTGCCTGCCATGAAGTTTATCAACCCTGAAACTGTCGACGACGACCAACTGCCCGCATGGCTGGCCAACAAGGCTTTAGAACTGTTCAGCGACTATGGCGATGTCTATCAGATTGCTGGCGCCTATCGCACGCTCGCCTCATGCCGACTGGCCAATGGTGATTATGATGAGGCCCTCTCCAACCTCGGACTCGCACTTGCCGACTCAACCGTCATGCGGGCACCTGACCTTGTGGCCAGTATCTACGAACAGTTGAGCGTAGCCTATGCAGCCATCGACGACAAGGCGCACAGCGATGATTTCCGCAACCTATACCTCGACCTGCAGGAGCAGACCCGGCAGGACCGCTCGCTGGAAGCCCGCGCGGGACAGCTGGAGCAAAGCATCTCGCAACTCAATCGTCTCCTCGTCGCAGTGGTCGTGGCCATCGTAGCCTTGGTTCTCGTTATCGCCGGAATCCTTTCTCTACGGAAGAAACGCTCCGCCGACCCGCTTGATGAGGCCCTCCGCGAGCGTCGCGAAGAACTGGAGGAGCAGTTGTCGATAGCAGCGCTCCAGGTGGAGCGTGGCGAGCGCCGTCATCTGGAGCAGCGTGCCAAAATCTCGCTGGTGAACAGCATCACGCCGTTCATTGACCGCATCATCTATGCCATTGACCATCTGGGTGATGGTCAGTTAGACTACATTCGTGAACTGACCGACAAGATTAATGAGCAGAACGACGTTCTGACCAACTGGATACAGTTGCATCAGGGCGAGCTGAGCCTCCATATCGAGACCTTTGCCCTCAATGACCTGTTTGACATTGTGGGCAAGAGCCGTCGCAGCTTCATGATGAAGGGCCTGACATTCGATGTGCAGCCCACCGACGTGCGCATCAAGGCCGACCGTGTGCTGACGCTGTTCATGCTCAACACCCTGGCCGACAATGCCCGCAAGTTCACCCCCGAGGGTGGCCATGTCCGCATCTATGCCGACGAGCAGCCCGGCTATGTGGAAATCTCGGTGGCCGACGACGGCGAGGGCATGGACGAGGAGCAGCTGAGCAAGGTCTTCGAGCACAAGATTGCCGCCGGTCATGGCTTTGGACTGCTCAACTGCAAGGGCATCATCGAGAAATATCGCAAGCTTAGCCAGATATTCTCCGTCTGCCAGCTCTCGGCCGAAAGCACAAAAGGGCAGGGGAGCCGCTTCTTCTTCCGCCTGCCAAAGGGCATCGTCCGTCTGTTGATCATCGGCCTGTCGGTGCTGGCGTTTGCTCCGACGTCATGGGCTGCGCCACAACAGCCACTGGCACGCGCCAGCATCTATGCCGATTCGGCCTATTTCTCAAACATCAACGGCACCTATGAGCGCACCCTGCTCTTTGCCGACTCCTGCCGCCAGCAACTCAACCTCCACTTCATTCAGCAGGGAGGCCACCCCGCCGACACGATGCTGTCCATGGGCGATCCCTCGGTCGTGGCACCTGAGGTTGAGTGGCTTCACGACAGTCTCGACACCAACTATGACATCATTGTCGACATTCGCAACGAGAGTGCCGTGGCCGCTCTTGCCCTCCACCGATGGCAGCTCTACAACTACAACAACCGTATCTGCACGCAGCTCATGAAGGAACTGTCGGCCGACACAGGCTTGGGGGCCTATTGCCGGAAGATGCAGCAGTCAGAGACCGACAAGCGCATCGCCATCCTGCTGCTCGTGCTCCTTTTCTTTGCCATCCTCGCCGCCATGGCGTGGCAGCTGCTCGCCTCGTTCGACCGCTCTGCCAGTCGCCGGCAAGAGTTCCAGGGACAACTCGAGATGATGGAGGACGAGCTGCAGGGTAAGGCCTTCGAGGAGGACAGCCTCCATGTGAGCAACGCCGTGCTCGACAACTGTCTTTCGACGCTGAAGCACGAGACGATGTACTATCCCAGCCGCATCCGCCAGCTGCTCGACCAGGGCGACACGAAAGCCCTGGCTGAGGTGGCTGCCTACTATCGCGAGCTCTACGGCATCCTGAGCGAGCAAGCCATGCGCCAGGTGGAGCACGTCAAGCTCCATCTCAAGCCCCTCGACCATGAAATTCTCGGCGACGAGGTGCTCATCAGCTATCTCTTTGACATCTTGCGCAAGCAGAGCCAGCGGCAGATGAACGTCGACTATGAGCCTCGCGACGCCAAGTACGTCGTCTGCACCGTCCGGATGCCCAGCCTGCACCTCACTGACGATGAGGCGGCAGCGCTCTTCACCCCCGCCACTGACCACATCCCCTACCTGCTCTGCCGTCAGATTGTGCGCGACCATGGCGAGGCGACCAACCGCCGCGGCTGTGCCATCAGGGCTGAGGTTGGCGCCGACGGCATTACCACGATTATCATCACTTTACCAAGAACAATATGGACAACTTCAAAGTCATCATCGTAGAAGACGTGCCTCTCGAGCTTAAGGGCACGCTCGGAATTATCAGCAACGACATCCCCGAGGCTGAGGTCATCGGCACGGCTGACTCAGAGTCGGCCTACTGGCGACTGCTCAAGCAGCAGCTGCCCGACCTCGTCCTGCTCGACCTTGGCCTTGGCGGCTCAACCACCGTCGGCGTGGAAATCTGTCGGCAGACCAAGGAGATGCATCCCCAGGTCCGTGTGCTCATCTTCACCGGCGAAATTCTCAACGAGAAGCTCTGGGTCGACGTGCTCGACGCCGGTGCGGACGGCATCATCCTCAAGACCGGCGAACTGCTCACGCGGGGCGATGTGCTGGCCGTCATGGCCGGTAAGCAGCTCGTCTTCAACGAGCCCATCCTCAAGAAGATTGTCGACCGCTTCATGCACAGCGTGGGGTCCGACCTGGCCAAGCAGGAGGCCCTGGTCAACTATGAGATAGACGAATACGACGAGCGGTTCCTGCGCCACCTGGCCCTGGGCTATACCAAGGATCAGATCACCCAGCTGCGCGGCATGCCCTTCGGCGTGAAGAGCCTGGAGAAACGCCAGAACGAGCTGGTTCAGAAGCTTTTCCCCAGCGGCAACAACGGCATGGGCATCAATGCCACGCGCCTCGTCGTCCGTGCGCTTGAGCTTCATATTCTCGACATCGACAACCTGGAGCCCGATGAAGACTGACCGACTCGTGGCCCTGCTCGTGGGTGCGCTCACCATTGCCCAGGTGGCCCTCGTCTTCATGTCGTGGCTATTGTCGGCCACGGCCTCAGGCAGCGTCCACTCGCTGCTTTCTGCCGAGGGCGCGCGCTGGTTCTGCGGCTCCTTTGCCGCCCTGCTGGGCTCACCCCTGCTGGCCTGTCTCCTCTTGCTCAGCATGGCCTGGGGAAGTGCTGTCGGCAGTGGACTCGTCAAAGCCCTGCCCGTGCGTCAGCCGGGTGGGCGTCAGCGCTTTGCCCTCCAGCTTGCCCTCGCCGTCGCCCTGTCCTATCTGGTCGTCGTCGCCCTGCTGGCCTTCACACCGAGGGCCATGCTGCTCAGTGCCACCGGCCATCTGTGGCCCTCGCCCTTCAGCCGGGCGCTCCTGCCCCTCCTTGCCCTGGGCGTAGTCCTCGTGTCAGCCGTCTATGGCCGTGCCTCGCGCGCCTTCCAGTCGTTCACTGACATTGTCATGTCACTGGTGCAAGGAGTTCCCCGATGTGCGCCCTTGTTCGTGCTTTACGTTTTCATCATTCAATTCTATGAGTCGTTGCGCTACGTCTTCCTGTAAAAACCCTACTTTTAGGTATTGTGTAAGTCAGGGAAACATCGTAACTTTGCAGTCGGAAAAGTTAAGCAGAGCACACTCCAAAAGATCATTCATAAAGTATTTGTTTAGTTTAGGTGAGAAGATGGGCTGACCGCGAGGTTAGCCCTTTTCATGGCTCAGCCCGAAAAACTGGTTGCAGAAGCTGCGGTTCTTTACAGGCAAATAAACGTCACTTGGATTACAAAGTGGTGCTTTTCGAAGGTAATATACCCCTATATTACTTTCGAGAAGGACCCCTTCTTGACTTGCGAAGAACCATCTCACCGATAGGGAAGGACCGATATTTTTCAACCGGTTATTCAGACTGATCCCGATTTCAGCTTTATGATATCGGCCCACCGCGTGGTAGGATTCTTGCTCTTGAAATCGTGCTTGATGGCATTGGCAAACACATCGGCTTTGCCCTTGCCGTCTTTCTTTGTGTACTGCTGGGAGCCAAGTACAATAGTCTCGCTTCCGTGCATCCTGTTTATACGGTCAATCACCTCATCAAGCCGCCTCATCTTCTGGAACTGCTCGGCATTGATGTCGAATAGGTCTTGTTGGATGGGTGAATCTGGCCCAATCCCCATAACTATCACGCCAGCCTTCTTGTACTGA
>JAFTGI010000153.1 GCA_017458195.1 Prevotella sp.
CACCTCGATGAAGAGTTTGAAAGTTTCAAGAAAGGCATCCTCAAGGTAAAAGACTATCTGTTCACCTTCCTCTCCAACCCGCTTATACCCTATGACAATAATGCCAGCGAACGGGGCGTGAGGAAGATAAAGATAAAACAGAAGGTCAGCGGATGCTTCCGCACCGACGGAGGCGCTGAAGATTTTGCCAAGCTACATTCCATAGCGGAAACTGCCATGAAGAACGGGAACTCAAAATACAACGCTATACTTGCTGTCGTGCAACAGTAAGGCAACTACTCATGCCATGGGGGTGCTGAGTAGTTACCCTTTATAGGCTGAATGTTAAAAAAAAATAACTCCAAGAAAAAAACTTACCGCGCATCACGTCTAACTCCTAACTCTTTATTACCTTTGCAGGACGACTTTAAAACCTATACCAAAGATGAGGCAACTGAAAATCACTAAATCCATCACGAATCGGGAGAGCGAATCTCTTGATAAGTATCTGCAGGAGATAGGCCGCGAAGACATGATCGGCATCGAGGAGGAAGTGGAGCTCGCCCAGCGCATCAGGAAAGGCGACCGCAAGGCCCTCGAGCGACTGACGAAAGCCAACCTGCGATTCGTCGTCTCAGTTGCCAAGCAATATCAGAATCAGGGGCTCTCGCTGCCCGACCTTATCAACGAGGGCAACATGGGGCTCATCAAGGCGGCAGAGCGGTTTGACGAGACGCGCGGGTTCAAGTTCATCTCGTATGCCGTCTGGTGGATTCGCCAGTCGATTCTTCAGGCCATCGCCGACCAGAGCCGCATCGTGCGCGTGCCGCTCAACCAGGCCGGCGCCGTGAGCAAGATCAACCGGGTGCTGAGCAAGTTTGAGCAGGAGAACGAACGCATGCCGTCAATCGACGAGATATCGGAGAACGTCGACCTTCCCAGCGAGAAGATCGAGGAAGCCCTGAGCGCCAACACGCGCCACGTCTCGGTGGACGCTCCCTTTGCCGACGGCGAGGACAACTCGCTGCTCGACGTGCTGGAGAACGAGAACTCGCCCCGAGCCGACCGCCAGCTGGTGCTGGAGTCGCTGAGGGCAGAGATTCAGCTGGCGCTGAACACCCTGAGCGAGCGCGAGCGCAACATCATCGAAGCGTTCTACGGCATCGGCATGCCCGAGCTGACCCTCGACGAAATAGGCCAGAAGTACGGCCTCACCCGCGAGCGCGTCCGCCAGATTAAGGAGAAAGCCATCCGTCGGCTGCGCAACAAGTCGACCGACCGATTGTTGAAATCATATTTAGGAGAATGAAACAGACTTTATACCAAGCACTTCTGGCCATGCTCATCATGGCCGCCCTACCCTTCGTCCAGGCCTCGGCCAAGCGTGTGTCCGTGCCAAAGGTCTATGCCTTCGGCATGGCCGCCTCGTTCAACGACAGCATCGTCTACTTCACTGACATTCAGACGCTCGACAATGCCTGGGTCGACTCCAAGAGCCGATTCTTGCAGAGCCGCGACACCTATTCCTATCAACTGCGCGAGCACCTGTCGCAGAAGCTTCAGATGCCCCATCGCACGTGCATCATCTTCTTCAACGAGAAGCAGCAGAAGCTGCAGAAGAAATACGACAAGCTGAAACGGCTCTACACCAACCCCAAGCCCGGGCGCCAGCAGTTCGACGTGAGGAGCCTGACCTCGGCTGACTTCCGCTTCGAGGTCATCGACCTGAGCGAAGAGATAGCCCTGGAGGAGGAGCAGGAGGCCGAGCTGGAATCGCAGAGGAAAGAACTGAAAGCCCAGAAGAAGCAGAAGAAGGCCGAGAAGAAAGACCATAAGGGAGGCAAGCGTGGAAAGAGTGAATAGCCATTACTTCTCGATTGCCGACCATCGGGTGTGCATCCGGTTCGCTGAGTCGGACGTCAACTCGATGCAGCTGTTGCCTTCGTTCCGGACCTTCGGGGCCGAGCCGTGCAGCGAAGCCGAGGCACCGTTCTTCACCCTGACCGTCGACGACACGCTGCGCCCCGCCAAAAAGGAGGACAAGCGGCTGGTGCGCAAGTTCGACACGGGCAATGGCGACACGCTCGTCTATCAGCTCAGCGACGGCGGCTACCAGTACATCATCCGCGACGTCTACGACCGCGACTGCTGCCTGCTCGTCAGCAACAAGGACTTCACCGAGTGCCGCTGTGCGCTGAACGGCGACTGGACGATGCGCTCCTTCGGGCTCAACGACGCACTGATGCTCATCTATGCCTTCCGCGGTTCCTTTCAACAGACCCTGCTCATCCATGCCTCCACCATCCGTCTGGGCGACTATGGCTATCCCTTCACCGCCAAGAGCGGCACAGGCAAGTCGACCCACTCGTCGCTATGGATGAAGCACATCGAGGGCGCCGAACTGATGAACGACGACAACCCCATCATCCGCCTCATCGACGGCCAGCCCTACATCTACGGTTCGCCCTGGAGCGGCAAGACGCCCTGCTACCGCAACATCAGGGCACGCCTGGGAGCCGTCACCCAGATTGACCGCGCCCCCGAGAACAGCATCGAGCGCCTGGGGCCCGTCCAGGCTTTTGCCACGCTGCTGCCCGCCTGCTCGTCGATGAAGTGGGACACCGTGATCTACAACAACCTCTGTGATGCCGTGACGCGCATCATCGAGACAACCCCCATCTACATTCTCCACTGCCTGCCCGACGAGGGCGCCGCACGCCTATGCCACAAGACCCTGACAGCCAGATAAAGACGCGCCAGATGGCCAATGCCGTGCTGCTGCCCGAGGTGACCCGCATGATCGACGAGGGCCACAGCGTCACCCTGCCCCTCCGCGGACGCAGCATGCGCCCCTTCCTGGAGGACGGTCGCGACAAGGCCCTGCTCGTCAGGATGGACCGCGAGCCGCGCGTCGGCGACCCTGTCTTGGCTGAAATCAGCAAGGGCCACTACGTCCTGCACCGCATCGTGGCCATCGACGGCCAGCGGCTGACCCTGCGCGGCGACGGCAACCTCGGCACCGAACAATGCACCACCGGCGACATCCGTGCGCTGGCCGTGGGGTTCTATCGCAAGGGGCGGACGAAGGCCGACACGACCGACGCCCTCAAGTGGCGCCTCTACTCGTGGCTGTGGATGCGGCTGCTGCCCGTCCGTCGCTACCTGCTGTTTGCCCTCCATCCGCACATTCCGAACAAAATTCGTAAAATAATAAGCAAATGAAGACAAAGAAAGGATTCAACCTCCGCACCGTCTGCGGCGAGAACATTGTCGTGGCCGACGGCATCGAGAACATCGACTTCAGCCGTATCATCAGCATGAACGAATCGGCCGCCTACCTGTGGAACAAGGTCAAGGACAAGGAGTTTACGGCTGACACGCTCGCCGGGCTCCTGCTCGACGAGTATGAAGTCAGCGAAGCGACGGCACGCGCCGACGCTGAAGCCCTCATCGGCAAATGGCTCGATGCGGGCATCATCGAGTAGAAGTCTAAATTCCGTACATGCCCTATGTACCATTCGTACATAGCCGATGTACAAAACGTACATGGCCGATGTACAAAATATGATACAGGCTCTCAGACGGTCAGACTCAACACCCTGCAGAACATTCCCTCGAACTCACCTTCGAGGGATTTTTCGTTGCGGAACAGGCCAAAGACCGCACTGCCGCTACCGCTCATGGCCGCATAGGTGGCACCCAGGTCGTAGAGCCGCTCCTTGACGGCGCCAATCTCGGGATGCAGCGCAAAGACGCTCTGCTCGAAATCGTTCACGAGCTCGTCGCGCCACGTCTCGACGGGCTGGCTGACAATCGTGCGGCAGTTCTTCTGCGGATGAGCAGGACGAATCAGCGAGAAGGCCTCGCGCGTCGGCACGGGAATGTCAGGACGCACCACAGCCAGGTGCCAGCCACGCAGCGAGAGCTCCAGGGGCTCCAGCCGCTCGCCGATGCCCTCGGCATAGGCCGGACGGCCCTCGACGAAGAAGGGGCAGTCGGCCCCCAGCTTCACCACGCGCTCCACCATCTGACTGGCGGTCAGCCCCAGTCCGAACATCTCGTTGAGCAGCGTCATCATGGCCGCGCCGTCGCTCGAGCCGCCGCCCATGCCGGCCTGCGTGGGAATCTGCTTAAACAGGTGGGCATGCACCCGCGGCAGCCCGGGGAACTCCTGCTTCAGCAGTTCATAGGCCCGCACGACGAGGTTGCGACGCTCGTCGCCCTCGATTATTATGTTCGTCACCTTCAGGTCGCAATCGGCCTCTGAGGGGAAGCGCCCGTCCATCGGCTGCACCTCGAGGGCGTCGCAGATAGGGACGGGATAGAAGACCGTCTCCAGGTTGTGATAGCCGTCGGGCCTCCGCTCCACGACGTTGAGCCCGAGATTGATCTTTGCTATAGGAAATGTAATCATGCTGCAAACTTACACATTTTTTCCGACACTGCATCCGTTTTTCTCGAAAAAAGTGAAATATTTTTTGGTAGTTAGCTGACTTATCCGTAACTTTGCAGGTCCAAACCCCTAAAAACAATATGCCCGAACAACAGAACAGTAACCGCCGGCCTGCAAGAAGGGCGGCACAACCGATAGACACCACCTACGCCCATCTGCAGCCCCAGGCGCTCGACGTGGAGCGCGCCGTGCTGGGCGCACTGCTCGTCGACAAGGATGCCTATGCAGTCGTGTGCGAGACGCTCGTCCCTGAAAGCTTCTATGAGCCGCGAAACCAGCTCATCTACAGCGCCATCCGCGAACTGAGCCTCAAGGAGCATCCCGTCGACGTGCTCACCGTCACCGACCAGCTGGCGCAGAGCGGCACGCTCGAGGAAGCCGGAGGCCCTGCCTACATCGCCGAGATTTCGAGCCGGGTGGCCACGAGCGCCCACGTGGACTTCCACGCCCGCATCGTCGCCCAGAAGTTCCTGGCCCGACAGCTCATCCAGTTTGCAAGCGACGTGGAGACGAAAGCCTTCGACGAGACCATCGACGTCGACGACCTCATGCAGCATGCCGAAGGGGCCCTCTTCGAGCTCTCGCAGAAGAACATGAAGAAGGACTACACGCAGATCGACCCCGTCGTGGCCCAGGCCGTGAAGGTGATCCAGGAGGCATCCAAGAACACCGACGGACTGACGGGCATCCCCACCGGCTATCATGCCCTCGACGACAAGACCAGCGGCTGGCAGTCGTCTGACCTCGTCATCATTGCCGGACGCCCCGCCATGGGTAAGACGTCGTTTGCCCTGTCGCTGGCCAAGAACATCGCCGTCGACTACAAGGTTCCCATCGCCTTCTTCTCGCTCGAAATGTCAAACCAGCAGCTCGTCAACCGCCTACTCTCCAACGTCTGCGAGATCGAAGGCAAGAAAATCCTCAACGGACAACTGCAGCAAGACGAATGGGAGCGGCTCGACAAGCGCGTCAACACGCTGCTCGGCGCCCCGCTCTACGTCGACGACACGCCGGGCCTCTCCGTCTTTGAGCTCCGCACGAAGGCCCGCCGGCTGGTACGCGAGCACGGCGTGAAAATCATCATGATCGACTATCTGCAGCTGATGAACGCCAACGGCATGCGCTTCTCGTCGCGCCAGGAGGAGGTCTCGACCATCTCGCGGTCGCTGAAGGGACTCGCCAAGGACCTCGACATCCCCATCCTCGCGCTGAGCCAGCTGAACCGCGGCGTGGAGTCGCGCGACGGCCTGGAGGGCAAGCGCCCGCAGCTGAGCGACCTGCGCGAGTCGGGTGCCATCGAGCAGGATGCCGACATGGTGCTCTTCGTCCATCGTCCTGAATACTATCACATCTATCAGGACGACAACGGGCGCGACCTTCACGGCATGGCCCAGATCATCATTGCCAAGCACCGCAAGGGCTCCACGGGCGACGTGCTGCTCACCTTCCGCGGCGAATACACGCGGTTTGAGAATCCCGAGGACAGCCGACTCGGCAACCGGCCGCCACAGGCGGGCGGCGAGATTCTCGGCTCGAAGATCAACGGCAACGCACCCGTCGGACTTGACGACGGCTACTCACCCTTCAACGACGATCCACTGCCCATGCCTACGGACGGCAATGCGCCCTTCTGACCCGAATAGATGAACGACATCATCACGCTGATAAACGATGCGCTCTGGGGCTACGTGCTGATTGCAGTCCTCGTAGCCTGCGGACTGTGGTTCACGTGGAAGACGCGCGGCGTGCAGTTTCGCATGGTCGGCGAGATGTTCCGACTGCTGACCGACTCGGCCACGTCAGGGACAAGCGGACTCAGCGACAGCAACTCGACCCACCGCCACATCTCGTCGTTCCAGGCCTTTGCCGTCTCGGTGGCCACGCGCGTCGGTACCGGCAACCTGGCCGGTGTGGCCACGGCAATTGCCGTTGGCGGGCCCGGCGCCGTCTTCTGGATGTGGGTCATCGCCCTCCTCGGTTCGGCCACGGCCTTCGTCGAGTCAACGCTGGGACAGCTGTTCAAGCAGCGCCACAAGGATTCGTTCATCGGCGGACCGGCCTACTACATCGAGAAGGGGCTCCATTGCCGCTGGCTCGCCGTCGTGTTTGCCGTGCTGATCACCGTCACTTTCGGTCTGAGCTATAATTCCATCCAGAGCAACACCATCTGCGGGGCCATGCACGAGGCCTTCGGATGGAGCCCGCTGTGGGTGGGCATGGCGCTCGCGGCGATGGCCCTTGTCATCGTCTTCGGCGGCATCCACCGCATCGCCAATGTCAGTGCCGTGCTGGTGCCTCTGATGGCCATCGGCTATTTTCTGCTGGCCCTGGTCATCATTGTCATGAACATTGAGCAGATTCCCCATGTAATGAAAGTGATTGTCAGCAGTGCCTTCGGACTGCAGCAGTCAGTAGGCGGCGCACTGGGTGCCACGATTATGAACGGCGTGAAGCGCGGACTCTTCAGCAACGAGGCCGGTGAGGGCAGCGCGCCCAACGTGGCAGCGACAGCCACCGTCAGCCACCCCGTGAAGCAGGGCCTCATCCAGTCGCTCGGCGTCTTCACCGACACGCTGCTGGTCTGCTCGTGCACGGCCTTTGTCATCCTCATCAGCGGCCTTTACGACGTGCCTGAGCTGAACGGCATCGCCCTGACGCAGGCCGCCCTGAGCTCCGAGGTGGGGGCGTTCGGGCCCGTCTTCATTGCCGTCGCCATCTTCCTGTTTGCCTTCTCGTCGATCATCGGCAATTATTATTACGGCGAGGCAAACATCCGCTTCATGACCTCTAACAACGCCGTGCTGACCGCCTATCGACTGCTGTCGGGCGGTGTGCTGATTCTATTCGGCGCTATGGCCAGCCTCGAAATGGTATGGAACCTGGGCGACCTCTGCATGGCCCTGCTGACGGCCTGCAACCTGATTGCCATCGTCTCACTCGGCAAGTTCACCTTCCGCCTGCTCGACGACTACCGCCAGCAGAAGCGCCGTGGCATCAAGGAGCCGGTGTTCCATCGGAGCCAACTGCCCGAACTGGCGGACGAGCTTGAATGCTGGGAATGACAGAAACATGACTGTCACGGTCAAGAACTAAACCTTCGGCGCAATAAAAGAAGAATTTTTTCGTTCACATGCACGAATCTCATTAAAATTGTTTACCTTTGCATCGCAAAAGAAACGAAACGGCAATGAACGACATCAAAAAGATAGTGCTCACGGGCGGACCCTGCGCCGGCAAGACGACGGCCCTGGTGCGCGTCATTGAGCATTTCTCAAGCCTTGGCTTCAAGGTCTTCACCATCCCCGAGGTGCCCACGCTCTTCACTCAGGCAGGCATGAACTACCTGACGAAGAACCAGGGATTCTTCTACGAGGGCGAGAAGGCTACGCTCGAAATCCAGCTGGCACTGGAGGACAAGTTCCAACGCATGGCCCAGGAGTGCTCGCAGCCCTGTCTCATCGTCTGCGACCGCGGCGCCATGGACATCTCGGCTTATATGGCTCCTGACATGTGGGCCGACATCACGCGCGCCGTCGGCACCTCGACGCCCGAGCTGCGCGAACGCTACGACGCCGTGCTCCACCTCGTGTCGGCAGCCGACGGAGCCGAGCAGTATTACACCACGGCCAACAACGCCCAGCGCTATGAGCAGATGAACGAGGAGGGCCTGCGCATCGCACGCTCGCTCGACAAGAAGGTGATCCACGCCTGGAAGGGCCATCCCCACCTGCGCGTCATCAACAACCACGACGACTTCGACACGAAGATGCGGCGCGTGCTGAAGGAAATCAGCAGCGTGCTCTGTCTGCCACAGCCCATCGAGGAGGAGCGCAAGTACATCGTCGAGGTCACCGGACAACTGCCCGACGACTGCATCGAGAGCGACATCGTGCAGACCTACCTGCAGAGTGAACCCGGAACCGAGGTGCGCCTCCGCAAGCGCGGCTTCGACGGCAAATTCGTCTATGTGCACACCACGAAGAAGAAAACCTCCGAACACGAGGAGCTCGTCACCGAGCGGCAGATCAACCTGAGCCTCTACGAGATGATGCTCGGACTGGCCGACCCGCAGCGGCAGACCATCGAGAAGCATCGCCACAGCTTCATCTGGCAAGGCCAGTACTTCGAGGTCGACAACTACGGGGGCCACCTGCAAGGCCTCGTCATCCTCGAGACCAAAGGCATCGCCGAGGGCGAGCCCGTGAAGTTTCCGCCGTTCGTCCATGTGGTGAAGGAAATCACAGGCGACAGCGCTTATTACAACTATAACTTAGCAAAGAAATAAACAGAACAGATTATGATACTCGACAAAATTGATGAGCTTCTGAAAGAAGTACAGACCCTGACAGCCAAGAACGCCGACGAGGTGGAACAGCTGCGACTGAAGTACCTGAGCAAGAAGGGCGAGATTACGGCCCTGATGCAGGACTTCCGCAACGTGGCTGCTGATGAGAAAAAGACCGTCGGCATGAAGATCAACGAACTGAAGACGCTGGCCACCGAGCGCATCAACCAGCTGCGCGAGGACTGCCAGACGCAGGAGTCGGGCGACGAGGCCCCCGACCTGACGCGCACGCCCTACCCCATCCAGCTGGGCACGCGCCACCCGCTGACCATCGTCACCAATGAGATTATCGACATTTTTTCGCGCATGGGCTTCGTGCTGGCCGACGGCCCCGAGGTGGAGGACGACCTGCACGTGTTCACCCGCATGAACTTCGCCGCCGACCATCCCGCACGCGACATGCAGGACACCTTCTTCGTCTCGCAGCATCCCGACGACGTGACCAAGAACATCCTGCTGCGTTCACACACGTCGAGTGTCCAGGCCCGCGTGATGGAGCAGATGCACACTGAGGACGGACGGCTGAAGGCCCCCATCCGCGTCATCTGTCCAGGCCGCGTCTATCGCAACGAGGCCATCACGGCCCGCGCCCACTGCTTCTTCCATCAGGTGGAGGGTCTCTACATCGACAAGAACGTGTCGTTCACTGACCTCAAGCAGGTGCTCCTCTCGTTCGCCCAGGAGATGTTCGGCCCCGACACGAAGATCCGCCTGCGCCCCAGCTACTTCCCCTTCACCGAGCCCTCGGCCGAGATGGACATCTCGTGCTTCATCTGTGGCGGCGAGGGCTGCGGCTTCTGCAAGCACACGGGCTGGGTCGAGATCCTGGGCTGCGGCATGGTCGACCCGAACGTGCTCGAGCAGTGCGGCATCGACTCCAAGATCTACAGCGGCTATGCCTTCGGCATGGGCGTTGAGCGCATTACGAACCTGAAGTACCGCGTGAGCGACCTGCGCATGTTCTCCGAGAACGACACGCGCTTCCTGCGCGAGTTCGAGGCAGCCGACTAAATGACCGAACGACTCTGGAACGCCAACTACATAAAGGTGATGATAGCGAACTTCTCGCTATTCTTCGCCTTTTATGTTTTGACACCCTTGCTCCCCCTGTACCTCAGCGAGACATTCGGGGCCACCAAGGATGTCATCGGCCTGGTGTTGTCGGGCTATACCATCACCGCCCTGCTGCTGCGCCCCTTCAGCGGCTACATCGTCGACTCGTTCGACCGCAAGACGGTGCTGCTCTTCTGCTACACCGCCTTCGCCATCTTCTTCGCAGGCTATCTGGCGGCCTCCACCCTGCTGCTGTTCACCATCGTGCGCACACTCCATGGCGGGCCCTTCGGGGCGCTGACCGTGGCCAACAGCACCGTGGCCATCGACGTGCTGCCCTCCTCGCGCCGCAACGAGGGCATAGGCTATTACGGCCTGAGCAACAACCTGGCCATGGCCATTGCCCCCACGATAGGCCTGTTCATCTATCATCAGACGCGCAGCTTCGAGCTGCTGTTCTGGATAGCCCTCATCGTGGCCCTGGCCGGACTGCTGACCGATGCAACGGTCAAGATTGAAAGAGTAGAGGGAAAAGTGAAAAGTGAGAAACCGGCCACCCTCTCCCTCGACCGTTTCTTCCTGCTGCGCGGCTGGCTCCTGGGGGCCAACATGGTGTTCTTCGGGTTCTGCTTTGGCGTGCTGAGCAACTATCTGGCCATTTACGGCAAGGAAGTGCTGGGCATCACCAGCGGAACGGGCACATGGTTCATGCTGTGCAGCCTGGGCCTGATACTCTCACGACTACAGGGAGGCAGGGCCCTGCGGCAGGGACGCCTCACCCACAATGCGGCCGAGGGCATGGTCATCTCGCTGGTGGGCTACAGCATTTTCATCGCCCTGCCGGCGCTCACCTCCTACCAGTCGCCCCTCGCCACCTCCATTGGCTATTACGGCTCGGCCCTGCTCATCGGCCTGGGCAATGGCCATCTGTGGCCCGCCTTCCAGAACATGATGATCTCGCTGGCCCATCACAACGAGCGTGGCACGGCCAACTCCACCATTCTCATCTCCTGGGACATCGGCATGGGCCTGGGCATCCTCATTGGCGGTGTGGTGGCCGAACTGCTCGGCTACTCCGCCGCCTTCTGGACGGTCGCAGCCATCAACGCCCTTGGCGTGCTGCTGTACTTCTCCAAGACCCAGCGCTTTTTCATTTCCCGGCAGTTGCAATAAAAAGAGCGTAGGACTTGGTCATCGCCCAGGTGGAGCGCGACCGCCACACCTTCCATCAGCCAGCCCCCTTCTGAAGCCTCCATCCACCTTCATATTTCCGTCCCCCTGTAAGGGGGACTACAATATGAGGTGTGAGGCTTCATCTCCCCCACAGCCCTTTACGCCCCCACCCCCTCCTGTTAGAAATAGCAAACATACCGTTTACCCAAGGCAAAGATGCTGTTTGCAATGAGTAAAGATACTGTTTACTAAATGGGTACTGCCGCCCAACGTCGTGAAGTGACTCTGTCGCAAGTTCTGCATCGATGTGTAAGCAGCACGGAGGCATAAGAAGCCGCAGAGAGTAGCAGCGGGGAAAACTCGCTGGCGAATGTCGTACCTTTGCTTTGTTGGAAGTCGGCAACCAGCAACGCACAACCCTCATGTTTAACAAAAATCCTTTCTATAACTTATGAAACAGATGCGCTCATCTTTCCCATTCATGCCCATTGCTGAAGGTTTCGTAATTTATATTCTTATAGTCAACATTAGTATAATAATCGAATGATAAAGCATAGGCTAACACTACAATGACAAGAGCAATCAATAACCACCAACAAGCCTTGGTATGCTTTTTGTAAAAGGCAAAGACGTTATCAGCAAAGAGCTTATATATGCATGTGAAGAATGCTGTTATGAGCAGTGTTAGAATTGTTGTCAAAGCAAACAATCTGATTTCCTGAATATTCTCCATATCAGGAAACTTGGCATGAACCTTCAAGCCATCCCACGCAATTTTGCCGATTTTTTTCTGGTCATAATATCTGATGGAACTTATGGTCTTTTCGTCAGGCTCTGGGTTGAGGTGGCCAAATTCAGTGGGACACCGGTAATCAATGGTAAGGCTTTTTACAAACTGGGCCGTAGCCATAGGAAGCCTGATTATCTCCACTAGTTTCGATACATCTTCTGCATCTACCAGGGGGTTCGGCTTTTCATAACGGTTCCCCATAGCAACCGTATGAACAGGGATCACCGAATCATTTATAGATGCAAAGAGAAAGGTCTCACCACAAAACGAGAAGTGGTTTTGCCTATAACTGTCGTAACGGAACATAGAGTCTACAGGTATGCTCCATACATTTTTATGAAGGTATTGGTTATGAATGTTGTGTGTCGCGTAAATTCCATTATGATAGTATGGCGAAAGCCACTTATCTTTTATGTTTTGTACTTCTTTTGATTTTTCTGTGTCATGCTTACCAATATACACCGCTTGTCTATCCGTGCCTGTCACCATAACATAGACTCTCTCGCCATCATTGTAGTCGTAGCGAGCAGTGTCAAGTATTGCAGCGATTTTATTTTGTAGTTCTGATGATTCATTAAACCATGTTGAATGGGTTGTTAATTCTTTGTCTTTATCTTGAAAGAATCCTTCAACGATAAGACCACCTCGTTTTCCTCTTTCTTCGTTCAATGGGGTAAGAATGTTGTCGTCAGCTTCCTTCTGCCTGTCATAGTCTCTGATAAGATAAAAATGCAGTTCGCCATCTTCCATGTGCCCCTCATGAAGCACCTGATATTCGGTATAATAGACGGGCACTTCATATATTTTTGAAAGAAACAACCCCGAAAGGATAATGCCAAGTATCAATAAGATAATGGCACAGCACAAATATGACTGATCCTTAAAACGGCTTTTTGAAAACCACTCGCTAAAAGCTATAGCTGCTTTTGAAAAGAAAATCTTCATTGTATTGCAATCTTTTTAAAACCTATATTTACGTTATCATAATCTATCTATATTATCGCAAACCTTCAAAACATGGTCTAAGCCATAGAGCATTGACCTTCCGTCAATGCCCATCCATTGAAATAGGGTCAGAATCTTCTGATACTCTCTTCTGACATATGCCGTATCGATGACAGCCTGCCCAGTAGGGAAGCACAAAGGCTCATGATGTGCAATACGGTTTCGCAACGTATTGATTTTATCAAGTTCGTTGAAGATGTATGATTGGTTAATATGCAACTGTGGGGTGGAGCGCTGTTTGAATGGAAACGCATCAAGCAAACTTTGGTTCGTCAATGCGTATTGCACAGGAGAGTACATATACTTCCACATGCCGAAATCCATCTGTGCGAGCAGTTTCGAATGCGAATACGTGTGTTGCGAACGAAGTTTCCGAAGTGCATCTGTTATCGTCCTATTGGTTTTGTGGAGTATTGGAAGGGTAAACATCCCTCCAGGCGACACGGAATCTTTGAGCCACTCGTTACCAAACTGAGGAATAAGAATACCGTCAATGGCATTGCGCAATGACACTTCGAAGCAACTGACGATTGTCAGCAGTTCTTGGGCCAACCGCAGGTTGTACCGATAGAGTGTCATGGCCTTCCGTTTGTCGCCATTACAAGCCTGGAGGTATCTGTTGAGTCGCTTTTGCGACATAAAATGCTCAAAATCGCGATATATCATTAAAATTCTCTATAAAAATTTGGATTATATCAAAAAAATATCTATCTTTGCATCGATGAATCCCGCTAACCTCTGGCCGCAAGGTCAAGTTAGTGGGTATTGTTTTATATGAATATTCCCGCATAGCTCGTTTGGACGACTTGTCGCTCCTGCTTCTTGAAGTCAATCTGTCCGCAATGAAGAGGATCAAAGTAGTAATCGTGGAAAGGCGTGCTGCGGAAATCGCGCACCACGAATAAACAATATCTGCTCTGTAATTCTTGTGCCACCCTGTGTTCCTTGTCTGTCATAAGGATATTTCCGCTCCTATCGTTCATTCCCTTTACTTCCACGTAGTATCTGCTCATGCCCTTTGACAATTTGAAGTCGTAACCGCAGCCATGATTCGTCTTATCCGAAATGTCAAACCCACTGAATATTTCTATTGTCGGATAAGCCATAACGAAATACTCTTCTGCCGCCTTGCCTGTGATTAACCTACTGGCTGAGAACTCGTGCTTATTTTGAAAGGAGGTTATCGGTATCTGTAAGTCTTCGAGATTCACCTCGCTATGAGACAAGTGGGTCTTGATGATAAAGGTAAGTTCATCAAATGACAACTCTTTTGTCAAGTCAAAAATGGTCTTGCTCTGCGGTTTCAGTTTTCTTCGCCAGCCCTTTCGGCCATTAGGAAAAAGGGAATCGAACTCGTCGCGATAATTGTTGATAGATTTTGGCTTGACTCCCAAAGAATAGCCAAGTACATTGTAGGCTTGATGGAATCCGGAGAACTCGAAGGCGTCGAGTGCCTCCTGGTTGAACTTGGATAGATACAGCCCGACAACAATGGCCGTATCACGGTTATCTAAGGAGAGTAGCTGCTTCAAATAAGTCTCATTCATTATCTGAATCTTGTTTCGTTTATACAATTTGATACAGCATGTCAAGTGCTTTGCCTATTCTGTCATGAAGTCCTGCTACCCGACCTTCCATCTGATAAATGAACGGGAAGTTCAAATTGGATGAAGTTTGCAGGAACCTCAATATCGAATATATCATGCAGCAACTGATACCAGAAAGATTGTGTCTCACCCTTCTCGTACCCACGTCCCTTCCATGTTTCCACGAACCGGCGTGCTGCTGCCTGTTTATTGTTCGATACCATTGTCTACTTTTCGGCAGACTGCTTCTTGTCAGCCTTCTGAATCGTTTTGCGTATGTTTCGGTTCTTCAAAGTGCAAAGGTAAGCATTTTTCCTGAGACAACGGCAGGCTGCGGCAAGTTTTTTGCATCATTAAAAGGCCGCAAGGTCAAGTAGTATGCGCGCGTGCGTATGCAATAATAATGTGGGGGCCAACGCCCCCACATTGATGAAATCCCTCTTTTTCGACATAATTAAAGGTCAGATGACCTCGATGCCCTGCTGGCGGCAGAGGTCGAGGCTCATCTCCTTGAGCTTGAACTTCTGAATCTTGCCGCTGCCGGTAAGGGGGAACTGGTCGATGAAGAAGACGTACTTGGGAATCTTGTAGCGGGCTATCTTGCCACGACAGAACTCCTGCACGTCCTCGGGCAGCATCTTCACGCCGGGCTGCAGGATGATGAAGGCTCCCACGGCCTCGCCATACTTCTTCGACGGCACGGCGGCCACCTGCACGTCCTTGATGCCGGGCATGTGGTAGAGGAACTCCTCAATCTCGCGGGGGTAGACAGTCTCGCCGCCACGGATGATCATGTCCTTGATGCGTCCCGTGATGCGGTAGTAGCCCTGCTCGTCCTTGATGCCCAAGTCGCCGCTATGGAGGAATCCGTTGCTGTCGATGACCTCGGCCGGGGCCTGCGGGTTCTTGTAGTAGCCC
>JAFTGI010000014.1 GCA_017458195.1 Prevotella sp.
GGCGTTGACTTTTGAAAATTTGGCGTGCTTACAGAAACGCAAAAAGTAGCCAAATGTGAGCGAAAAACGTGCACAAAAGTGGGGCCTGTGTGCAAAACTTCGTCGTTTGCGGCCCGATTTTTCATTGGGCAACGCCTCTCCAAGGCCCGAAAACGGCCATTTTCCACTCAAAATTGCTTCGTCGCCGTGAACAAAATTTTCTGTGAAAGATTTTGACATTTTAAGGAAATGTGAAAATGAGAAATGAGAAATGAGGAATGAGAAATGGATAGACTCAAGCCTACGAGCGAAGAACCAGCGCGGCAGGACTATCCATTTCTCATTCCTCATTTCTCATTCCTCATTTCTATCGCTGAACGTCAGTCGATGTCGACGACGGTGATGCCAGCACCGCCAAACTGCACGTGCTCGTCGCGGAAATGGGAGACGTTGGGCACGGTGGCCAGATACTGGCGGATGAGCTGGCGCAGGATGCCGGTGCCCGTGCCGTGGAGGATGCGCACTCGGCTCATGCCCACGAGGATGGCGTCGTCGATGAAGTAGGTGACGGCCTGGATGGCCTCGTCGCCCCGCATGCCGCGCACGTCGAGGTCCTGGCGGAAGTTCAGACGACGCGAGTCGATGGCCGACCGCGTGCTGTTCGACAGGTTGCCCCACGTGCCCACAATCTGCTGGTTGCGCTCCTCGCTCTTCGACTGTCCGGCGGCTGGTTCCTTGGCCTCCTCTAAGCGGTCGAGGCGCATCTTCGTGCGCATGCCACCGCCAAAGATGACCGTGGCCTGCTTGCCGTCGATTTTCTCGATGGTGCCCACCGACGTGAGTCCCTTTATGCGCACGGTGGAGCCAACTTTAAGCGAAGGCTGGGGCGTAGCACTTTCCGCCAAATCAGCCGGTTTGCCGCCCTTCACGGCAGCTGATGCTTCGTTCTTCTTTCTCTGCTCTTCGTTCTTGCGCTTCTCTTCCTTCCGCCTCTTGCGCTCCTCAATCTGGCGCATCTTGCGCTCTATCATCTCGTCGTTGGCGCGGGTGTCGATGTCGTCCACCTCCTGGCGGAACTGCTCCATCTCCTCGCGCAGACGGCGGGTGGCCTCCTTCTCGGCCTGCTGCTCGCGGATTTCGCGGATGGTGTTCTCAATCTTCTTGTTGGCGGTGGCCAGCAGCTCCTCGGCCTGCTCCTTGGCACGCCGCAGGATGGCCTTGCGCTCGGCCTCAATCTCCTCGATGGAGCTCTCATAGCGGGCGATGCGGCCCTCGAGGCTCTTCTCGTGCTGGTGGATGGTCTGGCGCTTGCCCTCCCAGTAGCGCTTGTCGCGCACGATGTCCTGCAGGTACTTGTCGCTCTGGATGTATTCGCGGCCCACGATGTCGCTGGCGTCCTGTATCACCTCCTCGGGCAGACCCGTCTTGCGGGCAATCTCGATGGCGAACGACGAGCCGGGCTGGCCGATGCTGAGCTGGAAGAGGGCCTGCATCTGGTTGCGGTCGTAGAGCATGGCACCGTTCACCACGCCCTCGTGGCTGTCGGCAAAGTGCTTCAGGTTCTGATAGTGGGTGGTGATGACGCCGAAGGTCTTCTTCTGCCAGAACTGCTTCAGCACGGCCTCGGCAATGGCTCCGCCGATGGTGGGCTCAGTGCCGCCGCCGAACTCGTCGATGAGCAGCAGCGTGTGGGCGTCGCAGTAGCGAATCATCTGCTTCATATTCATCAGATGCGATGAGTAGGTGGACAGGTCGTCCTCGATGCTCTGCTCGTCGCCGATGTCAATCATGATGTTGCGGAACAGGCCGCAGTGGGAGCGGTCGCCCACGGGGATGCTGAGGCCGCTCTGCAGCATATACTGCAGCAGGCCCACGGTCTTCAGGCACACCGACTTGCCGCCGGCGTTGGGTCCGGAGATGATGAGCAGGGAACCCTCGCGGCCTCTCTGGGGGGATGGGGCATCCTGCGGCTGGTCTAACCTGATGTCGAGGGGCACCACCTGCTTCTGCTGCTTCTGCAGCGAGAGGGCCAGCAACGGGTGCTCGGCACGAATCCAGTCGAGCAGCGGACGGTTCTCCACCACCGGCTCCACGCCCTTGGTCAGCTCGGCCAGCTTGGCCTTCGCCTGTATCAGGTCGATGCGGGCCATGAACTTGTAGGAGTCGAGGATGTCCTTCACCTGCGGGCGCACTTCGTCGGTGAAGACGGTGAGGATGCGGACGACCTCGCGGCGTTCCTCGGCCTCTAACTGGCGCACGCGGTTGTTGGCCTCCACCACCTCGGCAGGCTCGATGAAGACGGTCTTTCCCGTAGCGCTCTCGTCGTGGACGATACCGTTGATGCGGCGCTTCACGCTGGGCGACACGGGAATCATCAGTCGGCCGTCGCGCACCGTCGGAGCGGCGTCCTTGTCCACCAGACCGTCGCGCTGTGCCGTATGCAGGATAGTATATAAGGTACGTGAGATGCTGCCCTCGGTGGTCTGCAGCTCGTGGCGGATGCCGGCCAGCGTCATCGAGGCACCGTCCTTCATGCGCCCGAACTTGTCGAGAATGCTGTCGATGCGGCGAATCATGGCGGGGAACGTCATCACGCCCTCGGCCAGGCGAGTGAGAGCGGGATGTGCGCCCTCGTCGCGGCGGTCGGCCTGCTGCTCGTCGGCAGCGGCACTGGCATCGCGCTGCAGATAGTCGACCATCTTGCTGATGGTCTCTAAGGAACGGCGCAGGTCGAACACCTCCTGCTCTTCCAAATGGGTGCCCGGCAGGCGCACACGGCTCACGGCCTCGCGCACATCGAAGAAAAACTGTAGGGGGAAATCGTCTTTCAGCGCTGTCAGCTGGCGGAACTCGCGCACTTGAGCCAGCAGCTCGTTCACGGCATCGGCATCGTCAAGAAAAGTGATGCCATCGACTTCGTCAACGCCTAATCGGCTCAGGCAGCGCTCACGAAGTAGCGACCGAATCTCGTCAAATCCTATCTTATGTTCATAGTTGCTTGGATAAATCATGGTGCAAAGGTACAAAAGAGTTAGGAGTTAGGAGTTAGGAGTTGGGAGTTTTTTTGGCGGCTTTACATAAAAAATGTTAAGCAGAAGAAAATAACTCACCGCTCCTAACCCCTAACTCCCAACTTTTTACTACCTTTGCAACCGCTTTTCAGAGCACTTCATCCGAAGGAGGGATGGTAGAGTGGTCGATTACAACGGTCTTGAAAACCGTCGTGCTGAGAGGCACCGGGGGTTCGAATCCCTCTCTCTCCGCAAATCAGGGCAGCCTTATGGTTGCCCTGATTTCTTTATGTGGTCGGCTCATGCCACCAGTGTTGTTGTAGTTCGGCTATGATTTGGTCCCAGTCGTCCATGGTGAATGTTTCGGTACCCGTTGTCATGATGGTGAAAGTGATGTCGCTATACGTGCGATAGAC
>JAFTGI010000154.1 GCA_017458195.1 Prevotella sp.
CAGACCGTGGCAGTGCTTTCCGCCTGCAAAGGTAATACTTTTATTTCAATTACCTCGTGTCTGCAAACAAAAAAATTCAACTACGGCGCGAAAGTCGTCCCGTTCGGTAGGATTTGCAATCCGAACGAACGAGACGGGCGGGCGGGATTCGAGCGGGGCGGGGCGGGCGGGATCTATCCCACAATCTTGAAGCGGACGCGGAAGGAGCGCTCATGCTCGTCCCAGTTGGTGCCGAGCATCTCGAAGCGGCCTATCTGAGCGGTGGAGCGCACGTGCTTGCCAATGCAGGGACAGACGTCGTAGTCGCCGATGCGCACCAGCCGGATGGTCTCGGAGACGTCATCGGGCAGGCGACTGGGGTCGATGCCCTCGGGCAGGTCGTCGCGCGTGACGTACTCGAACGTGACGGGCAGGTCCTCGTCGATCAGCTCGTTCATGCGCCGCTCAATCTCGCGCTCCTCCTTGCGGTCGGGCTTATGGTCGAGATAGAACGACATCTTACTTTTCTTGCGCTCGATATGGGCGTTATGGCTGCGCTCACAGCCAAAGAGGCGCTGCATCGTCTGGTTGAGCAGATGCTCCGCCGTGTGGGCAGGCGGAAACTCGTCCTTGTTATGGTCGTTCAGATAGGGTTCGTCGGTCATGTGGTATAGTTTTTTAAGAGGTTTTCCATCATCGTGACAGCCACGCGTGCCTCACCGGGGAAGGCGTAGCTGTCGAGGTGCTGCCTGACCGTCTGCAGGCGGTCGAGGGCACCCTCGCGGTCGCCGTTGAGCACCAGGTCAACGGCAAAGAGCACGGCCTGCTTACCGGCTGAGAAGCGGCTGCTGCGGCGCACATACTTCTGCAGCGTCGTTTCCCAAAGGCGGTCGACGACCTCCGCGCGGCGCAGCGTAGCCAATTCGAGAAACAGCTGCTCGCCGCCCAGTTCCATACGGATGAGCTGAGGCAGTCGGCAGTCATCGCCCATGAGGGCTTCGGCCTCCAGGCGGGCATAGTCGTACCGGCCTTCATCCTCCAGCAGACCGATGTAACTGATCTGCGAAGCCAGTTGGTGCATGTTCTTAGAGTCCAAGTCATCGACACGCTGCAGCCACTCACGAGGCATCTCAACAAGGCGTCGGCCCTGACTGAACGCCCCGACGACGCGCATCTGGTTCACCACATTCCGGCGCATCTCCGGGCTACGGCTCAGGTCGAGCAGGTTGCGGCCGTCATTGGGGAATCCGCTGATCTTCAGTGGCAGTCCGTTGAGCAAGGCCATGAACAAGCCAACGAAGATCATCATCAATCCCAGACTAAGCCAAAAGAACCCGGGATGCGTGAGGCGCAGCACCACGACGGAGACGACGACCACCACGAGATTCATGACCACTCCGCCCGCATGATAGCACACGAAAGGCAGGCTGGCCCCATCGCCCTCCGGCGGCAGCATGAGACACTGTCCGGCAGTGCCGGCAAGCGAATAGCGCCGGAAACACAGACGGCCGCCTTCGTCGCGCGTCAGTGTCAGGCTGAACACACGATAGGACAGGAACCGATAGCCCGAAAGCAGTCCGCCGACCAGATGGCCCGCCTCATGGAGGGCCGTGTTGACCACGTAGGCCAGCGCGGTGCAGACCAGCATCGTCACGACAATCATGGCAAACACCTTGGCGTCAATGTCGCCGCCGCTGCCCGATTCGTTGCCGCCACCGTCGACGAGCCAGATGCCGACATGGGCAAGGCCTAAGCCGACGACGGCCCCGGCGATGAGCGAGATGACGATGCGCAGGAATTTCTTCATTGCGTCAGAGACTGAATCTCAGTATGTTAGCTCCGTTGGCTTCAAGGGACAAGTGAGCGTCTTGGTTGCGGCGAAGGCTATGCTTCGTCGTCACTCCACTCAGCAGGTCGACGGCCTCAAAATCGCCCTCGGCGAGCTCGAGATAATCGAAGGCATGGGCGGGCAGACAGACATTGCACTCGGCGGGCACATCAGCAAAGTTGGCCACGACGAGCAACAGCTCGCGGCCGGCCTTACGCAGGAAGGCATACTGCTCGTGCAGATGGCCGTTAACATACATGAGGTCGAACATCAGGCCCTCGCCGACGGCACGCTCGCGGCGGGCAATGCCGAGCACACGGCTGTAGAGGTCGTAGAGGTCGTTATGCTGCGGCGTCAGCGTCCAGTAGTCGAAGATGGTGGTGCGGCCGTTCAAGCCGCTGAAGCCCTCGGCGTCCATGCCGCGCTCGCCCCACTCCTGTCCGGCGTAGAGCATGAAGGGCCCCGACTGCAGCAGCGCCGCGACGACGAGTGCAGGCAGCGCCCGACGGCCGTCGCCGGCGAGGAAGTCGCTGGCCAGCCGCAGCTCGTCGTGGTTCTCGAGGAAGTAGAGCATGTGCTGGCGGATGTCGTCGTTCTGCTGCCAGGCGCGGGTGATGCTTTCGGCGGGGCGGTGGTGCTGAAGGACATCGCAGAGCGTGTCGTACATGCCCACCTTGTCGTAGAGATAATCGAAGCCCGAGTCGACGTAGCGCCGATAGAGCGACGGGCGATAGACCTCGCCGATGAAGATGACCTCGGGGTAAGCCTTGCGCACCTCCCTCGTGACCCACGCCCAGAACTCAGGCGGCACCATCTCGGCCATGTCGCAGCGGAAGCCGTCGACGCCCTTCGCGGCCCAGTAGAGCAGGATGTCGCGCATCTTCGTCCACGTTGAACGTTGAACATTGAACATTGAACATTGACCATTGAACGTGGCAGGTGTTTCGCCGGCGTAATAGTCGACGCCGTAGTTCAGCTTGACCGTCTCATACCAGTCGTTCTGCCCCGGAGCGTTGTGGAAGCAGTCGTTGCCCGTGGCCTTGGCCGGGCACTCCGTATATGGCTCTTTCTCACCATGATAGAGGTCGAAGTATGGCGTAAAGGTTTGACCAGGACAATAGTAGAAGTTATTGCGCGCAGGGTCGAAGCCGACGTTCGGATCGTCGTCCTCGCCCAGGTCGCTGACACCCGCGGGCTTGGCTATGCTCTTGTACTGACGGGCCACATGGTTGGGCACGAAATCGAGGACGACCTTGAGCCCGGCGCGGTGGGTGCGGTTGACGAGCCGCTCGAACTCCTCCATGCGCCTGTCGACGTTCACGGCCAGGTCGGGGTCGACGTCGTAGAAGTCGGCCACGGCGTAGGGCGACCCTGCCCTACCCTTCACCACGGCGGGATGCTGGCGGGGGATGCCGTAGGCCGAGTAGTCGGTCATCGTGGCGTGGCGCAGGATGCCCGTGTACCACACGTGGGTGATGCCGAGCTGCTCGCGCCACTGCTTGAGCACCGACGGCGTGTAGTCGTTCATCTTGGCCGAGCCGTTCTGCCCGATGGTGCCATTAGGCTGACGCGCCTCACAACGATTGCCGTAGAGACGCGTCAGCACTTGGTAGATAATGATTTTATGCGAGTCCATGAGCATTGACTTCGCGGTTGATCTTGGCAATCATGCCCTGCAGGGCCTTGCCCGGGCCGCACTCGGTGAAGTCCGTGGCGCCGTCGGCAATCATGCTCTCGACGCACTGCGTCCAGCGCACGGGGCTGGTCAGCTGGGCGATGAGGTTCTGCTTGATCTCCTCGGGAGCGGTGTGGGGCTGTCCGTCGACGTTCTGATAGACGGGGCAGATGGGCTCCTGGAACTGCGTCTGCTCGATGGCCTGCTGCAGCTCGTCCTTGGCGGGCTGCATCAGGGGCGAGTGGAAGGCGCCGCCCACCTTCAGCGGCAGGGCGCGCTTGGCACCGGCCTCCTTCAGTCGGGCGCAGGCCTCGTCGATGGCCTCAATGTTGCCGCTGATGACCAGCTGGCCGGGGTTGTTGTAGTTGGCGGGGACGACGACGCCCTTGCCCATCTGGCTGACCTCGGCGCAGATCTGCTCAATCTTGTCGTCGGCCAGGCCGATGATGGCGGCCATCGTCGACGGCTGGGCCTCGCAGGCCTTCTGCATGGCCATGGCGCGGGCATAGACCAGTCGGAGGCCGTCCTCGAAGCTGAGGGCACCGGACACGACGAGGGCCGAGAACTCACCGAGCGAGTGGCCGGCCATCATGCGCGGACGGTTCTCCTCGGGGTTGTCATTGGGCGTGGCGCAAAGGGCCGAGATGACCGAATGGAGGAAGACGGCGGGCTGCGTCACCTTCGTCTGCCTGAGGTCCTCGTCGGTGCCCTCGAACATGATGTCGGTGATGCGGTAGCCAAGAATCTCGTTGGCTTTCTCAAACAGTGTACGTGCTACGGGATTGTTGTCGTAGAGGTCCTTGCCCATACCTACGAACTGTGCCCCCTGTCCGGGGAATACGAATGCTTTCATCTTTTATTATATTACCTTATTAAATATATTGTGTTCATTTCGGGCTGCAAAGGTACTCTTTTTTTTTCGTATAGCCAAAATAAAAGCCGCTTTCTTTGGCTTTCTCGCTAAAAATGAGTAACTTTGCAGCTGTAATCATGGCTAACGAAATCCACTTCACCGTACATCGCAATCCGCTGCCCGACGCAGACGGAAGCACGACCTATCAAGTGCGCCAGGAACCTTGGTACACCGTCGAACCGGAAGCGTTCCTGGAGCTCGTGGAGACCCACCAGCAGCTGCGCGCGGGCCATCTGCAGCACGCCATCACGGCCATTGAGGACGAGCTCGTCAAGCAGTTGTTTGACAACAAGCGCGTGCACCTGGGCCACATCGGCACGTTTTCGCTGAAGCTGGGCTTCCGCAAGCGCAGAGACGACGAGGGCCAGGAGGCCAAGCCCGTCTTCACCGACCCGAACGACATCACCGGCGACGCCGTGGTGGTGGAGGGCATCAGCTTTGTGCCCGACCGCCAGCTTATCGACGAGCTGACCTCGACGCCCTGCCAGATGCACAACAGCCAGTCGCGCGGCACCGTCGGCCATTCGGCTGTCTACGGCGACGACGAGATGCGGCGCCGCGTGGCCGACTACGTCCGTGAGCACGGCTACCTGACCGTCCACCGCCTGCGCCAGGACTTCGGACTGACGAAGTACATGGCCCGCAAGTGGCTCAACGCCCTGACCGAAGGCCCCAACCCGCTGTTGCGGGGCGAGAAAGAGGGCACCACCATGATCTTCCGAATGATTTAGCAACCGTCCGACTGCTGTCAACCGGTCGTCCGACTATAGTCAACCCATCGTCCGACTACAGTCGACCGACCGGTTGACTGTAGTCGGACGGTCAGTAATCCGTAGTTTCGCGCTTCGTCTGACAGCACCCGCCGGTTGCCGAAAAAGCGCCGAAGCAGGAGCCATCCGGTCGGCTGCACCCGCAGGCGAGCAACAACAAAAGAAGAAAATATGCATTTTAGAGCGTTTTATTTCGTCGAATGAATTATTTTTTGTAACTTTGCACGGAATATGGGCCAGCCCCATGCCGACCGGCGGACGGACGCCCGACAGCAAAGAACGAACCTTAAAACATCGACATAAAAATGGATAAACATCATTTCATCACCATTGCCGACATGACCCGCGAGAAGATCCTCTACATGATCGAGATGGCGCAGGAGTTTGAACGGCAACCCAACCGCGAACTGCTCAAGGGCAAGGTAGTGGCCACACTGTTCTTTGAACCGTCGACACGCACGCGACTATCGTTCGAGACGGCTGCCAACCGCCTGGGCGCACGCGTCATCGGCTTCGCCGACCCGAAGGTGACGAGCGGCACGAAGGGCGAGACGCTGAAGGACACCATCCTGATGGTGTCGAACTATGCCGACGTCATCGTCATGCGCCACTACATCGAGGGGGCGGCCGTCTATGCCTCGGAGGTGGCCCCCGTGCCCATCGTCAATGCCGGCGACGGCGCCCACCAGCACCCCTCGCAGTGCATGCTCGACCTCTACTCGATCTACAAGACGCAGGGCACGCTCGACAACCTGAACATCTATATGGTGGGCGACCTGAAATACGGGCGCACCGTCCACTCGCTGCTCATGGCCATGCGCCACTTCAACCCGACATTCCACTTCGTGGCGCCCAAGGAGCTGCAGATGCCGAAGGAATACAAGCTGTACTGCGACGAGCACGGCATCAAGTACCAGGAGCACACGGCCTTCAACGAGAAGATCATCCAGGACGCCGACATCCTCTACATGACGCGCGTCCAGAAGGAGCGCTTCTCCGACCTGATGGAGTATGAGCGGGTGAAGAACGTCTACATCCTGACGCGCGACATGCTGCGGCTGGCCAAGCCGACGATGAAGATCCTGCACCCCCTGCCCCGCGTCAACGAGATTGCGCAGGACGTCGACGACGACCCGCACGCCTACTACATCCAGCAGGCCGGCAATGGTCTCTTTGCCCGCGAGGCCATCTTCTGCGACGTCTTAGGCATCACGCTCGAACAAGTGAAAGCCCACCCCTAACCCCTCCCCAAGGGAGGGGAATTCAAATAGCATTTGAGAAAAACTGATAAAGCGAATATCCATGACAGAGAAAAAGATTAAGAATAAGAGTTCTAATGTGACCAAACTCCCCTCCCCTGGGGAGGGGATGGGGGTGGGCGTTCGACTCGTGGCCGCCATTGAGCACGGCACCGTCATCGACCATATCCCCGCCGACAAGACCTATCAGGTGGCCCAGCTGCTGGGCCTGTTCGACCTGAAGACGCCCGTCACCATCGGCATCAACTACCCCTCGCAGAAGGTGGGCAACAAGGGCATCATCAAGGTGTCGGACAAGTTCTTCACCGACCAGGAGATCTCGCGTCTCTCGGTGGTGGCGCCCAACGTCATCCTGAACATCATCCGCGACTACGAGGTGGTGGAGAAGAAGACCGTCGAGACGCCCGACGAGATCAAGGGCATCGTGCGCTGCAACAACCCGAAGTGCATCACCAACAACGAGCCCATGCGCACTCACTTCCACGTCAGCAACGGTGTGCTGACCTGCCACTACTGCGAGAAGGAACAGGACATCAACAAAGTGGAACTCGTGTAGGAACTTTAATGAACCACGGATTAAACGGATTAAACGGAGGGCTACGATAATAATCCGTATAATCCGCGTAATCCGTGGTTGATAAATAAATATGATAGGAATGAAGACAATGCTGTTGTTTGGGCTGGGTGGCCAGGAGGTGCTGCTCATCGCCCTCGTCGTGCTGCTGCTGTTCGGTGGCGCCAAGATTCCCGAGCTGATGAAGGGTCTGGGCAAGGGCGTCAAGAGCTTCAAGGAGGGCATGAAGGAGATTGACGACGAGGTGAAGAAGGATGACTGACACAGGACAGGGCACCTTCTGGGAGCATCTCGACGTGCTGCGGGGCGTCATCCTGCGCATGATAGCCGTCGTGGTGGTGCTCGGCATCGTGGCGTTCTGCCTGAAAGACTGGCTGTTCGCCGTCGTGCTGGCGCCCCGCTCGAGCGACTTCGTCAGCTATCGCCTCTTAGACGTCGAGCCGTTCAGCCTCCACCTGATGAACACCGGACTGACCGAGCAGTTCATGACCCACATGCGCGTGGCGCTCTATGCCGGACTGCTCTGCGCCCTGCCCTACGTGCTCTACGAGCTGTTCCGCTTCGTGTCGCCGGGCCTTTATGCCGGTGAGCGGCGGGCCGCCCTGCAGATTGTCGCGTCGTCCTACGTGATGTTCGCCCTGGGCACGCTGGTCAACTATTTCGTCATCTTCCCGCTGACGGTGCGCTTTCTCGGCACGTATCAGGTGAGCCCCGACGTCGACAACATGCTGACGCTCAAGAGCTATGTCGACACGCTCATCTCGATGAGCTTCGTCATCGGCGTCGTCTTTGAGCTGCCCGTCGTCTGTGCCATCCTGGGGCGGCTGGGGTTCATCAACGGGCGGATGATGCGCCAGTACAGGCGGCATGCCGTGGTGGCCATCCTCGTCGTGGCGGCCATCATCACGCCGACGACCGACGTGTTCACGCTGATGGTGGTCAGTCTGCCCATCTGGCTGCTCTACGAGGCGAGCATTCTGATAGTTAAGAGATAATAGATAAGAGATATTAGATAAGAGATATATGCTAAGAAAAATCAGAATCGCGCTGGCTACGGTCATGTTCGTGGGACTCGTGCTGCTGTTCCTCGACTTCACCGGCACGCTCCACACCTGGCTCGGCTGGATGGCCAAGGTGCAGTTCCTGCCTGCGGTGATGGCGCTCAACGTGGGCGTCATCGTCGGGCTCGTGTTGTTGACGCTCGTCTTCGGACGCATCTATTGCTCGGTCGTCTGTCCGCTGGGCATCATGCAGGACGTCTTCGGATGGTTCGGCAAGCGCGCCAGGAAGAACCGCTACAGCTATTCGAAGGCCGTGTCGTGGCTGCGCTACGCTGTGCTGGTGCTGTTCGTCGTGGCCTTCGTCCTCGGCATCGGCTCCATCGTGCAGCTGCTGGCGCCCTACAGCGCCTTCGGCCGCATCATGACCGCCCTGCTGCAGCCCCTCTGGATGCTGGGAAACAATGTGCTGGCATCGGTGGCTGAGCGCATCGACAGCTACACGTTCTATTCGGTCGACGTGTGGATGAAGTCGCTGCCCGTCTTCATC
>JAFTGI010000041.1 GCA_017458195.1 Prevotella sp.
CTTCGTTGTCAACGGCGACGGTACATACACCATTGAGATCAACTTCGCTGACGACCCGATTCTCGCTGTGCTCGACGAGCAGCACCTGCTGTTCACTGGTGGTGGATATACGCCGCTGCAGATCTTCTTCTTAGAGGAAGAATGGGTTGGCGGCGGTGGCCACATGGAAATTGAGAGAACCTCTATCTGGAAGAACGACGGCTCAACCGGCGAGACCGGCTGGAGCGGCACCTATCGCTTCGCCTCTGAGAACAACTCAACCGGCGAGGAGATCTACACCGTTCCGCAGGACATCTGGGAGAAGATGAAGTCGGGCACGTTCTACATGACCTTCCAGGGAAGCGACTGGATCGACATGAAGATCACCACCGGCTGGTGGAGCACCGACTGGACCGGCGCCAACATCCAGAGCGGCGACGAGCGCTTCGTTGACAACGGCGACGGGACCTACACCATCGAGATCAACTTCGCTGGCGATCCCATCCTCGACGTCATCGACGAGCAGCATCTGCTCTTCACCGGTGGCGGCTACACCCCGCTCGAGCTCTTCTTCCAGGAGGAAGTCTGGGTCGGTGGCGGCGGCAACGACAAGCCCTCAGAGTATGACATCAAGGCCTTCTCCGTCTATCAGGATCAAGGCGGCAACGACAGTCCTACGCTCGAATACCCCTACTATCCTTCATGGGGCGACGACTCCGGAAAGGTGCGCATCATGCGCGGCATGGGCAGTCCGGCCCTCGAGGAAATCGGATTGACCACCAGTTCGAAGTTCGTGGTCTACAAGGAGGTCGGTACGACTGGTCAGATTCAGTGGAACAACCCCAGCTGGGGCTCCTTCGCGGGCGTTGAGTGCAACGACTGGGACGGCAGTGCCGAGACCATTGAAGTGCCCGTCACTGAGGACATGCTGAAGTGCATCAATGGCGAGACTCAGGACGGCTGGAGCAACACGGCCATCATCATCCAGGGCGACGGCCTGACAGTCACCAAGATTGTCATCGTCCCCTAAGAAGATCCGATTCATTGAATAACATTCATCTTTGAAGTAATTGTCATCACAGCCATCTGCAGACCTCAGGGCCCTACGCGGATGGCTGTGATTTTAGAGAGAAAAGAAGAACAAAGCAAATGAAAAAGTATCTCAAACTATTGCTATCCTTTGCCGTGGTATTGCTCCCGCTTTCCTGCGGCGATGACAACGAAGCGCTGGGTGACGACGTGACGGTGGTCATGACTTCCCAGTCGGTGGCCGAAGGGGCTGAGGTCGACGCCCTGAGCACGACCGAAATCGCCCTGTACTACAACATGCCGGTGCAGGTGGGCAGTGCCGCCAGCATCACCCTCAATGGAGTGAGGGTTCAGGCGCAGCGCAATCCGAGGAATGCCACGGGCATCGTCATCCCCGTGCAGCTTGAGGAGGGCGCCAGCTACACGCTCAAGCTTCCTGCAGGCTCGGTCGTCGCTGAGAGCAACCGGTCGGCCACGGCTCCCGAGCTCGTCCTGAATTTCAGGACCTACGCTCCGCGGGGAGGCAACATTGCCCAGCTTCCGCTTACGACCAACAGCGACGCCGTGAGGCTCTACCGCTACCTGTACTCTCAGTATGGGCAGAAGGTCATCTCGAGCGTCATGGCCAACGTCAACTGGAACAACGAGTGCGCCGAGAAAGTCTTCAGACTGACCGGCAAGTATCCGGCCATGAACTGCTACGACTTCATCCACATCTGCTTCTCGCCCGCCGACTGGATTGACTACACCAAGCTCGCCCCCGTGCAGCAGTGGGTCAACAATGGCGGACTCGTCCAGCTGATGTGGCACTTCAACGTGCCCAAGACTCAGGGCTCCACTGACGTCACCTGCACGCCCTCGGAGACCACCTTCCGCGCCGCGAAAGTCTTCGAGGAAGGCTCGTGGGAGAACCAGTGGTTCTACACGCAGATGGACAAGGTGGTGGCCACGCTGTTGAAGCTGCAGGAGGCCGGCATCGCCGCCACGTGGCGACCGTTCCATGAGGCCGCCGGCAACGCCACCGCCAAGCAGCAGGCCGACTGGACCAAGTCGTGGTTCTGGTGGGGCTACGACGGCGCCGAGACCTACAAGCGGCTCTGGACGACGATGTATGACTATTTCCAGCAGAAGGGCGTCAGAAACCTCATCTGGGTGTGGACCACGCAGAACTATAACGGCAACAGCGCGCAGTACAGCCAGGACACCGCCTGGTATCCCGGCGACCAGTATGTCGACATCGTGGCGCGCGACCTCTATGGCTACACTGCGGAGCAGAATGCCCAGGAGTTCAACGAGATTCAGGCTGCCTATCCCAACAAGATGGTTGTCCTGGGCGAGTGTGGCCAGGGCGATGGCCACCAGCCCGGCCGCATCGGCGACGGCTGGACGAAGGGCGCCAAGTGGGGCCTCTTCATGGTCTGGTATCAGGGCGGAGAAGGCTCTACCGACACGATGTGCAGCGACGACTGGTGGCGCGACGCCATGCAGGACGCGAACGTCATCACCCGCGATCAAATCAAAATGTAAACCGATATGAAAAAGTTGATTTTACTTGCAGCCACCGTCGCGATGCTGACGGCCTGCAACGACAAGAAAAAGTCCGCCGAGCCTTTGGCCGACAGCGGGCGCACCGTGCGCACGGAGGCCCTGCTCAGTTCACTGAAGCAGATGGCCCAGGACGGGCAGTACATGTTCGGCCATCAGGATGATCCCGTCTACGGACACGAATGGGTGGGCGACGCCGACCGCAGCGACGTCAAGAGCGTCTGCGGCGACTATCCCGCCGTGATGGGCTTCGACCTCGGCCACCTCGAGCTGGGCGACAGCGCCAACCTCGACGGCGTGCCCTTCAGCCGCATGCGTCAAGAGATTATCAGCCAGTTCGAGCGCGGCGGTGTCGTCACGCTTTCGTGGCACCTCAACAATCCGCTCTCGGGCGGTACGGCCTGGGTGGCTGACTCGCTGAAGGACATTGAGTGCCACACCGTTGAGGCCGTCCTCCCCGGCGGCGAGAAGCACGAGCTCTTCCTCTCGTGGATTGACCGCGTGGCCGAGTTCCTTAACTCGCTCGTGACTTCCGACGGCACGCGCGTGCCCGTCGTCTTCCGCCCCTGGCACGAGCACACCGGCTCGTGGTTCTGGTGGGGACAGGACAACTGCACCACTGAGCAATATGTTGCCCTCTGGCACCTCACCGAGGACCGTCTGCGCGAGCAGGGCGTGGTGAACGCACTCTATGCCTTCTCGCCCAACCAGATGAACAACACGACGAAGGCGACGCTCATGGAGCGCTATCCCGGCGATGACCTCGTCGACATCATCGGCTACGACCAGTATTGCAGTGCCGCCGAGGGCGACACCGTGGCCATTGCCGACTATGCCGCCAAGCTCGACACGTACTTAGGCTACATCTGCGAGGCTGCCCAGGAGCACGGCAAGGTGGCCGCCCTGACCGAGACGGGCTTCGAGAGTCTGAAGACGCCCGACTGGTGGACGCGCACGCTGGCCCCAGTGCTCGCGAAGCATGCCGTCAGCTACGTCCTTGTCTGGCGCAATGCCCACAACATTCCCACTCACTTCTACGCACCCTTCCCCGGTCAGCAGTCGGCCGACGACTTCGTGGTCTTCTACAACGACCCCAGGACGCTGTTCGCTCGCGACCTCAACGGTCGCCTCCTGACAGCAGAGTGAAGCACGAAATCAAGGTGTGTCAAAACGTTCCGTCCAGTTTCGTACATCGGCGATGTACCATTCGTACATCGGCAGTGTACCATTCGTACATCGGCAATGTACCGATTTCGGACATGGTTTTGACACACCTTTTTTGTGACTGATTATTTATAGACATTGATGATGGAGTCGGCCACCTGCTCCATCGTCCATTTGAAGGTGGCTTCCGAGCGGTCCTTGCCGTCGATGAGCGACATCCAGTAGAACGAGGCGGCACCATACTTGCGGCACAGGCGGTTCATGTCGGCGGCGTGACGGCCGGCCTCGGCCTTCTCCTCGACGGTGCTGCTGGCATTGATGGTCATTTCGCCCTCGCCGTTGGTGGCATATTCACCGATGATGACGGGATAGCCCTTCGAGATGACATACGTGTTGAGGTTGGCAAACATGGCCTCAAGGTCGCGGCGGCAGGCGTCGGTCCATTTCTTGTTATAGGTAATCACCCAGTTCCACGGGTTGTAGCTGTGCACCTGAACGGCCAGATGGCGCTGGTCGCCTCGTGGGTCGGTCGGGACGACCAGCCCGGTGAGCACGCTCCGGCCGTGGGCAGCCGCGTAGGTGTTCACCACCAGGTTGCGGCTGAGGTTCTTGCCGCCCGTGGCGCGCACGGCGTTGACGAAGCTCTGGGCGTAGCTGTTGATGTACTGCAGGTCGCTGAGCGACTTGGGCTCATTCCACTGGTTGTTGTCATCGAGCATCTCGTTGTAGCCCTCGAACAGCAGCATGTTGTTGTAGTTGGCAAAGCGCTCGGCAATCTGCTTCCACAGATATTCGAAGCGAGCGCGGCTCCGGTCGTAGACGTCCTTGTCGGCCCGCAGCCATGAGGCGTCGTGGGCACCCGTGTCGTGATGCACGTTCAGGATGCAGTAGAGCCCGGCCTGCAGCACATAGTCGACCACCTGCTGCACGCGGTCCATCCAGTCCTTGTCCACATTGCCCTCGGCGTCCATGTGCTGATACCAGGTGACGGGCACGCGGATGCCCTTGAACCCCTTCTCCTTCATCGCCACCATCAGGTGGGCGTCGGTGACGGGTTGGCCCCAGGCCGTCTCGTAGGTATCGGGCGACTTGTGGTTGCCCATCCACTCGCCGTTGCTGTCGAGCGTATTGCCCAGGTTCCAGCCGGGCGTCATGTTGAGCACGGCCGTGGCTGCCGTCTCAAAGGTGTCGGCGGCGTCCGGATCAGCCCATGCCATGGCCTTCGTGGTAAAGCTGAGGGTGAAAGCCTGTGCTCCCACGCCTTTCTTGTTCCTCACCAGGTTGGCGGGGATGGTGATGCTGACCGTCGTCTTGCCTTCAGGGCAATAGGCCGTGATCAGCACGTCGTTGTTCACGGCCCGCACTGCCGTGACTGAGCCGCCCGAAATCTGAATCTGTTCGGTGGGCGTCGACAGGAACGTGATTTCCTGATCGTAAGTGACGGTGATGCTGACCTCGCCAGCCTCAATGCCTGTGGCTCCGGCGACTGGCGTCGAACCGACGACCTGCGGTGCAGGCTGCGGTTCGGCGTTGGGTTCGTTGTCGTCGCCACATGAGCAGCAGCCGAGTGCGACGATAAAGGCGGAAATGCTGAAAAGAAACGTTCTCATAGTCTTTATTGATGATCGGTTCGGAATGGCACGACGGGCAGTCCGCGTGCGTTCTTGAGATTGCCTGGCTGGAATGACTTGAAGCAATAGCGCACGGCCACGGGGGCCGGGACCTCCGGGGCTGAGACGATCACGCTCTTGTTGCTCTCGTTCAGCCGGGCCTGGGCCGTGTGGAACTTGCCGTCGGCACCGGCCACCTCGAAGCCCGTGATGTCCTGCCAGGGCGAGAGCCCCTGCTCGGTGTATTTGAAGAAGACCTCGGCCTCCCCTCCCTTGATGTCCATGTGGTCATATTCGGGTGAGTCGCAGGCAATCTGCTTCATGCCGTAGGTGCGGTTCAGGGCCATGTAAGCCAGCCGATAGCCTACCTCGCGCTTCTCGGCCGGATGGATCTGCCCGACTTCGTAGGGCTCGACGAGGTCGTTGGTGCAGACGACGCCGCTGTTGCCGATCAGGTCGGCCGCGCGGCGCTGGCACTGGCGGAAGAGCGCGGCGCTGTCCCATTCGCCGTAGCCGCCCCACGGGGCAATCTCGACGATGTAGAAAGGCATCGACTCACGGGTGCCGCCGAAGTCGCTGCGCCAGAGCTGCGCCATCGTGTTGAGGCGCTCGGGGTAGGTCTGGTCCTTGCCCACGTTCGACTCGCCCTGATACCACAGGAAACCGTGAACGGTGTAGTGGCGCAGGGGCCAGAGCATGCCGTTGTACATGATGCAAGGCGTGTAGTAGTGCCACCACTGGCCGTTCCAGCCCTCGCGCTGCTCCTTGGCGATGTCGACGTCGTCGTAGCCGCTGACGATTTCCTCGGGCAGCCAGCCCTCAACCTTCGAGCCGCCCCAGGCCGTGACGATGACGCCCACGGGGATGTCGAGCGCCTGCTGCAGCATCTGGGCGAAGAAGTAGGCCGTGGCGCTCATCTGCCCCGTCGTGGCCGGCGATGGCAGCTGCCAGCGGCCGGGGCACGTCTCTACGCGCCGTGTCTGTCCGTTCTTACCGATCATGGCCAGGCGCATCCAGGGGTTCTGGGCCGACGTGGCGATGACCTCGTTGCTGCGGTTGACGGGGCAGTTCCAGAAACCCTCGATCGGCATCTCCATGTTCGACTGCCCCGAGGCGAGCCACACCTCGCCGATGAGCACGCGCCGGAGCGTCGTCTGTTCCTTGCCGTTCTCGCTGAGGGTAATCTCGTGCTCGCGCTTCTCGGCGGCGGGCGTCCGCAGGGTCAGCATCCAGTGGCCCTCCTTGTCAGCCTTGGTGCTGACGGCCTCAGCGAGCCAGTCGGCCTTCGCCGCGATAGTAGCCTTCGGTTCCGCGGTGCCCCAGATGCGGGCGTCGGTCTGCTGCTGCAGCACCATGTTGTCGCCGACGATTTCGGGCAGTTCAATCTTTGCTGTCGCCGTCAGGCATCCCAGTGCCGCCAGCGTCAATAATAAGCTTCTTCTTTTCATGTTTATTTGCGGAATTGGTCGTTATAGCGTTTGATGATCGTCAGCGTGGTCGAGTCGCAGCTGAACACCGAGTTGAGGCCCTGCTGCTCCTGGGCCGGGTCGCCGCTGTAGGGGTCGCCCACCTGCCACTGCTCGTGCACGGGACGGGCCTCGCCGCCCCAGCCCCAGAAGTTGCAGCCGCAGACCTCCGGCTGGTCGACGATGAGCGAGAACATGAAGTCGTAGTAGCGGTCGCGGCCCTCGGTGGGCGAGCCGGGCGTGAAGATGAAGCCGTCGCGCGGATAGCCGAACTCCTCGATGACCAGCGGCTTCTTGAGCTCGCGGGCCAAGGCCACGTGGCGACCGACGTATTCGGCCGTCTTCTGACATGAGATGTCGACGCGCTCCAGGAGCGAGTCCTTGTCGGTCCACTGCCAGTTCAGGGGCCACACGTGGGCGTTCAGATAGTCGATGTTCGGGTCAGCCGACACCTGGGCATAGAGCGCCGAGTCGCCCTCGCAGCCGACGATGCCCTCCGAGCCGATGGAGATGAGATGGCGCCCGTCGAGCTCGCGGATGAGGGCCGACGCCTCGCTGAGCCAGCGGGCAAAGGCGGGCTTGCCCTCGTCGCTGAAGGCGCGGGGCTCGTTGCCGATCTGCCACGACATGATGGCCGGGTCGTCGGTGTAGGCCAGGCCCGTGTAGCGGTTGGTGCGGCCGAGGATGAAGCGCACGTAGTCGTAGAACAGTTCGTGGGCCCGCTCGTTGGCGGCATACTGGGCCACATGGTGCATGAACGCCTGATAGCCGGCCTCGTTAGGCATCGGCGTAGGGCCGCAGCCGGCATGCTCCAGATAGAAGCCGTAGCCGCCGCTCCACTCCCACGAGTTGTTCAGATAGAGCACGGCCTTCATGCCGCGCCGGCCCATCTCCTGAAGCAGATAGTCGAGACCGGCCAGGATGGTGTCGTTATAGACGCCGGGGGCCTCCTGCAGCGTGGGCTCCACCTTCGACGTGACGCCGCGCTGGCCGTCGCTGCCGACGAGGATGCGCAGGTTGTCGAGGCCCAGGGCGTGCAGCTGGTCGAGCTCGCGGCTGAGACGCTCGCGGTCGCCGCCCTGGCCCTCGCTGCCCAGGATGGCCCCATACCAGAAGTTTGTGCCCACATAGCGATAAGGCTTGCCGTTGAGGACGAAGCCGCCGTCCTGGCATTTCACGAAGCCGTCGTCCGCGGGGGCAGCTGCCTGTCGGCACGATGTGATGGCGGCCGCCACCGTCAGGAACAGCACGGCGATGATACTTGTTTTCTTCATCTTAGACAATTATTTTGGTTTTGTAATACTTTTCGCGGAATTCCGTCGGACTGCAGCCCTTGCGCTTGCGGAACAGACGGTTGAAGTTGCTCAGCGTGTTGAATCCGCAGCAATAGCACACCTCGGCCACCGAAGCCGTCGTGTCGACCAGCCGGCGGGCGGCATGCCCCAGGCGGACGTCGACGATATACTCGTTCAGGTTCTTGCCCGTGCGCAGCTTGAAGAAACGGCTGAAGGCCGAGGGGGTCATGCCCGCCAGGTCGCTGAGCTGCTGGAGCCGCAGCTCGTCCATATAGTGGTTCTCAATGAAATTCTTCACTTTCAGCACACGCCGCGAATCGCTCTCCACATTGACCTTGGCGAAGGCCGACGAGGAGAGCTCGCGGGCGCCGTCGCACTTTGACAGCTCGTAGAGAATCGTCATCAGCTCGCGCACGGCATAGAAGCCCTCCTGAATCTGCGACAGCCCGGTCAGCATCGGATAGACCTTCATGATGGCCTGCAGGGGGAAGACCAGCCCGTTCTGCGCCCGCTGGAACATCTTGTAGATGGAATTGAAAGGATTCGTGCGGTAGATGCTGTTCTCGCTCGTGAAATCAATCAGAAACTGGATGGTGATTTCGTGGATGTCGTCAGAATGGCATTCGTGCTGCTCCCAGACATGCTCCAGGTCGGGACTGGAGATGAGCACCAGGTCGAAAGGGCCGATCACCTCGCTCGAGTCGCCCACCACGCGCCGGCAGCCCTCGGCATTCTCGACGAAGTTGAGCTCGAAGATGTCGTGGCAGTGAATAGGGTAGGTGAACTCCTTCTTGTGCCGGTCGGCCACGTACATGAAGTCATGTTCGTCGAGTGGAGCGATCTCGTGGAGTATTGCGGGCGTTGTATTCATCGTCAAGAGCTGTTTTGCTGTGCAAATTTAGCAAAATAATTTTTAATAGACAAAGAGAGAGCGGGAAAATAGCTCGTCGGGACTATTTTTTGGCTTCCGGAGGCCGCAGAATCAGGAAAAATGATTATCTTTGCATCGCAATCAACCACTAAAGACCATCGAAACGCCGTGAACTGCCTGACCCGTCTGAGAGTATGGCTCTGCCGAATTCACCACTGCAGGGGATTCGGCGTGCAGTCGCCGACTGACTATCGGTTCGTCCGATATGTCATCAACGAGCATTGGCCTTATTATGCCTATGAGCAGCTGGGCGAGGGCTGCGGCTGGCTCCGACGGAAGACCGGCGAGCTGATGCTGCGCATATCCAACTGGCGCCAGCCCTCCGTCGTCATCGACCAGGCGGGCTATGCCGACTATATGAAGGCGGGATGCCGGTCGGCCATCGTTCTGGGCTATGCCGAAGCCGTGATCGAGCTGGCCTGCGTGCCGGTCGACTGTCGGTGGGAAGAACTGTTCAGCTGGTGCAACGCGGGCTCCGTGGTCGTCGTCACCGAAATATGGCGCTCACCGTCGGTCTGGAAGCAGATGCTCCAGCATCCCGCAGTCCGCGTGAGCTTCGACCTCTACTACTGCGGCATCCTGCTGTTCGACCCGAGCCGGGCGAAGCATCACTATATCGTCAACTTCTAACCTTATATTAATATAATATGAAAATTACGAAAGTCTACACCCGACGGGGCGACGCGGGCATGACCGACCTCGTGGGCGGCGTGCGCATCAGCAAGTGCCACCCGAGGCTCGAAGCCTATGGCACGGTGGATGAACTGAGCTCCCACCTGGGGCTGCTCGTCACGATGATGGCCCCCGACGACGAGGACCGCCAGTTGCTGCTGCGCGTCCAGAACAATCTTTTCAACGTGGGCACACATCTCGCCACCGACCAGAGCCAGACGCCCCTCTATCCCTCGGCCATGCTGCCTGAGGGCGAGACCGAGCTGCTCGAGCAGGCCATCGACCGCATCAACCTCCTGTTCCCCGAGTTCGTGGGATTCGTGCTGCCTGGAGGCACGCAGGCAGCCGCCCAGTGCCACGTCTGCCGGACAGTTTGCAGGCGTGCCGAGCGCTGCATCGACGCCCTCATGGAAATAGCCACCGTAGGCCCCGAAATAGCTAAATACGTCAACCGCCTGAGCGATTATCTGTTCGTTTTAGCTAAAAAAATAAATTTTAACGCAGGGCAGAGTGAAATATTGTGGCAAAATGTTTGTAAATAAGAAATAATTTACTACTTTTGCGGCCTAATTCAGAAACTATTAAAACATAAAGCTATGTATTGGACACTTGAATTGGCTTCAAAACTGGAAGATGCTCCCTGGCCCGCCACCAAGGAGGAACTCATAGATTATGCTATCCGCTCCGGCGCTCCCCTCGAAGTGCTGGAGAATCTTCAGGAAATAGAGGACGAGGGCGACATCTACGAAAGCATCGAAGACATCTGGCCCGACTACCCCAC
>JAFTGI010000015.1 GCA_017458195.1 Prevotella sp.
TAATATTGCCAGAGGGTGTTCAGACCCCCAACCCCCTAAATTATGGGGCATAGGGAAGTTGAGCGACTTATACTTCATTGGCGCCGGCGTCATCTTCATGAGCGCCATTGCCCGCTACTTCATCAGTCGCGGCCTCGTCGTGGCCGGCTATGACAAGACGCCCACCGAGCTTACCCGTCGCCTGGAAAAGGAGGGCATGCTCATCCACTACGAGGAGAACGTCGACGAGATTCCCCATGCCTGCCGCAAGCCCGACCAGTGCCTGGTGGTCTATACGCCCGCCGTGCCCGCCGACCATAAGGAGCTCGTCTATTTTCGCGAGAACGGCTTCGAGGTGCAGAAGCGAGCCCAGGTGCTGGGCTATCTGACCCGCCAGATGAAAGCCCTCTGCGTGGCCGGCACCCACGGCAAGACCACCACGTCGAGCATGTGTGCCCACCTGATGCACCAGAGCCATCTGGACTGCAACGCCTTCCTCGGCGGCATCACCAAGAACTACGGCACCAACTATATCCTCTCGCCGCAGTCCGACTTCGTGGTCATCGAGGCCGACGAGTTCGACCGCTCGTTCCATTGGCTGACGCCCTGGATGACGGTCATCACCTCCACCGACCCCGACCACCTCGACATCTACGGCACGAAGGAGGCCTACCTCGAGTCGTTCCGCCACTACACCGAGCTCATCCAGCCCGGCGGCACGCTCATCATCCACCGTGGCCTGGAGATGAAGGAGAACCTCCAGCCGGGCGTCCACCGCTACGACTATGCGCTCACGGAGGGCGACTTCCACGCTGAGAACATCCGCATCGAGAACGGCGAGATCACGTTCGACTTCATCTCGCCCATCGAGAGCATCCGCAACGTGGAGCTTGGCCAGCCCGTGCCCATCAACATCGAGAACGGCATCGCCGCCATGGCCATGGCCCAGCTGGCCGGCTGCACGGCTGAGGAGCTGCGTGTGGGCATGATGACCTTCGGCGGCGTCGACCGTCGCTTCGACTTCAAGATCAAGACCCCCGAGCTCGTCTTCCTCAGCGACTACGCCCACCATCCGATGGAGATCTACCAGAGTGCGCGCAGCATCCGCCAGCTCTATCGCGACCGCCACATCACGGCCATCTTCCAGCCCCACCTCTACACCCGCACCCGCGACTTCTACGCTGAGTTTGCCGAGGCCCTGAGCCAGCTCGACGAGGTCATCCTGACCGACATCTATCCGGCCCGCGAACAGCCCATCGAGGGCGTCACGTCGCGGCTCATCTACGACCGCCTGGCCCCGGGCGTCGAGAAGCAGCTCATCACGAAGGACGACGTGCTGCCCCTCGTCAAGCGCCGCTCGTTCGATGTGCTCATCGTCCTCGGCGCCGGCGACCTCGATGCCCTCGTTCCCCAGATGACAAGCATTCTGAAAGACAAAATAAAAACATCGGAATAACGAAATCCCGAAAACCCGGAATCCCGAAACCCCGAAATCCCGAGGCGAAATCCCGCAATCCCGGAATCCCGGAATCCCGAAGAAGAAAAAGAAGAAGAAAAAGAAAAAAGAATGAACTGGAAAAAAATCCTCCTCATCGCGGCCGACGTCGTGCTCGGCGTCTACTTGGTGGCGGCCGTCACGGCCTTCAACAAGCCGGAGGACGCCGCCCTCACCTGCCATGAGCTCCGCATCAGCATCATGGGCGATGCAGTCGAGGGCTTCCTCACCACAGCCGACGTCGAGCGCATGCTCAAGGCCGACCGCCTCGACCCGCGCGGACTGGCCCTCGGCCAGATCAATACGCGCCAGATTGAGGAGCACCTGCAGGCCAAGGAGCTCATCGAGGAGGCCCAGTGCTACACCACCCAGAACGGCAACGTCTGCATCCGCATCCGCCAGCGTACGCCCGTCGTGCGCGTCATGGCCCAGAACGGCGACGACTACTACGTCGACAACCACGGCAAGCCGCTGCCCCGCGCCGGCTACTCCTGCAACCTGATGGTCGCCACCGGCTACATCACGCCCGGCTATGCCGAGCAGCGCCTCGCGCCCATGGCCAACCTCATCCTGAAGGACGAGTTCTGGCGCTCGCAGGTCGTCCAGCTCAATATCCTGCGCGACGGCTCCGTCGAGCTCGTGCCCCGCGTGGGCGACCACGTCGCCTACCTCGGTCAGCCCACGGGACTGACCCGCAAGCTCTCGCGCCGGCGCAAGTTCTATCTCTACGGGCTCAGCCAGGCCGGCTGGAACAAGTATTCGCGCATCAGCGTCGAGTTCGACAATCAGATCATCTGTAAACGGAAATAATAATTTACTGAAGTTTCGGAGGTACGGAGGTGCGGGGGTGCGGGGGTACGAGGATAGTCCCAGAACACCCAGACAGCAAAACTGACCTCGCACCCTCGGCCTCGAAGAGGCTGACCCCCGTACCCCCGAAAACAGAGGATGTGGAACATACGAAACTTGGAATAAATTAAATATATATGGCAACAGAACAGAAGGACTTTATCGTGGCAATAGAGCTCGGGTCATCGAAGGTGACGGGCATTGCCGGACAGAAGAAGCCCGACGGCAGCATCTCCGTGCTCGCCATGGTCAGGGAGGATTCTTCGTCGTTCATCCGAAAGGGTGTGGTTTACAACATCGACAAGACGGCCCTCTGCCTGCAGGGCATCGTCAAGAAACTTGAAGCGCAGCTCAAGCAGCGCATCACCCAGGTCTTCGTCGGCGTCGGCGGACAGTCGATACGCTCCGTCCGCAACACGCTCGTCAAGGATCTTCCGGCCGACACCATCATCACGCAGGAGATGGTCGTCGAGCTGATGGATGCCAACTGGAACCTCGACTATCCCGACCAGAAGATCCTCGACGTCGCCGAGCAGGAGTACCGCGTCGACCAGAACCTGCAGATGGACCCCGTCGGCATCCGCGCCTCGCGGCTGGAGGGCAACTTCCTCAACATCCTTGAGCGCAAGTCGTTCTTCCAGAACATCAACCGCTGCTTCGAGGTGGCCGGCATCAAGGTGGCCGACATGTATCTGGCCCCGCTCGTGCTGGCCAACGCCGTGCTCACCGAGACCGAGAAGCGCTCGGGCTGTGCGCTCGTCGACATCGGCGCCGACACGACCACCGTCTCCGTCTTCTCGAAGAACGTGCTGCGCCATCTGGCCGTCATCCCCCTCGGTTCGAACAATGTCACCAAGGACATCGCCTCGCTCCAGATGGAGGAGACCGACGCTGAGCAGATGAAGCTCAAGCACGCCTCGGCCTACACCGAGAACAGCGAGATCGACGCCAACCTCAAGTACTCCATCGACCTGGGCCGTCAGGTCGAGTCGTCGCGCTTCATCGAGATCGTCGAGGGCCGCATGGAGGAGATCATCGAGAACGTCCGCTATCAGATTCCCACCGAGTACTACGACAAGCTCCTCGGCGGCATCATCCTGACCGGCGGCGGCGCCAACATGCGCAACATCGAGAAGGCCTTCACCACCTACACCCACATCGACAAGATCCGCGTGGCCAAGTTCGTCACCATGTCCATCAACTCGGGCAACGAGCAGATCAAGGCCCACAACGGCATGTACAACACCGCCCTCGGACTGCTCGCCAAGGGCGACATCAACTGCGCCGGCCCCGTCATCGACCTCAACGGCAACCTTTTCGGCGAGGACGATGCAGCCAAGGCGGCAGCCCCCGTCGACAACCGCAAGCCCCGCCAGGCCCACGAGACCGAGCAGGGCGTCATCCGCACGGCCGAGGAGGAGAAGCGCGCCGAGGAGGAAGCCCGCCTGAAGAAGGCGGAGGAGGAGCGCCTGCAGCGCGAGGAGGAGGAACGCCGCCGCGAGGAGGAGCGCCGCCAGAAGAAGGAAAACTCCTGGTTCAATAAGTTCAAGAAGCGCATCAGCAAGTTCGGCGAGGAAATGATCGCCGAAGAATAATCCTCAATTTTCAATTCTCAATTTTCAATAAAAAACAATGGAAAAAATAGATATCCTCGACTTCGGCGCTCCCGAAGAGAAGCACAGCATCATCAAGGTCATCGGCGTTGGCGGCGGTGGCGGCAATGCTGTCAACCACATGTATAAGGAAGGCATCCACGACGTCACCTTCGTAGTCTGCAACACCGACAACCAGGCGCTCAACGACTCGCCCGTGCCCGTCAAGCTACAGCTCGGCCATGAGGGCCTCGGCGCCGGCAACCGCCCGGCCCGCGCCCGCGCAGCCGCCGAGGAGAGCCTCGACGAGATCAAGAACATGCTCAGCGACGGCACGCGCATGGCCTTCATCACCGCCGGCATGGGCGGCGGCACCGGCACCGGCGCTGCTCCCGTCATCGCCCAGGTCTCCAAGGAGATGGGCATCCTCACCGTCGGCATCGTCACCATCCCCTTCCGCTTCGAGGGCAACAAGAAGATCGACCAGGCCCTCGACGGCGTCGAGGAGATGCACAAGCACGTCGACGCCCTCTTAGTTATTAATAATGAACGCCTGCGCGAGATATATCCCGACCTGTCGTTCCTCGATGCCTTCGGCAAGGCTGACGACACGCTCTCCGTCGCCGCCAAGTCGATTGCCGAGATCATCACCCTCCACGGCAAGATGAACCTCGACTTCAACGACGTGAAGACCGTCCTGCAGGATGGCGGCGTGGCCATCATGTCGACCGGCTACGGCGAAGGTGAGGACCGCGTGAAGAAGGCCATCGACGACGCCCTCAACTCGCCCCTGCTCAACGACAACGACATCTTCAACTCGAAGAAGATCCTGCTCAACCTCTCGTTCTCGCACGAGGACGGCGGCAAGGACAACTTCATGATGGACGAGATGACCTACGTCCACGAGTTCATGGACAAGTTCGGCTCCGACTTCGAGATCAAGTGGGGCGTAGCCGTCGACCCGTCGCTCGGCAAGAAGGTGAAGGTCACCATCCTGGCCACCGGCTTCGGCATGCAGGACGTCGACGGCATGGAGGAGCGCATGCAGCGCCAGCAGACCCGCGAGGAGCAGGACCGACTGGCCGAGGAGCAGGAGCGCGCCGCCAAGCGTGAGGAGCGTCGCGGCCACTTCTACGGCGACAGCGAGACGAAGCGCCGCTACAAGCGTCGTCCCAACATCTACATCTTTGCCCCCGAGGACCTCGACAACGACGACGTCATCTCGGCCGTCGAGCAGACGCCCACCTACAAGCGCACCCGCGAGGTGCTGGCCTCGATAGGCAGTCCCACGCCCGCTGCTGCCTCGCCCTCGTCGCCCGCCGACCCCGTCGACGCCCAGCCCGGCACAATCAGCTTCCTGTAGACTTTTCGTTTCTGAAAAGAAATTAGGGCTAAGCTCTTTTTCTGAAGAAATAAAGTTAAGTTCTTTTTTCTGAAAGAAATTATGGGAAATTAAGGTTAATTTGGCTGCGCCTACCCGCGTGCCAGAATAAATTAATCTTAATTTCCCATAATTTCTTTCCAAAAAACTAAAAGAAAGATTGTATCAATTCTTTGTGAACGTGAAATTATTTTTTTTTGGTAATTTTTTTTTGGTAACAGCGAATTGTTTCTTAGGATGCGCTTCGCGCAGAAATTAAACAAAATTATGTTCAAAATTAAACAGAGCTATAGAGTCTTTGATAAATTTTGAATCCAATTTTGTTTAATTTCTCGCCGAAGGCGATCCATTGTCCACCGAAAGGGAGTCTTTGATAAATTTTGAATCCAATTTTGTTTAATTTCTCGCCGAAGGCGATCCGTTTATGAAAGTGTATAGCCCGAGAATACAGAGTGTATAGCCGGACTATACACTGTGTTTTTACGGGCTATACACTTTTTGGAGGGCAGCCCGGAAATGAGGCGATGGCTTGCGAAAAATCGGGGATGGTTTTGAGGTTTGGAAGAAAAACGGCTCAATTTTACCCCCCCCTAACGGCGCCGCTGCCCGTCAGCCTGCTGACGGCATCGGCCAGCAGCTCGGCAGCCTCTAAGCGTTCGCGCTGCTCGGGCGTCATGACGTGGCGGTCAGTGCGCAGCATGGGGCCCTCGCCGCGCAGCAGCCATTCGGCCGACAGGTCGTCGTAGGTCGCCAGGATCCGCTCCAGCTTGTCCGACCCGATCGACTTGCCGCCCTTCAGCGACTTGGCGAACGAGGCGTTCGACATGCCGATGCTTTTCTCGAAGGCCGCCACACTGATATGCTTAAAGTCAATGTAGGCTTTTAATCTTTTGATGGTCATACGTTCATCCTCCAGTGCAAAGGTAGTCATTTTTCCCCTTGCAGCCAAATTTTCAGCCTCTTTTTTCAGCTGCGCAACCGACCGAATTCTAAGTGCGAATCACGGGAATTAGCCTTCTTTCTCTTAAACTTTGTTAAATTATAGAGAATAATCTCTTTATTTCTTGTTTCAAATTAGAAATTATTCTAACTTTGCCGCCGAGTTTGCACCAATCTGTGCGGGCTCGAATTTCGTCGAAACATGAAACATAGACCATAAATATTTTAAACTAAAAAAGCATTTACACATGGAAAAGAAAGTAGTTTACTCATTACTGGCTTTGTCAGCAGTGCCCGCAGCATCGCAGGCCGCTCAAGCTGTCAATGCAGTCCCCGCTAACGTGGGCATTTCCAGCGAGCTCAATGCTCAGCAGGACGTACAGGCTTATCAGATTGAAGCCGACGTGCCTACGCAGGAAGAACTGGTCGCGCTTGTCAACGCTATCCAGCCCGCTATCGACGAAGGTGTCATCGAAATCGATGGTTACTACACGCAGGGCCAGGAGATTAAGGGCGCCTCTGACGAGCAGCAGGCCGAAATCGACGACCTCGTCGAGCAGCTGCGCCTGCTCAAGTTGGACGCAGCCACCATCTCTCAGGCTTTGGAGAGCATCGCACTTCTGACCGACGAAGAGGAGAACGACGCCGCTAAGCTGGCAGCTAAGGACGAGCTGGACAACAAGACCTACGAGACTCAGCTTGAGGAGATCCTCAACAAGGCCCGCGCCATCTGGAACCAGCTGCAGAGCATCGAAAAGTTCAATGAGCTGAACGAGCTGGCTGACGAGATTCAGGAAGGCATCGATGGTCTGGCTGACGACAACAACAAGAAGGACGACCTGCAGAAGGCTCTCGACGATGCCAAGGCTCTCTACGATCAGGAGACGGCCGGCGAGAAGTACGACGAGGCTACGGAAGCCCTCGAGAATGTGAAGAAGGATCTGCAGGATGCTATCGACGGCTACGATGCCTATATCGCCGTGCGCGATGCAGCTGTTGAGAAGAACAAGGAGCTGAACGAGGCTACCGACCTCCTGCAGAAGAAGATTGCCAACAAGGAGGAGAAGGCTGCCAACGGCCAGACCTATAATGAGGTGTATGGCGACCTGCTGCAGGCTGCCATTGAGGACATCGCCCAGCAGAAGGCCCTGCTCTCTGGCTACAACCAGGAGAACGAGGACTGGTATGCCAGCGACGCTGAGGATAAGCTCGCTCCCGCTGACCACCAGGAGAAGTACATCGGCGACGAAGGCCTGATCACCAAGCTTGGCTACGACGTCGACGCCCTGCTCGAGAAGATTGCTGCCGCTGAGGAAGCCTACGTCTCTGCCGACGAGGTGATCAACGGCGAGGAGGGTCTGAAGGCTAAGCTCGAAAGCGCCACCGAGGATCTTCCCGAGGATCTGTTTAATAATGACGAAATCCAGGAGAAGATCCAGAAGATCAATGAGGGCATCATGGAGCTCGAAGAAATCCGCGACAATGGCTATGCTGAGCACCAGAGCGAATACGAAGACTTCGCCGACAAGGCTGACCAGGTGGCTACCGCCATCGAAGATCTCAAGGGACTTATTAAGGAGGGTAAGGACAATGCCGAGCAGAACGAGGCTGCCCTGGCCGTCATCAGCGGTCTGCGCGAACAGCTTCAGCAGGCTTGGAAGGAGATCGAGGACAAGAAATATGGCGAAGCCCCCGTCACCGATCGCTATGAAGATTTGAAGGCTGACCTGGAGAGCCAGATTCTGGAGCTCGAAGATGCTGCCAAAGAAGCTAACGATAAGGGCGAAGCTGCTGAGTTCATGAGAACTCTCGACACCACAGAGCTTGCTGGTGCCATCAATGCTTTCGACGTGAACTCGTACACCGAGAACGCCGATTCTGAGGAGCCTTCAACGACCGAGGAGGTCTATGACGCCTACGACGCTTACGAAGCTGTCACTGCCGCTATCCAGAGTGTCGAGGGCAAGCTCGCTGATCTGAAGGCTATTGAGGATCAGCTTGACGACCGCTATAACGGAAACAACCAGTACGAAGCCCTGAATGAGCAGAAGGAGGCTAAGGACAATGAACTCGCAGTTGCACTCGGCAAGACGGGTGAGGAGCACTGGGTGGCTATGCAGGCCATCAGCGTCGAGGACATCGAGGCTCTGGAGGCTCTGGTTGATCGTGCCATTACTGCCGCTCAGGATAAACTTGATGCTCAGTTGTTAGCGAATGCCAAGGAAGCCCGCGACAAGGTTCAGATTGAGGTACAGAAGGGTCTCTTCGGTGCCGATCTGGAGCAGGATGGCGTTGATGGTCTTGACGGTCTTTTCACCGACGTGGAGGAGGCTCTCAACAAGAAGGGCTACGAGGAAGTGGCCGAGAACGAGATTGACAAGCTGAAGGAAGAGCTTGAGGAAATCCGCAAGGAGATCTACGGCGCTACGGATGATGCTGGCGCACCTGCCGGCGAGGACGGCTTGATTCCGCAGTACAATAAATATAAGGATTATGGCAACACAATCGATGACAATAAGGAAGCCTTCGACGGTCTGACCAAGGTCAACGAGAACATCCCCGTTGAGGAGGAAAAACTCAACGCCCTGCTCGGTAAGATCAATGACCTGCAGCATAAGTACGACAATATGAAGGAGGTCCAGGACATGGTTGCCAAAGCCGAGTTCCCCACCAGCGAAGACATCAAGAATGCCAATGGCGGCATCGACGACAACGCTGCTTACGACTTCTTCAATGATAAGCTGACTGAGATCGTTGAACAGTTCAACAAGGACTATGCTGAGCTCGACTACCACGACTTCACCGACGAGAAGAAGGCTGAGGTTGAAGAGGCTATCGAGAATGCCGTCGCACAGGCTCAGGGCGTGGTCGACGACACCGAGGCTAACCGCGACGCCTATGTGGCTCAGCTTAAGGGTGAGGACACCGAAACGGGTCA
>JAFTGI010000016.1 GCA_017458195.1 Prevotella sp.
AGCACAAGCCTCACCATTGGCCATAAACGAGTTAGCGAAGAACAGTCTGGCCTCAGCCGAGAAGCCGTTGGTGATCTGGCAAGCCTCACCCACGAAGCAGTCCTGCATCTTCACGGAGTTGTTGATCGAACAGCCGTCGCAGATGATGGAGTTCTCGCAGATGACGCCCGTACCTATATATACTGGGGCATCCATCGACGACATCACCGTGCACTCCGACAGGCGGGCCGTACCGCTGATCTCGCAGTCGCCCTTGATGATAGTGTTGGTGATATCCTTCGAGTTAATGATCTTCACATTGTTGCCGATGGTGCCGCGCTCCGGACGGGTCACGCGCAGTTCGTCCTGAATCAGTTGCTGCAAGGTGTGGCGCAGTTGCTTGTCGCGGTAGTGTTTCACCATAAAGGCAGCCACCTGGCTGTTCAGTTCCCTGAAGAGCGTCACGTTGCCGTCGCCCATCTCGTTGAGCACACTGATCACCGAGCCTTCACCGTAGGTGGCATCGTCGGTGGTCTCCAGCGTACAGATGTTCGAGATATAGCAGTCGTTACCGATGGTATAGTTGTTGATGTAGTTGCCCACTTTCTCTATCAGGCAGTCGTCGCCCACGGTCACGTTGCGGAGCGTGGTGTCGTTGATGCCCGAATGCTTGAAGAATCCCTTAGTCACCTCCACCTGCTTGTTGAAGCGTCCGAGGCGGATGTCCCCATAGAACATCACGCGGTGGAAGTTATAGGGTTTGAAGTCTTCGTCTACCAGAACGCGCTGCCAGTCTTCTGCCCAGCAGACGTTGTTTTCCAGAATCTCAATTTCCGTTTGTGTCAGTTGTCTGTAATTACTCATAATCTTGGTATAAAAAATCGTTATAGGGGTATTTCTGGACGTGCAGTTCGCGCACCCGCTTGTACAGCACGTCACGTAATTCATCTATATTCTCCTTCTCACGGGCCGAGATGAAGAGACACTCCAGGTAATGGCCATTCTCAGCAGAGCGGGCCATCCAGGTCTTCTTCAGGTCTTCAAGGTTCACGTTCTCCTTGGTCTCTGGCGTCAGGTCGTCGGGCTCCTTCTCCACCCACGTATAGGCATCTATCTTGTTGAAAACGATGATGGAGGGCGTATCAGCACAACCGAGTTCCTGCAGGGTAGCCTCCACCACACGGATCTGTTCCTCGAAGTCAGGATGCGAGATATCCACAACATGCACCAGCATATCCGCCTCGCGCACCTCGTCGAGGGTCGACTTGAACGACTCCACCAGGTCAGAGGGCAGTTTGCGAATGAAGCCGACGGTATCGGCCAGCAGGAAGGGCAGGTTGTCGATCGTCATCTTGCGCACGGTCGTGTCGAGGGTGGCAAACAGTTTGTTCTCAGCGAACACCTCACTCTTGGAAAGCAGGTTCATCATCGTCGACTTGCCCACATTCGTATAGCCCACCAGTGCTACTCGGATCAGCCGCCCACGGTTCTTGCGCTGCGTGGTCTTCTGCTTGTCGATCTCCAGCAGGCGCTGCTTCAGGAGCGTGATACGCTGAAGAATAATGCGTCGGTCCATCTCCAACTGCGTCTCACCAGGGCCGCGCAGACCCACGCTGCCCTTTCCGCCACCAGAGCCGGAGCCACCGCCCTGACGCTCCAAGTGCGTCCAGAGCCGCTGCAGACGGGGTAGCATATAGCGATGCTGGGCCAGTTCCACCTGGGTCTTCGCCTCAGCCGTCTGGGCACGCATGGCAAAGATGTCGAGGATCAGTGACGTACGGTCGAGGATCTTCACCTGCAATTCCTTTTCGATGTTACGTATCTGCTTGGCCGTCAGTTCATCATCGAAGATGACCATACCCACGGGCTGTGTCTCCCCCGTCTCGTCGTCATCGGCGGTCTCTTGCTGCTGTTTGATATATTGCTTGATTTCCTCCAGTTTGCCACTGCCCACGTAGGTCACCTGATTCGGCCCACCCACTTTCTGGGTGAATCGCTTCACGGTGACGGCGCCTGCCGTGTCTGCCAGGAATTCCAGTTCGTCGAGATATTCCTTCGTCTTGGCCTCATCCTGCTCCTTGGTGATCAGACCCACCAGCACGGCGGTTTCGGCCTTCGCTTCTGATATTACAAATTCCTTCATATTGTGTGCAAAGATAGTCAATTTGGGCCACAGATTTCACTGATTAACACAGATTAATATTTATTTTCTCTAAAAATCTGTGAAATCTGTGGCAAAATAAAGAAAAAAGTCGTATATTTGCCGAAAAATTACGAACCAAAAACGATAAACATTATGAGAGTTATTATTCAATCCGACTACCAGAAACTGTCTCAGTGGGCAGCCAACCACGTGATTAACCGCATCAATGCATTCAACCCCACCCCCGATCATAAGTTCGTGCTCGGACTGCCAACAGGTTCTTCACCCGTAGGTATGTATAACGCCCTCGTTGAGGCCTGCCGTGCCGGGAAGGTGTCGTTCAAGAACGTCCTCACCTTCAATATGGACGAGTATGTCGGCCTGCCCGAGACCCATCCCGAGAGTTACCACGCCTTTATGGCCCGCAACTTGTTTGACCACATCGACTGCCCGAAGGAGAACATCCACATCCTCAACGGCAATGCCCCCGACCTCGCTGCCGAGTGCGCCAACTATGAGAAGATGATTGAGGAGGCTGGCGGTATCGACCTCTTCATCGGCGGCATCGGCCCCGACGGTCACATTGCCTTCAACGAGCCAGGTTCCTCGCTCCGCAGCCGCACCCGTATGAAAACCCTCACCACCGACACCCGCATCGCCAATAGCCGCTTCTTCGGCGGCAATCCCGAGAACGTGCCGGCTCACGCCCTGACCGTAGGCGTAGGCACCGTGATGGATGCTCGTGAGGTGATGATCCTGGCCAACGGCCACCTGAAGGCACGTGCCCTCCAGGCTGCCATCGAGGGAAGCATTAACCACATGTGGACTATCTCTGCCCTCCAGATGCACGCCCACGGCATCATCGTCTGCGACGAGGACGCTGCCGACGAACTGAAGGTCAGCACCTACAAGTACTTCAAGGACATCGAACAAGACCAACTTTTATAAATGAGAACAATATTCCTAACCCTATTATTAGCGTCATCAGTCCTTTGCTGGGCTGGTGACGTTATGGTTCAGTCGCCCAGTGGCCAACTGAAGGTGACTGTCAGCGATGCAGGCGGCCGTCTACACTATTCGGCGACGCTCAACGGCCAGCAGGTGCTCGAACCGTCGGCCCTCGGCCTAAAGACCAGCATCGGCGACTTCACACGCGACCTGACTCTCCTCGACACCAAGGAGCAACCCGTGGAGAGCCACTATCAGATGCGGGGCACCAAGGCCTCATCAGCCTGCTACAAGGCCAATCAGATCGTGCTCAACCTCCAGAACAAGGACCAGATGCGCTTCAGCGTGGTGATGCAGGTCAGCGACCACGACATCGCCTTCCGCTACGACATCCCCCGCCAGAAATTCCAGAAGAAGGATATGAAACGTGTTCGCATCCTCAGCGAGGCCAGCAGTTTCAACCTCCCCGACGGCACCACCACCTTCATATCTCCGCAGATCGGCCCTGAGACGGGTTGGGAACAGACCAAGCCCTCCTACGAGGAAACCTACTCCGCCGATGCCCCGATGGCCACGCCCTCCCAGTATGGCCACGGCTACATCTTCCCGGCCCTCTTCCACCTACCCAACGGCTGGCTTCTCCTCAATGAGACCGGCGTCGGCTCTAATTACTGCGGCGCCCACCTCTCCGACTACCAGGTCGGCAACGGCTACACCATCGCCTACCCCGACCCCGGCGAGAACAACGGCTTCGGCTCCGCCTTCGCCGCCATCCCCCTGCCCGGCCAGACACCCTGGCGCACTGTCACCATCGGCTCGCTCAGCGACATCGTCGAGACCACCATCAGTTACGACCTCGTGGAGCCTCGCTACGCCCCCAACACCGACTACCAGCCGGGCCGCTACACCTGGAGTTGGCTTATCTGGCAGGACAACTCCATCAACTACGACGATCAGGTGAAGTTCATCGACCTCGCCTCGGCCATGGGTTTCGAGTACTGCCTCGTCGACAACTGGTGGGACACGCAGATCGGCCGCGACCGCATCGCAGAACTTTCCAAGTATGCCCAGTCGAAGGGCGTACACCTATTATTATGGTATAACAGCAACGGCTTTGCCAACGACGCGCCCCAAGGCCCACGCGACTGTATGAACACCGCCATCGCCCGCGAACGGGAGATGAAGTGGATGCAGTCAATCGGCATCAAGGGCATCAAGGTCGACTTCTTCGGCGGCGACAAGCAGGAGACGATGCGCCTCTACGAGGACATCCTCAGCGATGCCAACCGCTACGGCCTGCAGGTGGTCTTCCACGGCTGCACCATCCCACGTGGTTGGGAGAAGATGTACCCCAACTACGTGGCCTCAGAGGCCGTGCTGGCTTCGGAGAACGTCTTCTTCAACGAGGGAGCCGCCATCCGTCAGCCCTTCGACCTGACGCTCCATCCCTTCTGCCGCAACACCACTGCCTCGATGGACTGGGGCGGCATCATTATGAACAAGTATCTCTCGAAGGACAACAAGAGCCGCCACACACGCAAGACCACCGACATCTTCGAGATGGCTTCGGGCATCACGATGCAGACCTCCGTGCAGTGCGTGGCTATGCAGCCCAACAACCTCGGGGAACTGCCGCAGTTTGAAATGGACTTCCTCCGCCAACTGCCGACTACCTGGGACGAGACCTGCCTCATCGACGGCTATCCCGGCAAGTATGTCGTCCTCGCCCGTCGCCACGGACAGGACTGGTACGTCGCCGGTCTCTCCGCCGAGAAGCAGCCTCTCACGCTGACCCTCACGCTCCCGATGTTCAACAAGGGTGAGGCCCTCCAGTACTACGTCGACAATAAAAAGGGCGAGCCTACGCTTACCACCCTCAAGGTCGACAAGAAGGGCCAGGCCAAAGTCACCATCCAGCCTAACGGGGGGCTGATCATCAAGCGATAAACATTCTCACGAACCAATCAACCTCTACCAATGAACGCCCTGACCATCAGAAAACCCGTATTGCTGCTAATGGCACTACTGCTCTCCCTCCCCATCCTTTCCGCTGAGGACAAGGATCCGGAGGAGGAGCGGCTGTACAATAAGTCCATCACGCTGTTCGACGGGCAGGACGATCAAGACTTCTACGATGCCATCATCGAATACCGCAACTACGTCCGTGAGAAGGGCTACGTCTACAAGTACTGGAACTCGTGGAACAACGAGATCATCTACGACATCAACCACGACCACTACTATCTCGCCCTGAAGAAGACCGAGGAAATGGAGACCAAGATGAAGGAGGTCGAGGCCCGCGAATACTACTTTATGATCGACTACCTGATGGGCGTCTTCTACGGTACACGCGACAACAACGACCTCTGCGAACAGCATCTGCTGAAGGCGCTGGAGCAGACCGATCCCAAGAAGAACGTGGCCGACCAGGTGGCTATCTACCAGATGCTGGCCAACATCTGCATCTTCGGCAACGGGGAGCAAGGACTGGCCTGGGCCGACAAGGCCATCGCCATCAGCGAGGACAACTACCAACTCTGTGGCTCAGTAGGCGTGAAGGCGATGATAGCCTTCACGCACGCCGAGCAGCAGATATTCGAGAACTGCTACAGCAGGATCGAGAAACTCAGGAAGGAGTATCCCGATGACTACTACCCCATCTTCCAAGACTACGGCGATATGGGCCGCTATGCCTTCGACGGCGACTACGAGCGGGCCTTCGCGATGGCCGACTCGCTGCAGAGCGAGACCGAGCGGCTTGCCTTCAGGGCCGTCATCTGCAAGCGGAAAGGCGACCTCGTCGGTGAGAACGAGACCCTGAAAATGCTGCTCAATGCCAAGGAGAGGCGCAACAATGAAATCTCCACGCTGACCATCAACGAGATCAACCGCGACTTCGAACTCAACAAGGCCCGTCTCGAGCAGCGCAGGGCTGAACTCTACACCATCATCGCCATCTTCGTATTCCTGATTGCCACCATCCTGCTGCTCGCCTATATGGGATGGACGCGCCACAAGCACCTGAAACTGATGGAGGCCAAGAACCGCGAACTGGAGAAAGCCAGGGATCAGGCCGAGGTGGCCAACCGTATGAAGATGGCCTTCATCCAGAACGTCAGCCACCAGATCCGCACGCCGCTCAACGCCATCTCCGGCTTCTCCGACATCCTCGCCACGCAGACCGATGACCTCTCCGACGTCGAGCGACACGATCTCTCCCAGCGCATCTCCCATAACACCGACATCCTCACCAACAGCCTCAACCACCTGCTCAGCCTCTCCGATATGGAGAGCGCAGTCAGTTGGGAGTCGGAAGAGGCCATCTGCTGCGATGCCTTCTGCCAGGAAATCCTCAGCGAGTTCAAGCCGTCTAACCAGGCGCTGAGCCTTCACTACACCACCGACGTCAGCCCCGACGTCACCGTCCGCACCAACCGCCGTATGCTCAAGGCCATCGTCGACGAACTGCTGTCGAATGCCGACAAGTTCACCGACGAGGGCACCATCACCGTCAGCAGCACGATAGCCGACGGTTTCTGGAAGATCGGCATTGCCGACACAGGGCGCGGCATCCAGCCTGGCGAGGAAGAGCAAATCTTTGGCCATTTCACGAAGATCGACGACTTCTCCGAAGGCATGGGCATCGGCCTCACCTTCTGCAAGAACGTTGCCCTCCGCCTTAACGGCGACGTCATCCTCGACCGCACCTACTCTCCCGGCTCCCGCTTCATCGTACAGATTCCTGCAGAAGTGCTAAAATAAAATTAGGGAAACACTACTTCACCCGCAGACAGAACATCGTGAGGTCGTCGTTGGGATCGGCTCCGGCGCGGTGCTTCTCGACCTCCTCGTTCAGACGTTCGATGACCTGACGGGAGTTGGCGAAGTGGCCGGTGCGGAGGATGTCGATCAGCCGGTCGTCGCCGAACTGCTCGTGGTCGCGGTTCTCTGCCTCGTTGAGACCGTCGGAATAGACGAAGAGGCTGCGGCCACGAATGTCGGCGATGGTCTCGCCGATGAACTCCAGCCCGGGCCAGAGGCCGATGGGGGCATTGGACTCCATCTCCATAAAGTGAGCCTCCTCCCCATCGCCACGGATGACGGGCGGGTTGTGACCGGCATTGCAGTACTCCATCTTGCCGCCGACGAGGTCGATGAGACCGATGAAGAGCGTGACGAACATTCCCTGCTCGTTGTCCTCCGTCAGCGCATCGTTCATGCGGGTGGCGATTTCGGCAGGCATCATGTGCTGCGTGGCCAGGGTGCGGAAGAGGCGCGTGGCCTGGGCCATAAAGAGCGAGGCGGGCACACCCTTGCCCGACACGTCACCCACGCAGAAGTAGAGTTCGTCGCCCAGCATCAGATAGCCGTACAGGTCGCCGCCCACCTCCTTGGCCGGGGAGATGAAGGCATAGATGTCGAGTCCCTCGCGCTCAGGGAAGATGTTGGGCACCATCGACATCTGAATGTCGCGGGCGATGCGCAGTTCACTCTCGATGCGCTCCTTGGCAGCCGTGGTCTCCTCCAGGCGGTCGTAGGCGTACTGCAGTTTCTCGTGGGCATCCTCCAGTTTCTGGTGGGCCGCCTTCAGACGCTTGGTGGCCGCGCGACGGTGAAGGGTATAGACCACGAGGAAGATGATGATGAGCAGCAGCGACACACCCGTAGCGATGAACTGCAGGCGCGTAAGATTGGCCTTCTGCTCAGCAATCTCGGCCTCCTTCTGGTTGGTCTCATAGATGGTGGCCAGTTCGACGGTGGCACTGTTCTTCTGGTTGGTAATGGCCGAATCCAAGATGGAGAGGATGCGCATACCCGCCACAGTAGCCGAGTCGCGACGACCCGCCTCGGCATTGGCCCGGTACTTGGGCAGCAGGTAGAGTTGGATATTGTCGAGCGAGAGTTCCATACCCCAGTTGGCGAGCGTCTGGTCGAGGCAACGGTAGTTGTCAGCCGCCTCGCCGAAGCGGTGGGCCGCCACGAGATAGTCGTTGGCATTGATGCGTCCGGGGCCGGTACGCGAGTAGTCGGTCTCCAGGAACTTCTGATAGGCCTTGGCAGCATCGTCAGGTTTGTCGAGACCTTGCAGGGCGACGGCCCTCATAATCTCGATACGTCCCTGATACTCATCGAAATACTCCGAACGGGCATCAGGCTTCTGGCGATACATATTCAGCAGCATCTCCGTACGGTCAATCCAGTAGATAGACTCTGCATAGCGGCGCATATTGATGTAGGCCATACTGGTGTAGACGGTACCGATGACCGCCTCCTGGAAGCCTCGCCCGGTGGAGTCGGTCTGCCAGCGGTTGGCATAGTGGCCTCGGGCGGTGAGGAAACTCTTGTTGGCTTCCTCATCGCGGCCTAAGTTGAGTTGGCAGCAGCCGATGTTGTTGAGCAGGATGGCATAGTCGATATCGGAGCCGATGCCCGACTTCTCCATCTTCGCCACGGCAGGCATCGCCACGCGGAGCGAGCCTTCGTAGTCGCCGCGCACCAGCAGGAGTTCGGAGAGTCGGCGAGCCGCCTTGTTGTAACTCACCTGGTCCTCGTCGGTGAGGATGTCGCTCTCCAGCGCCTTGCGGTAGGCAATCTCCGCCAACCGATACTGCCCCTGCCGATAATAGGACACACCCCGCCAACGGTTGGCGTCGAGTTGCGAGATGTCACCCGTCAGTTCGAAACTGTCGGAGAGGGCGCGCATACGCTCATAGTCTTTCACGACACCGACGTCGAAGATGACACTGTCGGCGTGGCTCGACTTGATATTCGCTCTCTGCTGCTGTCCGCACGAGAGGACGGTCAGCACGAGGGCCGCAGAGAGGGCGATGGTGAGGATTCGGGGCTGTTTCATAAACTAAAAACAATAAACTATAAACATCAATAGAGATAGACCTTGAAGTCTTTCACTGAACCGGGAGCACCCTGCTCAGCGCGGGGAAGGTATTCGAGGGCACTAACGGTCTGCTCGCTACCGAGGTCGATGACGAGCAGGTGAGGCGTAGAGGCGCCCTTCTCCGTCTGCCAGTAGGTAGACTCCTGCAGGTCAAAGACTTTGTCGCCGGTGTGGTTGCCGTTCTCTTCCTCAGAGTTGGCGTACTTCGTCGTCCAAGGCTCGCGGGAGAGGCGTTTGCCGTCGGGGCCTTGCAGATAAAGTTCAGCGATGGCCACGCGGTCGTTGGGCTTCTGAGTGGAGAGGCATTCAATGGCGAGGTAGCGGCCCTTCTGCGGGGTCGTGAAGCGGAAGGTCTGCCAGCCATTGCCGGGGACGGCTGTAGCACAGCCGTTTACAGAACCTGCCACGGCAACGGGCGTGGCGGAGTTGAGGTCGGGCTTGTCGCCGATGTTGTTGTGCTTGTTGCTCTTCTCCAGTTGCAGTTTGTTCAGTTCGGGCTCTGCTTGACCCCAGACGACGGCCTCACGCGGGCCGACGACATCGAGGACGATAATTTCGTTCCTGCCTTTCTTCAGCCAGCAGCCAGGCACATAAAGCGTCTGCTGCGGGCCTATCGACCAGATGCGTCCCATGGCGTGGCCGTTGACGTAGACCTGGCCTTTGCCCCACGTCTCAAAGTTCAGGAACGTGTCGCCCACCTTCGAGAGATTGAAGTAGCCGCGATGGTAACCTGGCTTCATAATGTCGGCGAGTTTCTTCGACTCTTCATAGCCCTGTGTAAGAGCAAGTGCAGGAACACTCCCTTTTACCTCGCCAGAAGCCACTCGGTCGTTGACACCCTTCACCAAATCAAGTGCCTTGACTGCCGTCTGATAATCGTCGGGAATAGCGACATTCATCCATTGCTTCGGCTTCAGCACCATCTCTACTTCGTCAGTCTCTGTAGACAGGGTAACATTGCCGACAATACCCTTGAAGTCCTTGATGGCACGGCCAAAGTTGATGCGACCCATGCCTTCAACAATGATAATCAGTTCGGCTCCCTTCTTGACAGCAGGGATAGTGAGCGATTTCTCGTTCTTCACACGGTCAATCTTTCCAATATAATTTTTGTCAATGAATACCTGCGCAAAGTCATGGAACTCACCGCTAAGCACACTCTGCGAAGTAATCTCGGGCAATCGAGTGGAATACATCATCGCGCCCCAGCCCATATCCATCTCTTCAAAGGTTTTCAAGGAACCATTGACGGGCTTAGTCATCGCTGTCATGAGGGGAGCAAACTCTTTCAATTCGAACTTCGGTACGGTGATGATGGGCATTGGAGCCTTGGGAACGGCAGGCATCTTCTTGCTGTCGTTGTACTTCGCCATCATCGTGCGAAGTTCCCAGAACTTCGGAGTGGCCTGGCCATACTCGTTGATGGGGGCATCGTAGTCGTAAGAGGTGACGTCGGGAGCGAAACCGGGCGAGTTGGCACCGGCCCAGTGGCCGAACGACGTGCCGCCGTGGGTCATATAGAGCGAGAAGGAGATACCCTTTGAAAGCATTTCGTCCATACCCTCCACCATATCCTTGGCGGGGCGTGTCTCGTGGCGGGCACCCCACTTGTCGAACCAGCCGCTCCAAAACTCCGAGCACATCTTCGGGGCATTGGGACGCAGTTCGCCGAGGCGGCGGAACTGGTCATCGATGTTGGCGCCCGTGCCGAAGTTCATCGTCCACGTCAGGTCGTCCAGCCCGTTCTTCTCAAAGTTCGAAGACCAGTCGCACTGGAAGAGGAGGATACCGTCAGCCCCCCCATCTGCCCCCGAGGGGGCTACATTAGACTTGCCAACTATAGAAGCCCCCTCGGGGGCCGTAGGGGGGGCTTGGTTATATATTTCCCGCAGGCAGTCCCTGATCTCGCTGACATAAGGCTTATCCTCGCCGTACGAACCATATTCGTTCTCCACCTGAATCATGATGATGGGGCCGCCGTTCTGGATGGTCAGCGGAGCCAGCTGCTCGCCCACCTTCTGCTCGAAGATTTTCACGCGCTCCATGAAGTAAGGATCCTGCTCGCGCAGGCGGATGTCCTTCTTCTTCAGCAGCCACCAGGGCAGACCGCCCATCTCCCACTCGGCGCAGACGTAGGGCCCGGGGCGCACGATGACGTACATGCCGTTCTTCTGCGCCAGACGGCAGAACTCGGCCACGTCGTTGTTGCCCGTAAAATCAAAGACGCCCTCCTGTTGCTCGTGGATGTTCCAGAAGATGTAGATACACACGGCATTCATGCCCAGCGCACGGCACATCTTGATGCGGTGCTCCCAGTAGGGGCGGGGGATGCGGGGGTAATGCACTTCGGCCGCCTTCACCACGAAGGGCTGGCCGTTCAGCAGGAAAGTTTTGTCGCCCACGGTGAACGAGCCGGCGTTGGCCGTCGTGGCAGCCGTCAGCATGAGCACGATGAGCGTCAGTGTTGTGAGTAGTTTTTTCATCAGTCAGAATGCTTTAAGTTATCAGTTTTGGTGCAAAGGTAGTGAATATTTCAGAAATAACGTTCGGTTTTGCACTTTTTTGCATCAAATGTGCAACGATGTCGATTCTTTTTTGTAACTTTGCGCCAAAATCTAATTAACCCTATCTATGAAAACGATAAAGAACTTTGATGAGTTGGTGGCCCATCTGGCCGAGCGCACTGAGCGCCGCCGTGTGGCCGTTGTATGTGGACGCGACGAATCGACCCGCGAGGCAGTAGCCCGCGCCGAGGCTGCCGGATTTGTGGAACCCATTATGGTCGACGACGATGATGTCGACGTCGCCGCAGCCCGTGCCGTGGCGCTGGTGCGCGAAGGCAAGGCCGACGTGCTGATGAAGGGACTGCTGAACACCGACAACCTGCTGAAGGCCGTGCTGAACAAGGAGACCGGCATCCTGCCCAAGGGCCGCGTGCTCACCCACCTCACCTGCTGCCAGCTGCCGCAGATGGATCGTCTGCTGTTTGTCACCGACGTGGCCGTCATTCCCTATCCCACGAAGGAGCAGCGTGCCGAGCAGTTGCGCTATCTGCTCAACCTCTGTCGCGCGATGGGCATCGAGGAGCCGCGCGTGTCGCTCATCAATTGCTCTGAGAAGGTGAACGAGAAGCACTTCCCCTTCACCGTGGAGTATAAGGAACTCATTGCCCAGACGCAGGCAGGCGAGTACGGCCCCTGCATCGTCGACGGCCCGCTCGACCTGAAGACATCGCTCTCGGCTCACGCCCTGCACAAGAAAGGCATCGAGTCGCCGCTGGAGGGTCTGGCCGACGGCCTCATCTTCCCCGACATTCAGGCCGGCAACGTCTTCTATAAGACCATCACGCTGTTCTGCGGTGCCGAGACGGCCGCCATCCTGCAAGGCCCCCAGGTGCCCGTGGTGCTGACGTCGCGGGCCGACTCGGTCGAGTCGAAGTTCTATTCCATCGCCTTGGCATGTGTATAATCATTAAACCTAAATACTATGAAGATATTAGTCATTAACCCGGGCTCCACGTCGACCAAGATGGCTGTCTACGAGGGTGACAAGCAGCTGCTGCGCACCAATATCCCGCACTCGGCTGAGGACCTGGCTAACTTTGAGGAAGTGGTCGACCAGATCGACTTCCGCACCCAGCTCGTGCTTGACACGCTCCAGCAGAACAACATCCCCCTCGACTTCGCGGCCGTCATCGGACGCGGCGGACTGGCCAAGCCCGTGCAGGGCGGTGTCTATGAGATCAACCAGCAGATGATCGACGACGCCCGCAACTGCATCCACATGCACGCCTGCGACTTGGGCTGCATCATCTCCGACATCATCGCCAAGAAGATTCCCGGCTGCCGCTCGTTCATTGCCGACCCCGGCGTCGTCGACGAGCTCAACGACTATGCCCGTATCTCAGGCTCGCCCCTGATGAACCGCATCTGCATCTGGCATGCCCTCAACCAGAAGGCCATCGCCCGCCGCTTTGCCGCCGAGCAGGGCCGCGAGTATGAGGAGCTCAACCTCATCATCTGCCACCTGGGCGGAGGCATCTCCGTGGCGGCTCACGACCACGGTCGCGCCGTCGACGCCAACAATGCCCTCGACGGCGAAGGTCCCTTCTCACCCGAGCGCGCCGGCTCGCTGCCCGCCAGCGACCTCATCCGCCTCTGCTTCAGCGGCAAGTACACTGAGGCCGAGCTCCTGAAGCGCATCGCCGGTCAGGCCGGACTGAACGCCCACCTAGGCACCAACGACGCCCGCGAGGTGGAGCGCCGCATCCTCGAGGAGCGCGACCGCCACGCCGAGCTCATCTTCAACGCCATGATCTACCACACGGCCAAGGCCATCGCCTCAGAGGCCGCCGTGCTCTATGGCAAGATCGACGCCATCCTCATCACTGGCGGTATGGCCCGCTCGGAGTATATCATCAAGCGCCTGCGCAACCGCGTCGGCTTCCTGGCTCCCTTCTACGTCTATCCCGGCGAGGACGAGCTCGAGGCCCTGGCCCTCAACGCCTTCGACGTGCTCAGCGGCAAGCGCGAGGCCAAACCCTACAATTAAGCCTCCCCGTCCGTAGCTTTTTTTACGGAGAAATGGCGCTTTTCAAAAGTAATATACCCCTATATTACTTTCGAGAAGCGCCACTTTGTTTATTAAGAAGTGTCCCTTTGGCTACCGAGAAGTGCCCCTTTATCTATAGTTATTTTCTACCACGGATTAAACGGATTAAACGGATTTTTCCAAATATGGGTTAAGCCGCAAGCGGCAGATTTTACGGATCCTACGCCGCAGGGAATAGCGGCTTTAGCCGCTGTAATCCCCCCAAACAATGCCAAATATGTAGCAAAATCCGTTTAATCCGCTTAATCCGTGGTAGAAAAAATTTCCAATTACAAGATTTTTGTGAGATTCTTGTCCTCCGGAAATAACTCAGTGAACCGTTTGTGTACTCTGTTGTGTACGCACTGTGAACTGAAAAGCTTGGGGATTCCGCGGGAAATGCTTTCCTTTGCAGCGTCAAAACGTTTAAATCATTAAAAGGTATGAAACAGAGAATCATTTCAGCTTTTGCCTGTCTGGCCATGGCCACGGGCATGCAGGCCGAGGGCGTGCAGACGCTGACCTTCGGCTCGCGAATCAACAATGTGAGGATCTACGGCGACACGCTCTTTGCAGCCACCGACGCGTCGGTGCAGTGGGTCGACCTGAACGATGCCCGACAGTCGGGCGGCGAGCTGCTCTGCGTGGTGGTCTACGACTACCTGTGCAGCGGGGCGAAGCGTCTGGATGTCTACAACGACGACGCCCGCTATCAGCAGCATCCGCTCTGTCCGGACAAGATCTATCGCAGCGAGCAGCTGCCCGCAGGACAGATGGGCTACACGCTGAGCCGCTCGGCCGACTTCGGACAGACGTGGTGGACGACGGGCCTGAAGGAGCTGCAGCTGCCCGGCCGCCCGCAGATTGCCTTCAATCCGCTGGATGCCAACGAGATGTATCTGTTCGGCATGAATGAATATGTCGACTGCATCGACGGGCAGTCATGGGTAATGTTCGCCGAAATCGACTTGCCCCTGTACCTCACCGGCACGACCACCAGCTTGCGCGGCCTGCAGTGCCACTGGGGGCAGCTCGTCTGCTGGGCCGACGACCATGTCTACCTCATCGACACGGCGCGGCAGCCGGGCTACGTCATCAGCAACCTTGACCCCGCGGACAGACTCCAGCCCGTCAGCGCGCCGGCCTATGACCTGGCTGGCCGCCCGTCAGGCGCCGCTCCCTCGCCGGGCATCATCATTCGCGACGGACGCAAAATCGCAGTAAAATGAGCGCCTGTGTACTAATTGTGTACTGAAAAGTTTGGCCGTTTCGCGGAATTTTGCTTACTTTGCAACTGATTATGAACAAGCAACAACTGTGCATCGCGCTCCTGATGCTGCTGGGCTGCCTCCAGATGAGAGCCCAGCAGCCGGAGCTGTGCATCTGCCAGGGCGACAGCTGCGACGTCTTCGAGGCGCGCCATGTCGGCAGCGTCAATTTCGCTGACGGCTATGTCCTCGTCGACCATTGGCTTTACGATGTACAGCGCGTCGACAGCATCGTCTTCGCGCGTCCCGGGCTGTCAGCCACGGAGCTCGGCTGGTGGGGCGACCTCGACGAGGGCGCGTCGCGCTACGAGGTGCGGTTCTATGACACGAAGCTGCAGTTCACCTATCACCTGACCTACCGAATCACGGCCCACGAAGGGCTCTGCCAGAGCGCATCGTGCACCGTCACTTTCAGCAGCGATGAGCAGAAAGAACGCTTCGAAAGCTATTTCACCGATATTACGTCCGGATCAGGAAACAGCGATCCCTACATCTACGTGAAGGAGACGCTCACAGGTCCGCGGAAGTTTGAACTGTGGACGATGAGCGGGCCTTGTCTGCCCAGCAACGTGACCGGGATTGAAGAGCATGATAAGCAACTGGGTGTTGACCTGACGTACTTGTTGGCGGGACGCCCCATGACCGACGTGCTGCTCATCATCGAGGGCTGGATCTATAACCCCCTCATACCAATGGATAATCCTGTATCTAACCAATAATTAACCCGATGACTATGTTAAAAAGAATGTTCCCCGTGCTGCTCGCAGCCATGCTGCTGACGACCGCCAATCATGTTTTCGCACAGGACGGCTACAACGAGCCGCCCCAGATTTCGCTCTCGCAGCAGGAACGTCAACTGATAGAGAGCAACAACGATTTCGCCTTCAGGCTGTTCCGCGAGGTGCGCGGCAACGTGAGCCGGGTGGTGTCGCCCCTGAGCATCACCTACGCCCTGGGCATGCTGAACAACGGTGCCGCCGGACTGACACAGCAGGAAATCAACCAGACGTTGGGCTTCGGTGAGGCCGGGGCCGACGCCATCAACCAGTTCTGCCGCAAGATGCTCACCGAGAGCCCCCTGCTCGACGAGCAGACGCGGGTGATGATCTCCAACGCCATCTTCATCAATGAGCCGTACCATCTGCTGCCCGCGTTTCAGGAGAAGGCCGAGACCTACTACGACGCCACCTGCCAGTCGCGCAACTTCGCTGACGGCGAGACGATGGACGTCATCAACCAGTGGGGCAGCGACCACACCATGGACATGATCCCCCGCATCCTCACTGAGCAGTCGTTCAGACCCAATGCCGTAAGCTATTTGCTCGATGCCGTCTACTTCAAGGGCACGTGGACGCTGAAGTTCGACAAGAATGAAACGAAGGACGAGTCGTTCAACGGGGGCGAGCTGGTGCCGATGATGCACATGCGCAACCAGCTGTATTATGCTGAAAACAATGACTGTCAGATGCTCGCGCTGCCATACGGCAGCGAAGCCTATCGCATGACCATCCTGCTGCCGCGCGAAGGCAAGACGGTCGGCGACGTGGTGGCCGGTCTCGATGGTCGGCAATGGTCTTATTACCAATGGATGCCCTTGGAGGACGTCGACGTGAAGCTGCCCCGCTTCGAAACGATGAACAGAATCGAATTGGTAGAACCGATGTCGGCCATCGGCATGCCCAGCGCCTTTGACCCCTACAGGGCTGATATTCCTTACTACTGCGATCAGCCGCAATACATCAGCAACATGTTCCAGGTGGCCAAGATCCGCCTCGACGAGGAGGGCACCGAGGCCGCGGCCATCACGGTCGTTGAGACCGAGACGACCAGCATAAACCCACAGGAGCCGAAACACTATCAATTCCATGCCGACCGCCCCTTCCTCTATATCATCAGCGAGCAGTCGACGGGCGCCATCTTCTTCATCGGACAATACGCGGGCGAGGGACAGACGGCTCCTGAGCCCGACGGCGTCAGTGCGCCTGAGGCTGTGCGGCGGCCTGACAGCGACGCCTATGACCTTGGTGGGCGCAAGCTCAGCCGGGAGCCCGGGCGCGGACTCTATATCAACGAGGGACGGAAGGTTGTCGGGAAATGAGGAGGTGCACGGTTCTAATCGCTGTCCTGTTGGCTGTCTGCTCCTGCGGACGGCGCCAGGCGGGGCTCGACGTCTATCATGAGGCGCTGGCGCTGGCCGACCGGGGCGATGCGCCCGCCGCGCTGAAGACGCTGCAGCGGGCCGGCGAACTGGCACGGACGGACAGTCTGCGGGCGCTGGTCTACAGTCAGATGGGCACGCTCTACTTCGGTCAGCGGCTGCTCGACCGCTCCTTAGAGAGCTATCGTCGGGCCTACGCCGTCGACCTGCGGGCCCGGGATACGCTCGGGCTGATCTACGACCTGCGCGACATCGGCAATGTGCTGAGGGCCACGGAGGACGGGCAGGACAGCTGCATCGCTTGTTTCGAGGAGGCGCGCCGGCTGGCCATTGCCGTCGGCAACGAGCCCATGCAGCACGACGTGGAGAGTCAGATGGCCGGCTATTACCTCTATCATAACCAGCTGGAGGAGGCCCGCCTGCTGCTCTTTCCTGCCTTGCAGCACATCGGGGCCGAGAACCAGAGCGGCCTGCTCTTTATGGCGGCCGACTATTATCACCGCAGCGGGCAGCGCGACTCGGCTGTCTGTTACTACCGTCAGCTGCTCGCTCAGGGGAATATCTTCACCCGCCAGGCTGCTCACCGGGCATTGGCCGAATACTGCATGGCCGACGGACTGACGGACGAGGCGATGGAGCATCTGCGGCAATATGAGTCGCTGACGGACTCGGTGCATAAGCAGAACGACGCCGAGGGCATGCGGCGCACCGCAGCCCTCTACGACTACTCCCTGCGCGAGCAGCAGGCCGCCACGCTCCATGGTCGTCTTGTCATGGCCGTGGCGTCGGTGCTGCTGCTCGTGGCGCTGCTGGTCGTCGTGGTGCTTTATTACAGTCGGCGCCGCATGCACTACCGCCTGAAGGTGGAGCGCCTCGAGCAGCTCCTCGAGCGCTACCGCTCGCGGCAGACGGATGTACGATTAAAGACGGATGTACGGATGGACGGAACGGCGGAATCCCGGAATCCCGAAATAACGGAATCCCGGAATGACAGAACATCGGAATCCCGGAATGACAGAACATCGGAATCCCGGAATGACAGAACATCGGAATCCCGGAATGACGATATAACGGAATTCCGAGAAAACGAACAAGCCTCGGAAACAGAGCCCCCGCAGTTCAGTAACACGACGATTGCCAAGACCATCGACCGTTTTTTAAGCGACGCCCATCCGCAGGCGATGGGCGACGACGACTTCCACCAGCTTGAGGATGCCATCGAGGCCTGCCATCCCGCTTTCCTGCGGCGGCTGCAGGAGTTCTGTCGCCTGACGCCGCAGGAGCGTCGCGTCTGCCTGCTGCTCAAGGCCGGCGTAGCGCCCGCGGGCATCGCCCAGCTGACGGCCCACACGAAGCAGTCGGTCACCAATACCCGCTCGCGACTCTACAAAAAAACATTCGGCAGGAGCGGGGCCCCTGCCGAATGGGATGAGTTTATCCAATCTTTGTAAGATTGGAAATTGATAATTGACAATTGATAATTGAAGAATGAGAATAATTATCAATTATCAATTGTCAATTATCAATTATGCTTAAGCGTCGATGTTGGCGTAGGTGGCGTTGCGCTCGATGAACTCGCGGCGGGGCTCCACGTCGTCGCCCATCAGCATCGAGAAGATCTCGTCGGCCTCGGCGGCGTTCTCGATGGTCACCTGCTTCAGCAGACGGTTCTCGGGGTTCATGGTCGTTTCCCAGAGCTGTTCGGGATTCATCTCACCCAGACCTTTGTAGCGCTGCGTATGGAGCGCATTGGAGTTCTCGTCGCCAGCCACGTACTTGTCGATGAAGGCCTGCCGTTGCTGCTCGGTGTAGCAATACTCCGTGACCTTCTTGTAGGTGCACTTGTAGAG
>JAFTGI010000155.1 GCA_017458195.1 Prevotella sp.
ACCTTGCTCTTTCTCAAGAATAACATGTATTTTAGAACTTCCGACGATTCCTCGATGAAGTTCGAGAGTTTCTACGTCAACAACAAGGTGCGCCTGACGGTACTCCTCGGCCTCGTCTACTATATCCTGTCTCGCGATCCCGACATCGGGCAGAATCACCTTCACTACATCGAGAAGGTGGCTGTCATGGATGACGTGACAAAGGTCTACTTCGAATATTTCAAGAGTCGGTGCGGCAAGGATGAGACCGCCAAGACCACCGTCGGCGACGACGCCCAGCTGCTCGCCGAGGTTGCCCGGCTGAAGGACGAACTGAAGGAGGCCCGCCAGACAATCGAGGGCCTCACCGGCGACCCAGCCTACAAGGCCGAGAAGCACCTCACGATTCTCCATCTCGCGGCTTTCGTCTATCTGCTCTCGTCGTATAAGAAGAAGGTCAGTGTGCTCGGCAACAAGTCGGGTTGGGCGCGCATTCTCTCGCGGCTGACGACGCGCGGCGCACAGGGTCTCCGTGAGGGCTTCGGCTCCATCCTGAAGGACATGGGCACCGACAAGCTCCAGCCCGTCTTCACCGTCCTGGCCGACGAGGTGGCCCCCCTTGACGCCGACTTCGCCCAGTTCATCCGCAACCAGGTGGGGTGAACAGTGACGACTACGAATTACAAGAATTTAACGAATTATTCAGCTCTTTATTGACGACTACGAATTACACGAATTTAACGAATATCTGTTTAATTTTGTTCCCAATTTTTGTTTAATTTCTGCGCGAAGCGCATCCTTTAATTGGGTATGAAAATTCGTATAATTCGTGTAATTCGTAGTATTTTGGCCACTTTTTGCTCTCTCATAGATTATCTTTCTGTCTTTATTGGCTGTCAGCGAGGCAGCAGGGCGCAGCGTGCCGTCCTCCACGAGGTCGACTTTCCGGCCGAGCAAGTCTTCCATTTCGCGATGCATGCGTGCATAGCGGAACATGCCGATGGGAGTGCTGTGGTCGAACTGGATAAGAATGTCGACGTCGCTGTCTGCCGTTTCCTCGCCTCTGGCAAAAGAGCCGAACAGCCATGCACGGTTGACGGGCTGACTCCGGAAGTAGTCGGCAATAATCTCTGTCATTGTCTGGGTGCTCATATATGCATTGCTGATTTTGCATGCAAATATAGTTTATTTCTCCGACAATGCCAAATAATTGTCACCTTTTTTTGTGTTTTGTACCCCTACAGCCCCTCGTGCGTCGTGGTGTAGGGCTTGAATTTGTAGGGCTACAAATTTTTGTTGGCAGTCAGAAGATAAAGCTACAAACGGCATTTCGCGTATTATCTTTGCACCCGAATACGTATTTTGGGCAGAGTAAACCTCAGCGCAGGGCCCGCCCGCTTGGTGTGTAAGCATCCTTCACATTCGAGCGGGAGCGCTAAAGGATGTTCACTTAATGATTGCAGTTTCACTATGAATACCAATGAAGTGAACAGCGAGATGCAGAAGGCTGGGCAGCCGATTCCATCGTCGGAAGCCAACAACCAACAGCCAGTGATGAACCTTGAGGCGGCTGAGGCCATCATCGCACGCACCCTCAGCCAGCCGACCGACGAGGAGCTGCAGGGCCGCGAGCGCCTGGAGCTGCTCCGTTCGCTCCGCATCAAGAGCGACACGGCGGTCGAGCCCGAGCAGTATGCCCTCAGCGTCGACGGCGTGGGCTTCTTCGCCATGAAGGACATCCACGCCCTGAAGGGCAAGCAGAAGAGCGGCAAGAGCGCCATCCTGAAGTGGTGCGCCGCGACGCTCGTGGCCGGCAGCCTGGGCCGCGTGGAGTCGCTGCTCAAGGAGCCCCGCGTCCTTTTCCTCGACACGGAGCAGCAGGCAGCCGACGTGCGCCTCGTGCTCGACGAGGTGAAGCGCCTCTCGGGCGTCGGCGACGACTATCTCGACAGCCACCTCTATCTCTACACCCTGCGCCGCCTGAACTACGACACGCTCGTCCAGGACACGCGCATGATCATTGACCACGTGCGCCCGCAGGTGGTCATCATCGACGGTTTGGTCGACTATGTCGACTCGTTCAACGACGAGGTGGCCTCGCGCCAGCTGGTGCACGAGCTGCTCGTCATGTGCGACGAGTTTGAGTGTGCCATTGTCAGCGTGCTCCACGAGAACAAGGCCATCGACGACCAGAACATGCGCGGCCACCTCGGCACCGTCCTGGCTCAGAAGGCCGGCACCGTGCTGCAGTGTCAGAAGCGCGACGACGTCATCACCGTCACGACCAGCGACGCCCGCCACGGCGCCATGCCCCAGTGGTCGGTCACCTTCGATGCCGACGGCCACCTGCAGCAGGCCGACGAGCTCTTGCAGCTCAAGGAGCGCCAGCGCACTCAGAGCATGCTGGAGAAGCGTCAGGCTGATGCCGAGCGTCGACAGCAGGAGCGCATCCAGACTGTCAGCGAGGTCATCAGCGAGCATGCCGGACGCATCAGCCGCAAGGACCTTGCCGAAGCGCTGAGCCATCGTCTGGGCATCAAGGTCAGCAGTGCCTACAATGTCGTCCGCAGCATGATGGGCACCACGCTCCACGAGATTGACAACATGATTTGCATGGCGAATGAAAACGCACTGCCCTTCTAAGTCCGCGACAAGCTTTATCAACCCATTTTTCCAAATCGACTTATATAGGAAGATTTGGAAAAATGGGTTGGAAAGCCGCCCGAAAAAAATGAATGAATGAACGAATGAACGACCACGGATTACACGGATTTCACGGATTATTATGAAAATTATGGCAATTTCTTTCCTTTTCATGAGTAGCTCATTGATGGAAAAATCCGATAAATCCGTTAAATCCGTGGTATAAGAAAAAAAAGAATTTAAGTCAATGAGCAACAATCAATTTAGTGAGGCACGCTATCGCCTCGACTCACCGCGTGTGACGGGACGCCGACAGCAGAAGACTGCCTGCCCGCAGTGCGGACGGAAGCACTGCTTCGTGCGCTACGTCGACACCCGCAACGGCTGTGCCTACGTCGGCGACGAGTGCGGCCGCTGCGACCATGAGCAGTCGTGCGGCTACCACCTGAAGCCCTCGGAATACTTCCACGACCACCCCTGGCTCAAGCCCTCGGACGGTCGTCCCTACGTCCCCGTGCCGCCGCCACGGCCGAAGCCCCTGATGCCCCTGCCGATGACGTTCGTCGAGCAGAGTATGGCCTGTGAAAGCACGTTCCGTAAGTGGTTCGCTGACATCTGCTTATCACAGCTTGGATTAAGTGAAGCTGACGTCCGCCGCGTGACCACCGACTACTGCCTCGGGGCGACCCTCCGCGGCGACGTCATCTACTGGCAGATCGACCTCCGGCAGCGCGTCCGCTCAGGCCACATCATGCGCTATGGTCCCGACGGTCACCGCCGCGACTATCAGTCGTGGGTGCACAGCCGTCTGATAGCCCAGCGCCGCCTGCCGCTCGACTTTCAGCTTCGCCAGTGCTTCTACGGTGAGCACCTGCTGGCCCGTCGCCCCGACGCCCAGGTGTGTCTCGTCGAGAGCGAGAAGACGGCCCTCCTCATGGCCGTCCTCCATCCCGATGCCGTCTGGATAGCCTCGTGCGGCTGCAAGGGTCTCACGGCCGAGAAGCTCTGCGTCCTCAAGGGCCGTCGCGTGGCCGTCTTCCCCGACGCCGGCTGCTACGCCGACTGGCTCCGCCGCATGCAGCAGTCGGAGGGCGTCAGCTACGTCGTCACCGATGCCCTCGAGCAGTATCCGCCGAACACTGACCTGGCCGACCTCATGGAAAAGCACCGGTAAACCCCAGGAAAAGCACCGCTTTTCTCCGATGAAAGCGGTGCTTTTCTCCCTCGAAAGCGGTACTTTTTCCCCTTGAAACCGTCCTATGAATAAGTCGCCTTCGGCGAGAAATTAAACAAAATTTTGTTCAAAATTAAACATTGATATATTGATTCTGAATCAATTTTGAATTAATTTTGAGCCAAATTTTGTTTAATTTCTGCGCGAAGCGCATCCAAATCGCGAGGACAGAATAGCTGACAAACCGCCACATTGCTTTAACCTATGTGAAAACCGCGTAAAGAAATGTTATAACTTTTGCATACCTCACATTTTATTCGTAACTTTGCAGCGTAAAAGGAATATTCTATATGGCATTTTTCGGATTATTCAACAAGAAGAAACAACAGGAGACGCTCGACCGGGGACTGGAGAAGACGAAGACCTCGGTGTTCGACAAGCTGGCACGCGCCGTGGCCGGCAAGTCGAAGGTGGACGACGATGTGCTCGACAACCTCGAGGAGGTGCTCATCACCAGTGACGTGGGCGTCGACACGACCCTCAAGATCATCAGTCGCATCGAGGAGCGCGTAGCTCGCGACAAGTATGTCTCGACCTCGGAGCTCAATAATATCCTGCGCGAGGAAATCACTAACCTCCTGACGGAGGTGGAGGCCCCCCATACGGCCCCCGAGGGGGCTTCGACAGATTGGGCCGCCGGAAAAACTATAGTAGCCCCCTCGGGGGCAGAAGGGGGGGCTATCCCTTACGTCATCCTCGTCGTCGGCGTCAACGGGGTGGGGAAGACCACGACCATCGGCAAGCTCGCCTGGCAGTTCAAGCAGGCCGGCAAGAAGGTCTACCTGGGGGCGGCCGACACGTTCCGTGCCGCTGCCGTCGAGCAGCTGTGCATCTGGGGTGAGCGCGTAGGCGTGCCCGTGGTGAAGCAGCAGATGGGCAGCGACCCGGCCTCCGTGGCCTATGACACACTGCAGAGCGCCGTGGCCAACGGGGCCGACGTGGTGCTCATCGACACGGCCGGCCGACTGCACAACAAGGTGGGCCTGATGAACGAGCTGAAGAAGATCAAGGACGTGATGAAGAAGGTCATCCCCGAGGCCCCGCAGGAGGTGCTCCTCGTGCTCGACGGCTCCACGGGTCAGAACGCCTTCGAGCAGGCCCGCCAGTTTGCCGCCGTCACCCAGATCACGGCCCTGGCCATTACGAAGCTCGACGGCACGGCCAAGGGCGGCGTCGTCATCGGCATCTCCGACCAGCTGCAGGTGCCCGTGAAATACATAGGCCTCGGCGAGGGCATGGAGGACTTGCAGGAATTCGACCGCAAGGCGTTCGTCGACAGTCTGTTCAAGGATTAATTTATTCGACGGATGTACGTTTGGTTTTAGACGGATGTACGGATATACGATTTATGCAGGATAAAAGGACTTTAGACGGATGTACGGATATACGATTTATGCAGGATAAAAGGACTATAGATTTTATTTCTTTAGGATGTTCCAAAAACTTGGTTGATTCGGAGAACCTGATGGGACTGTTTGAGGCGCATGGGTTTCATGTGACTCACGACGCTGACGACCCGCAGGGCGACGTCGTCGTCATCAATACCTGCGGATTTATTGCAGACGCCAAGGAGGAAAGCATCAACTGCATACTGGAACAGACGGAGCGCAAGCGCCTCGGTGAGGTGGAGCGCGTCTACGTCATGGGATGCCTCTCGGAACGCTATCTCGCTGAACTGGAACAGGAAATACCCGAAGTCGACGGGTGGTTTGGAAAGTTCGATTTTCGTCGTCTTTTGGACGACGAGGAAGCAGCTTTGCTGCGTGAACGTGAAGCGCCTGCGGCGCGTGAATCGGCTTCGCCGAGTGAATGTTCACACGCTGAAGGCGTTTCAACGTTCAACGTTCACGCGCCCAAGGCGCAAAGACATCTTACGACCCCTTCGCACTACACATATATTAAAATCAGCGAGGGCTGCGACCGCCACTGCGCCTACTGCGCCATACCGCTCATCACGGGCCACCACCAGAGCCGACCGATGGACGACATCCTCGACGAGGTCAGGACGCTCGTGGGGCGCGGCGTCAAGGAGTTCAACATCATCGCGCAGGAGCTGACCTACTACGGCGTCGACCTCTACGGACGCCAGTGCATCGCCGAGCTCATCGAGCAGATGGCCCACATCGAGGGCGTCCGCTGGATACGCCTCCACTATGCCTATCCGACCCACTTCCCCTGGGACCTGCTGCGCGTCATCCGCGAGAACGACAATGTCTGCAAATACCTCGACATCGCCCTGCAGCACATCAGCGACCACATGCTCACCCGCATGCAGCGCCATACGACCCGCCAGGAGACCATCGACCTCATCGAGCGCATGCGCCGCGAGGTGCCCGGACTGCACCTCAGGACGACCCTCATGGTGGGCTTCCCCGGCGAGACCGACGATGATTTCCGCGAGCTGCTCGACTTCACCCGCTGGGCCCGCTTCGAGCGCATGGGCGCCTTTGCCTACAGCGAGGAGGACGGCACCTACTCGGCCGATCACTATCCCGACGACGTGCCTGAGGAAGTGAAGCAGCGCCGTCTGGACCGCCTCATGCGCCTGCAGCAGCAGATCAGCGCCGAGGTGGAGGCCGCCAAGATCGGACAGACGATGCAGGTCGTCGTCGACCGCGTGGAGGGCGACTACTACATCGCCCGCTCCGAGTTCTGCTCGCCCGAGGTAGACCCCGAGGTGCTCATCCCCCTGAGCGAGGGCCCCCTGGCAACAGGCGAGTTCTACGACGTAAGAATCACGGAGGCCGAGGAGTTCGACCTCTATGCAACGATAGTATAAAGAAACGATATGAAAAACAAGGAATTTATTGCCGAGCTGGCCGGGCGCACCGGTCTGCGTCAGGACGAAACCCAGCGCATGATGAACACCCTCATCACGGCCATGGGCGACAGCTTCCTCGAAGGCGACAGCATCCAGCTGACAGGCTTCGGGCTGTTCGAGGTCAAGAAGAAACTCGAACGAGTGATGATCAACCCCAACACAGGTCAGCGCATGCTTGTGCCGCCCAAGCTGGTGCTCTCCTTCCGTCCCAACATGCTTCTGCGCGATAAGATCAAGAAAGGAGGTGCCGGCGTATGAGTAAGCTGAACATGACCGACCTGGCCGTGCGCCTCATGGAGCGCCACGGGCTCGACAAGCGCGAGGCCACCTTCTTCATCGACGGACTGATAACCACCATCCAGAAGGGCCTTGATGCCGACAAGCAAGTGAAGATCAAGGGACTCGGCACGTTTAAGATTGTAGGCGTGGGCGCCCGCGAGAGCGTCAATGTCAACACCGGTGAGCGCGTCACCATCCACAGTCACTCGAAGCTCTCGTTCACCCCCGACGCCGCCATGAAGGAGCTCGTCAACAAGCCCTTCTCAGAGTTCGAGACCGTAGCCCTCAACGACGGTGTAGAGTTCGACGACCTGCCCCAGGATGAGGACCCCACCGACACCGACACCACCCCCGAGCCCGAGCAGGCACCCGAGCCAGAGCAGGCACCCGAACCCGAGCCCGAACAGGCACCTGAGCAGGAGCAAGCCCCCGAGCCAGAGCCCGAAGCAGAAGCAGAGCCCGCCCCCGAGCCGGAAGATAATCCCGAGCCAGAGCCCGAAGCAGCCCCAGCCCCCGAGCTCGAGCCAGAGCCCGAAGCAGCCCCAGCCCCCGAGCCAGAGCCCGTCGCAGCCTCCGAGCCCACTCCCGTCGCCGCTCTTACCGAGCCCACAACCCCCACAACCCCCACAACACCCACCGAGCCCACCGAGCCCGCAGCCCCCGCGAAGCCCTTCCCCTGGCTTTGGCTTCTTGTGGCAGCCATAGTCGGCTTCGTGTTAGGTTTCCTTTGCGACCGCATGCTCAGCAGCAGCCCCGCCACAGAGGAGCCCCAGGCTGAGGAAGCCCCAGTCGCAGCAGAGCCCGAAGCCACCCCCGACACGCTCGCCCTCAACGTCGCAGAGCCCGCCGAGCAAACCGAAACAGCCGAGCCCGCCGAGCAAGCCGAATACATAGCCCCCGAGCCAGCCGCAGCCCCCGCCGCTGCCCCCGCCTTCGACTCTCAGAAGTATGAGGACATGGACGCCCGCGTGCGCCTCGGAGCCTATCGCATCATCGGCATCCAAGAGACTGTCAAGGCCCGCTCCGGCGAGACCCTCAAGCAAATCTCCCGCCGTTACCTCGGCCCCGACATGGAGTGCTACGTCGAAGCCCTCAACGGCTTGAAGGCCAAGGACCCCCTGAAGCCCGGCCAGGTGATCAAGATTCCCAAACTGGAATGGAAGAAGAAAAAGTAAAAAAGTAAAAAGATAATAACTTATATAACAATGGCAGAAAACATCGACATCCGCGAACTCAACATGCGGATTGAACAGCAAAGCGCTTTTGTCACCAACCTGACCAGTGGCATGGACCGCGTCATCGTAGGTCAGAAACACCTCGTCGACTCACTCCTCATCGGACTGCTCTCCGACGGCAACATCCTCCTCGAGGGCGTACCGGGCCTGGCCAAGACCCTGGCCATCTAGACCCTCGCACAGCTCATCGACGCCAAGTACAGCCGCATACAGTTCACACCCGACCTGCTGCCCGCCGACGTCACCGGCACGATGATCCAGTCGCAGAAGGACGAGCGCTTCCTCACCAAGCAGGGCCCCATCTTCGCCAACTTCGTACTGGCCGACGAGATCAACCGCGCCCCGGCCAAGGTGCAGAGCGCACTGCTCGAAGCCATGCAGGAGAAGCAGGTGACCATTGGCAGCGAGACCTTCGACCTGCCCAGCCCCTTCCTCGTCATGGCCACCCAGAACCCCATCGAGCAGGAGGGCACCTATCCGCTGCCCGAGGCCCAGGTCGACCGCTTCATGCTGAAGGTGGTCATCGACTATCCGACTCTCGACGAGGAGAAGAAGATCATCCGCGAGAACATCGGTGCCGGACTGCCCGAGGTGAGTCCCGTCACGACGGCCCAGGAGATTTTGAAGGCCCGCGAGGTGGTGCGCGAAGTGTATATCGACGAGAAGATCGAGCAGTACATTGCCGACATCGTCTTTGCCACCCGCTATCCCGACCGTTACGGTCTGAAGGACCTGAAGGACATGATCTCCTTCGGCGGTTCGCCCCGTGCCTCGATCAACCTGGCCAAGGCTGCCCGCGCCTACGCCTTCATCAAGCGCCGCGGCTACGTCGTGCCTGAGGACGTGCGTGCCGTGGCCCACGACGTGCTCCGCCATCGCATCGGCCTGACCTACGAGGCAGAAGCCTCCAACGTCACCAGCGAGGAGATCGTCTCGAAGGTAGTCAACAAGGTTGAGGTACCTTAAAGCCCCCCTGTCGCCCCCCGAGGGGGGCACTATAGCTAAGTAAGATATGAATAACAAGACTAAAGAAGCCCCCTCGGGGGCCGTAGGGGGGGCCACCGCGGAGATCATCAAGAAAGTCCGCAAGATTGAGATCAAGGCGCGTGGCCTGAGCTCGAACATCTTCGCCGGTCAGTACCACTCCGCCTTCAAGGGGCG
>JAFTGI010000156.1 GCA_017458195.1 Prevotella sp.
ACAGGGCGAAGTCGGCCTGGTTGCGCTACTCGCCGACGCCGTCGAGCTCGCGCGAGGCGTCCTTGACGTTCTCCTGCGAGCGGCCCGAGAGGATGCCGTATTTATGCTTCTTGTTGTAAGCCTCAATGTCGAAGTAGACGCTGCCGTTGGAGATGTAGGCAAAGCCGTTGTCCATGATCTGGCGGACGAGCTGCTGCTGCTCGATGATATGTCCCGTGGCGTGGGGCTCAATCGAGGGCCGCAGGCATCCCAGGGCGTCCATCGCGTCGTGGTAGCGGTTGGTGTAGTGCTGGGCGATCTCCATCGGCTCCAGCTGCTCCAGGCGGGCCTTCTTGGCAATCTTGTCCTCGCCCTCGTCGGCGTCGTGTTCCAGATGGCCCACGTCGGTGATGTTGCGCACGTAGCGCACCTTATAGCCCAGGTGCTGCAGATAGCGGAACACGAGGTCGAAGGTGATGGCGGGCCGTGCGTGGCCCAGGTGCGGGTCGCCGTAGACGGTGGGTCCGCAGACATACATGCCCACGTTGGGAGCGTGAATCGGTTCGAAGCGTTCTTTCTGTCGCGTCAGGGTATTGTAGATGACGAGTCTTGATTCCATAATGCTTATTCAGTTTAATTATTTTGCCCGCAAAGTTACGAATAATTCGCCGTTTGGCCAAAAAAGTTCACTTTGATTATTCCGTTTGACCGTTTTTTTTCCTTCTTTGGCAAGAATGTTCCCATCAGTCTTGATGATTTTCCGTAATTTTGCAAGCGTTATGAAAGCTAAACGAATCCTTTTGACAGCCGCTGCGCTGTCCGTCCTGTCGCTCCCGGCCGCCTGGGGCCAGAAGAATCCTATCGTCGAGGGCTGGTATGCCGACCCCGAGGGCGCCGTCTTCGCCGGGCGCTACTGGGTGTTCCCGACGACGAGCGACCTGTTTGAGAAGCAGCTCTACTTCGATGCCTTCTCGTCGAAGAACCTGAAGAAATGGAAGAAGCACCCGCGCGTGCTGACGGCCGAGGCGGTCAGCTGGGCGCGCATGGCCATGTGGGCCCCGTCGGTGGTCGAGAAGGACGGCCTCTACTACTTCTTCTTCGCCGCCAACGACGTCCACGAGGGCGAGCTCGGCGGCATCGGCGTGGCCACCAGCACGCGCCCGCAGGGGCCCTATCGCGACGCCCTGGGCCACCCCCTGATCGGCACCATCGAGAACGGCGCGCAGCCCATCGACCAGTTCGTCTTCCGCGACGACGACGGCCAGTGGTACATGTACTACGGCGGCTGGGGCCACTGCAATGTGGTGCGCCTCACCGACGACCTGCTCTCGCTGCAGCCCTTCCCCGACGGTACTATATATAAAGAGGTGACGCCTGAGCGCTACGTCGAGGGCCCGTTCATGCTGAAGCGCCAGGGTCGCTATTACTTCATGTGGAGCGAAGGCGGCTGGGGCGGGCCCGACTACTGCGTGGCCTACGCCGTCAGCGATTCGCCCCTGGGCCCTTTCCGCCGCATCGGCAAGATTCTGGAGCAGGACCCGCAGGTGGCCACCGGCGCCGGCCATCACTCGGTGATCAAGGACCGACGAACCGACGACTATTACATCGTCTACCACCGCCGCCCCCTGGGCGACACGGGCCGCGACCACCGCGTCACGTGCATCGACCGCCTGGAGTTCGACCAGGACGGGCTGATCAAACCCGTCCGGATGACCCGATAGAATTATTTCAAAGGCTTTGAAATAGTATTCGGTGCCTTTGAAATAGTATTCAGTGGCTTTGAAATAGTATTCAATGACACTGAAATAATTTTATGGAACAGTTTAAACAGTAAGTAATAATGAGACTAAAAGTGATGGCAGCCGCATGCTGCATGGCAATGAACATGAACGCACAGACGCCCGAACGGCCGACGGCCTACATGGTGGCCGACGCCCACCTGGACACGCAGTGGAACTGGGACGTGCAGGCCACGATCAAGAACCACATCTGGAACACGATGGTGCAGAACTTCCACCTGCTGCGCCAGTACCCCGACTACATCTTCAACTTCGAGGGCGGCGTGAAGTATTCGTGGATGAAGGAGTATTACCCCGAGCAGTATGAGGAGCTGAAGCGATGGGTGGCCACGGGCCGCTGGCATCTGGCCGGCTCGTCGTGGGACGCCTGCGAGACCATCGTCTGCTCGCCCGAGTCGTGGATTCGCAACATCCTGCTCGGCCAGACGTTCTACCGCCAGGAGTTCCAGCGCGAGGGCACCGACGTGTTCCTGCCCGACTGCTTCGGCTTCCCCTTCACCATGCCGACGCTGGCCCGCCACTGCGGTCTCATCGGCTTCTCCAGTCAGAAGCTGCAATGGCGCACGAAGCCTTTCTACGAGGGCAACCGCAAGTATCCCTTCTCCGTGGGCATCTGGCGCGGCATCGACGGCAGCGAGATCTACATGGCCCACGGCTTCAGCTATGCCGAGCGCTTCCGCGACGGCGAGGACCTCAGTCACAACGAGATGCTGCAGCGCGAGGCCGCCGAGAGTCCGCAGGGTCTGCTCTACCGCTACTACGGCACGGGCGACATCGGCGGCTCGCCCACCGTCGGCTCCGTGCGCGCCATCGAGAAAGGCCTGAAGGGCGACGGCCCCGTGAAGATCATCTCCGCCACCAGCGACCAGCGGTTTAAGGAAGCCCCCCTTTCGCCCCCCGAGGGGGGCAGTATAGACCCTTCCCTTGACAGCAAATCTATAGAAGCCCCCTCGGGGGCCGTAGGGGGGGCTTCTGGGGCTTCCCTCCCTCACTTTACTGGTGAACTGACCATCGACCTGCACGGCAACGGCTGCTATACGTCGCAGGCCGCCATGAAGCTCTATAACCGCCAGAACGAGCACCTCGGCGACGCCGCTGAGCGCATGGCCGTCGTGGCCGACTGGGCCGGCGCCTACAAATATCCCATCCGACAGATGACCGACACGTGGCGCCGCGTCATCTGGCACCACTTCCACGACGACCTTACGGGCACGTCCATCCCCCGCGCCTACGAGTTCTCGTGGAACGACGAGCTGCTGGCCCTCAAGCAGTTCTCCGATGTGTTGACAACGAGCGTCGGCGGCCTCGTAAGGCAGATGGATACCAATGTCAGCGGCTCGGCTGTTGTGGTTTATAATAATGAAAGCTACAAGCAAGAGACCCTCCCCCTGCCCCTCCCTGTGAGGGAGGGGAGTGGGCACTACCGAGTCGTTGGGCCTGAAGGCAAAGAAGTGCTCTCGCAAGTAGTATATAATAATAGTGGTGAGCCGGAACTCCTTTTTGAGGCCACCGCGCCCCCCATGGGCCTCGCTGTTTATAATATCCAGCCCGTCAAGGGAAAGAAACTAACCAACCTCCCCTCCCTTGGGGAGGGGTCGGGGGTGGGCCTCTCCAACTCCGTTTATAATATTATGGTTGATTCCAACGGCGACATCACCTCCCTCTACGACAAGCAGGCGGGGCGCGAGCTCGTGGCCGAAGGACGGAGCCTGCGCCTTGTGGTCTTCGACGACTGCCGCTCGGAGGCCTGGCCCGCCTGGGAGATCCATAAGCGCACGCTCGACAAGGAGCCCGTCGGCATCCACGACGACGTCAGCGTCACGATAGAGGAGGACGGTCCGCTGCGCAAGTCGCTGTGTATCAAAAAGAAATATGGTGAGACGGAGATCACTCAGCACATCCGCCTCTACGAGGGTAGTCAGGCCCGCCGCATCGACATCGAGAACGTGGTCGATTGGCGCTCGGAGAATGCGCTGCTGAAGGCTGAGTTCCCGCTGTCGGTCAGCAATCCTGAGGCCACCTACGACATCGGCTTGGGCTGCATCCGTCGTGGCAATAACCGCGATAACCAGTATGAGGTCTACAGCCACGAATGGACTGACCTGACCGACCGCTCGGGCCAGTATGGCGTCACTATCCTCAACGACTCACGCTACGGCTGGGACAAGCCCGCGGACAACACGCTGCGCCTGTCGCTGCTCTATGCGCCCAAGCCCGGCGGCGCCTACGTCTATCAGGCGCATCAGGACAAGGGCCGCCATGTCTTCACTTACAGCATCGTGGGCCATGAGGGCGAGCTCAACCTGGTCGACGCCAACCGCCAGGCCGCCGCGCTGAACAGTCCGCTGCGGGCCTTCGAGGCACCCAAGCACAAGGGCACGCTGGGCCGCACGTTCTCGTTTGTCGAGTCGAGCAATCCCAACGTGGTCATCCGCACCATGAAGCGGGCTGAGGTGAGCGATGAATATGTCGTGCGTGTCCATGAGTTGAGCGGAAAGACTGAGCAGCAGGCCACGCTGACCTTCGCGGCCGACATCGTCAAGGCGGTCGAGGCCGACGGCACCGAGCGCTCGCTGCACCAGGCAGTGGCCAACGGGCGGGAGCTGCGTTTCACTATCAAGCCTTTCAGCGTGAAGACCTTCAAGCTGACCCTGCGCCATCCTGACCGTCAGCCGGAGGCCCCGGCGCAGGCTGCTGTGCCACTGGATTACAACAAGAAGTGCTTCACGTTCAATGAGTTCCGCGGCGAGGCCGACTTCGAGGGTGGCTATAGCTATGCCGCCGAACAGATGCCCGCCGGGGGCCTCACCGTCGACGGCATCGACTTCCGCTTCGGCGAGCCCGACGGCCAGAACGGACTTGTCTGTCGGGGCGACACCCTGCAACTGCCCGCCGGACAGTGGAGCCATGTCTACCTGCTGGCCGCCAGCAACAAGGGCGACCGCCAGGCCACGTTCCGCATGGGCAAGGCGTCGCAGACGCTCGAGGTGCCCTTCTACACGGGATTCGTAGGCCAGTGGGGCCACGACGGACAGACCGCCGGCCACCTGAAACAGGCTCAGGTCGGCTGGATCGGCACGCACCGCCATTCGCCGCAGGGCGACGAGCCTTACGAGTTCACCTATATGTTCAAGCTGCGCCTCGACGTGCCCAAGGGGGCCACGCAGGTGGTGCTGCCTAATGATGAGCACATCGTTGTCTTTGCCGCTACGGCTGCCAACGATGTCGTCGACGCCGTCCCGGCCGCTCCGCTGTTCCGCACCAGCAACCGCGATGACCTGAGCTATCAGGCTGAGGCCGACGCTGAGGCCGACCGCGGGCCCAGTCTGCTCAAGGACGCCCGCATACTGAGCTACTCGGGCTACGTCAACGACCGCGAGCGCCCCGAACTGATTGCCGACGGCGACCCGACGACCAAGTGGTGCGACACGCACCGCGCACCCAACTATATCTCGTTCGACCTCGGCGCGGTGAAGGCCGTCAGCCGCTGGCATCTGCTCAACGCCGGCAGCGAGATGCAGGCCTACGTCACCCGCACCTGTCTGCTGCAGGGCCGCAGCAACGAGCAGGAGGAATGGCAGACGCTCGACATGATCGACGGCAACCGCCAGAACGACATCGACCGCACCTTCACCCCCGTCTCGGTCCGCTACGTCCGCCTCTACGTCGTCGGCCCCACCCAGACCGCCGACATGGACGCCGTCCGCATCTACGAGTTCGACCTGTGGTAATCCCTACAGGTCTGCGCGAAAGCGGCTGATGAGCTGGGCAAAGAGGGGATCGTGGCGGAGGACGCTGGGCGAGCCGACCATGATCATCTGGCGGCGGGCACGGGTCAGTGCGACGTTCAGCTTGCGGTCGACGGTGAAGCCGTCGGCGTCGGTGAAAGTATTTGATGTGAGGAAGTCGAGCTGGTAGCGGCGGCTGACCGTGAACGAATAAATGATGACGTCGCGCTGCGAGCCCTGATAGCGCTCGACGGTGTCAATTGTGATGTGAGAAGAGAGCTGGCGGCGGATGGCGGCTATCTGGTTGCGGTAGGGCACGATGATGCCGAGGGTCTTGGCGGGGTCGAAGCGGGGACCGTAGAACTTGATGATGCGCTCCACAATCCGGGCCACGAGACGGGCCTCAGCCTCGTTCGACTGGTCGCTGAGAGGCTGTTCGGCGGGCTCTACGGGCAGGAACAGGACGCGGTGCGACATGAGCAACTTGTCGAGGCCATCGGCAGGAGCGTGACCGTCGTAGCCGAGGGTGGTCTCTTGCTGGTGGGGCAACGGCACGGTGTCGAGCTGTTCACCGTGATAGAAATGGTCGTTGGGAAAGAGGGCCACGTCGGGGTGCATGCGGCCCTGGCGGCGCAGGGTGCCCACGAATGGCGTGCGCCCCTCATGGCGCTCCCAGTCAATCAGGCGCTCAAAGAGCGAGCGGCGACAGTCGGTCAGTCCGATGGCCTGCAGCTGTGGCTCCGCTACGCTGGCGTCGGCAGCGCCCTGCACGACGACGGCCGGCAGCTGCTTATGGTCGCCGATGAGCACGAAGCGGTCGATGTGGTCACTGGCCAGCAGGCCGATGATGGCGGGCTCGAGGATCTGCGACGCCTCGTCGACGACGCAGAGCGAGAAGTGCTTCAGCTGGAGGATGTAGGGCGTGGCCTGCAGCGTCGACGTCGTGGCCACGACGATGGGCGTCCGGTCGATGGCGTCGCGATAGGCATCGATGGTCGGCAGGTCGAGGTTGGCGAGCAGGTGGTCATGGTAGCGCTCATCGCACGAGGCGGGATTGCCCACCCGCAGATAAGGCAGCCGGGCGTCGGTCAGCATGCCGCAGATTTCATCCACCGCCCTGTTCGTGTAGGCGGTCAACAAGAGGTGAGAAGTGAGAAGTGAGAGGTGAGAAGTGTTATCAGTATTGCTAATAATACTTCTCCCTTCCGACTTCTCACTTCTCACTTCAGACAGTTCTTCCTCGACGATAAAGCGGAGGGCCATCGAGGTCTTGCCCGTGCCCGGCGGGCCGACGAGCAGGAAATAGTCGAGGGCCTGCTTCTGGCCGAGCACGATGTCATCGTAGGTAGGGCTGTAGCTGCGGCTGAGCTGTCGATTGGCGTCCCGGCGGGGCTCGCGTTGGCCAAGCAGGAGGGCGCGGCGTGCTGGGTCGGCCGTCATCAGCTGCATCAGCGAGCGCACCTGACTGCCCGCGGTCATGTCGGTGGCGCTGTGCTCGATGGCCCAGTGCTGCGAGCCGTCGGCGCGGAAGATGTCGGGGTTCTGCTGGCCGTCGGTCAGGCTGACGCGCAGTTCGTCGTCGGCAATCGCGAGCAGCGTGCCCTTGTAGAGGATGCTGCGGCGCACGTCGGGCTGATCCTTATAGCAATATAGATAGACGGAATCGCCGCGGCGGAAGTTGGACACCGTCTCCTGTGCGGCGCTCAGGGCCAGCGTGATGAGGTCGAAGCCGCCGTCGGGCAAGCTCTTTTCGGCCTTCGTGATACTGAGGCCGGTGTAGATGTTGCCCGTCTCTAATTTCTCGCTCAGCGGCATCAGCCAGAGGTCGGCCGCCGAGGCACCGCTGTGGTGCAGGCTGGCCTCGGTGCTGCCCAGCTTCTGCGCCCGCTGCTCGCGATAGACGAAGGTCATCATGCGCTCCAGATAGGCCCGCTCCAGCGGGTTGAGCGAGGCGATAAGCCCTTCGAAGGCGGTCAGCTCCGGCAGATGGAAACGCTGGAAATGGCCGTCGCGCCGCTGCGCAGGAAAGAGCGTGTCGGCCGTCAGCAGTGGCAGGATGCGCCCGAAGCCCTCGCGGGCGATGAGCAGGTCGGTGGCCACGATCTGATTGCGCAGTTGCAGGGCCTCGCGAAACAGCGTGCGGTAGTAGTTGACGGCGAGCAGTCCCTGGGCGGCGGGATAGCGCGAATAGAGCAGGCGCGTGTCCACCTGGCGGTCGCTCTTGTCGAAGTTATAGCGCAGGATGCCGTAGTAGAGCAGCAGCTGCACGTAGTGGCTCTCAATCTGCTGTCCGTGACTGTCGTGGCTACGCTTCTCAATCTTCATGTTCTTTCCCGACTTCTGCTCGACGAGCAGGCTCATGTCGGCCGTCATCAGGTCGACGCGGCCCTGCAGGCCGAGGCGCTCACAAACGAAGGAAGGCTCTAATAAGAAGTGAGAAGGGAGAAGTGAGAGGTGAGAAGTTTTGTCAGCATTACTAATAATACTTCTCACTTCTAACTTCTCACTTATCACTTCACGCAGGTTCTGCATCTGCGCGGTGGCCTCCTGCTTGAACTTCTGGGGATTGAAGTCGTCGCAGGCGCAGAAGCGGAGGGCCTGCTCGCGGAAGGAGCGGCGCAGCGAGGCGGCCAACGTCGCCTGCGGGTCGTGGATGAGATCGTCGAGGGCCGTGCCGGCAAAGTTACCGAGCAACATGGCCTGCGAGTTGACGCGTGGCTTCAGCCGGTTGTAAGTGTAGAGCAGCGGATGATGGCCGTAGTTCGTGAAACAGGCGGCCAGCGACGAGATGTCGATGAGGTAGTCGGGCTCGACGATGATGAGCGTGGGCGTGACGTGGCCGTCATCGTCGCGACAGTCGAGCAGGTTGAGCTGCATGCCGGGCCGCAGGATGCGCTGCAGATAGTCGTGGCCCGTGTAGTCGACGGTGATGGCGCCGTCGTCGGTGTCGGCCCAGATGGTCGCGTCGTCGTGGCGGTTGACAATACAGCGCACGTAGCGACGGTTCATGGCCGCCCGCCGCTCGCGGGGCCTGTTGGTCGGGGGTAGCAGGCGCAGCAGGTCGCCCGGCACGGCCTCCTGGAACACGGCAGAAATAAAGAGCACCACGGCGCGCAGGTCGTAGCGCCAGTCGTTACTGGTCAGCGGTTCCGTCTGGTTGCTGTGGCGGCGTGCCGTCTGCACGGCAATCATGTCGTCCATGCCCATGCCGAGGTGCTTGCACAGCCAGTCGACGTGTGAAAAGAGATTTCCGAACGTCATGCCCTCCCGACGGCTGCCGCAGGCGAGCACCAGCACCTCATGCAGACGCCGCTGACCACCAGGCGACGGTTCGCTGGCGGCCAGACGGCGGCAAATGTCAAACAATTCTTCTGCGTGCATACTTAATTTTTATACCACGGATTTCACGGATTAAACGGATTATCCCCATAAAAGAGCGCAATCCGTGGTCGACAATAATCCGTTAAATCCGCGTAATCCGTAGTCGACAAATAATCCGTTAAATCCGCGCAATCCGTGGTCGACAAAAATCCGTTAAATCCGCGTAATCCGTGGTCGACAAATAATCCGTTAAATCCGCGTAATCCGTGGTAGCATATAACTTCATGTGCGGCGCGGCGGACGGATGAGCTCCACCATGCGGGCCATCTGGTTGGGGATGCGGATCTGCTGCGGACAGTGCAACAGGCACTGCTCGCAGTCGACGCACTTGCGGGCCCACTTCTCCGTGCCGACCGTCTTCGTGTATTCGTCGAGGAACAGCTGGCGCCGCTGGTCGTAGTCCTGAGCCTGTTTATCGGGCAGGGGCAGCAGCTTCTTGTCCACACAGTCGTTATAGAAAGCGAAGTTGGCGGGAATGTCGACGCCGTAGGGGCACGGCATGCAGTAGGCGCACGTAGTGCAGGGGATGGTGGGAATGCCTGAGACGGCGTCGGCCACCTTTGCCAGCAGCTGGTTCTCGGCGTCGGTGCAGGGCTCTAATGGCGAGTACGACTTGAGGTTGTCCTCGAGGTGCTCCATGCGGTTCATGCCTGAGAGCACGGTCAGCACGTTGGGATAGCTGCCCACCCAGCGGAAGGCCCACGAGGCGATGCTGGCGTCGGGGCGGGCCTCAGTCAGTTGCTGCTGCCACTCCTCGGGCATGTTGTTCAGCCGTCCGCCGCGGAAGGGCTCCATGATGACAGCCTGGATGCCGGCCTTCAGGAGCTTGTTGTACAGGTATTCGGCATCGGCATCGCGCCGCCGGCCACCGCCCATCGAGGCGTGGCGCCAGTCGAGGAAGTTCATCTGAATCTGCGCGAAGTCCCAGTGATACTGCTCCTGATGGTCTACAAGATAGTCGAAGGCCTCCACGTCGCCGTGATACGAGAAGCCGAGGTGGCGGATGCGCCCGGCCTTGCGCTCCTCGAGCAGGAAGTCGAGCAGCCCGTTGTCGAGGAATCGGCCGTGCAGGTTCTTCATGCCGCCCTGGCCGATGCCGTGCAGCAGGTAGTAGTCGATATAGTCGACGCGCAGCTTCTCAAACGACCCGTAGTACATCTTCTTCGATTCCTCAAGCGGCCACGTCGCCTCGTTGTAGTTCGACATCTTCGTGGCCACGTAGTAGCGCTCGCGCGGATGGCGGCTGAGGGCCTCGCCGGTGGCCGTCTCGTTGTGGCCGCCGCCGTACATGGGCGCCGTGTCGAAGTAGTTCACGCCGTTGGCCAGGGCGTGGTCGACGAGCCGGTTCACCTCGTCCTGCTCCCTGGGCAGGCGCATCATGCCGAAGCCCAGGAGCGAGATCTTCTCGCCCGAGCCATTCTGCGTGCGATAGGTCATCAGCGATTTCCCGTCGTCAGGTTTCTCACTCGGCTCAGCCAGCACGCGCAGCGGCTCCAGTGCACTGAGCGCCACGGCCGACCCCATGCCGATTCCCATGCGGCGCAGGAAGTCGCGCCTGGTCAAGTTTTTGTCGTTGTTACTCATAATCCTCAGTGTTTCAGACCGCAAAGTTACGAAAAGTTGACTGAAATACAAAAGAAATCCGTTTCTTTTTTTCCGCGTATGATTTTCTGGCTCAAAAAGGCTGGCGGGCGAGGGAG
>JAFTGI010000157.1 GCA_017458195.1 Prevotella sp.
AGAATAAAAAAACTATTCAAACTCCCCTCCCTTGGGGAGGGGTTGGGGGTGGGCTTATACCGTAATCTCGCTGACTTCCGTCACGTGGTCCACCCAGCCGTTCATGACGACGGCGGGCGAATGGGTGGTCAGGATGATCTGCACATGGGGGTTGAGCTCCATGATGAGGTCGATGAGCCGCTTCTGCCACTCGATGTGGAGCGACACCTCGGGCTCGTCCATGAACAGCACGTAGGGCTGGTCATCCTCGACGAGGACAGTCAGCAGGATGGCCAGCATCTGCTTCTCGCCGCTCGAGAGCTGATAGGGCATGAGCGTCTCGCCGATCTGGGTGAAGCGGATCTCGTTCTCGGTGCGCACGATGCGCTTGCCGGTCTCGCTGAACAGGTCGTCGACGATGTCCTGGAAGCGGGTCTTCTTCTGCGAGAGCTGACTGGCGGCGTCGGCCCGTCCGGCCTGCAGCTCGGCAATGATGCGGTTGCCGATATTCACCTGATAGTCAAGATATTTGCGCTGCAGATGATAGAGCTGGAAGTCGAGCAGGGAGTAGCCTCCCCGGAAAGCCCCCCTGTCGCCCCCCGCGGGGGGCACGAGCGACAGCATGTCCATAGAGGCCCCCTCGGGGGCTGTAGGGGGGGCTTGCACTGGACTGTCCAGCGAGCGGATCATGTCGTAGCGAATCCAGCGGGCGTCCTCGGGATAGACGTCGAGGCGCACGCCCTTGAGCATGTGGCTGGGGAACTCACCGCCGGCGGAGAGGCCCTTCACCACCTTATTTAATATAGTGGACTTGCCCTGGCCGTTGATGCCGCTCAGGATGTTCACCCGCGGGTCGAGCTCCCAGACGATGTGCTTCTTGCCGCTCCAGAGCGAATCGATCTCGATGCGACGGATGTAGTCTGCGAATTTCTGCATAAGCCTGTCGTTTATTTTTTCTTTGCAAATATAAGAATTATTTCCGAAATAATGTGTACTTTTGCATCCGAATTAAGAAAAGTAAAGAAAAAATGAACAATAATAAGCCTCTCGAGGCCCATCTGTCGATGTTTGCCGCCTGCGCCATCTGGGGACTGATGGCTCCGCTGGGCAAGGACGCGATGACTCACGGGCTCGACGGTCCGTCGATGGTGATGCTGCGCATTGCGGGCGGCGCACTGCTGTTCTGGGTGGCCTCGCTGTTCGTGAAGCGCGAGCGGGTGCCGCTCAAGGATGTGCTGACGTTTGCGGGCGCCGCCGTCTTCGGACTGGTGTGCAACCAGTGCGGCTACACCATCGGACTGTCGCTCACGTCGCCCATCAATGCGAGCATCGTCACCACGTCGATGCCCATCTTCGCCATGCTGCTGGCCGCCCTCATCCTCAAGGAGCCCATCACGGGCCGCAAGGTGCTGGGCGTCGGCCTGGGCTGCAGCGGCGCCCTGATGCTCATCCTGACCTCGGCCGCCCACGCCGACGGGAAGGTCGGCGACATCCGCGGCGACCTGTGCTGCCTGGGGGCGCAGTTCTCCTACGCGCTCTATCTGTCGCTGTTCAATCGCTTTATCAAGAAGTACAGTATCTTTACGGTGAACAAGTGGATGTTCCTCTGGGCCACCGTCATCCTTGCGCCCCAGGCCGGCCCCCACACCTTGTCAATTGTCAATTCTCAATTGTCAATTAAGACCATCCTGGAGGCTGCTTACGTCGTCGTCTTCGGCACGTTCATCGGCTACATCCTCATCATCGGGGCACAAAAAGTGTTACGGCCAACAGTCGTTGCCGTCTATAACTACGTGCAACCACTGGTGGCCGTAACAGTCAGTGTCTTGACGGGCCTCGGCGTCCTGAAGTGGACGCACGCCCTGGCCGTCGTATTGGTGTTCTCGGGCGTCATGCTCGTCACCAAGTCACGCTCGCGGCGCGACATGGAGCAGCAGACTAACGCCGGCGCGAGCTCCACGCAGGCATCGGCTCGCCCGCAGGACTGAAGTCGATGAGCGTCACGTCGAAGACGACAACGCTGTGGCCGGGAATCGTCCCGCTGTCGTTGCCCTTGTCGCCATAGCCCAGGTCGCTGGGAATGTAGATGCGCCAATGGTCGCCGCGGTGCATGTGGAGCAGGGCCGTAGTGTAGCCGTCAATATTGACAGTCAGGTTCTGCCGCACGCTGGCATTGGTGGCGCTGCTGTATTTGCCATAGACCGTCCCGTCAAAGACATAGCCCTCAGGGAACGTGGCCGAGGGAATCAGCCGGCCCTGATAGCTGACGCGCACCGAGTCGGTGTACATCGGGCTGTCCAGGCCGCCGCCCGTCTCCACAACCTTGGCATAGATGTAGTCGGTCGACTTGCCCTCGCTGCCCTCGTCGAGCGTGAAGCTCTTATATTTCAGCCAGACCGTCGGGTGAGCCTTCAACGAATCCTCAAGCGAGGCGAAGAACTGCTCGTTGCGCTGTTGCCAGTTGGCAAACTCGCCCTCGTCGTCCTCACTTTCGGAACAGGAAGAAAGTAGCCCACCCCCTACCCCTCCCCAAGGGAGGGGGGACAGGATAGCACAAAGCCAGATTGCCCCTTCCTTCAAACGCCGTTGAAATGTCTTTAGTTTCATTATTAGCAAACAAATAATCTATATAAATTCCCCTCCCTTGGGGAGGGGTTAGGGGTGGGTTTATAATTTCTTCAGCAGGCTGGTGATGCTCACCTTGTCCTCGATGATGCCGCAGAGGTCCTCGATGCGGACGCGCTCCTGCTGCATGGTGTCGCGGAAACGGAGGGTGACGCAGCCGTCCTCGAGCGTGTCGTGGTCGACGGTGACGCAATAGGGCGTGCCTATGGCGTCCTGACGGCGATAGCGCTTGCCGATGGAGTCCTTCTCGTCGTACTGGCAGTTGAAGTGGAAGCGCAGGTCGTTGATGATCTCACGTGCTTTCTCGGGCAGACCGTCCTTCTTCACCAGCGGCAGCACGGCCAGTTTCACAGGGGCCAAGGCTGCGGGCAGACGGAGCACCACGCGGGTCTCGCCGTTCTCGAGCTTCTCCTCCTCATAGGAGTGGCACATGATGCTGAGGAACATGCGGTCGACGCCGATGGAGGTCTCGATGACGAACGGCGTGTACGACTCGTTGGTCATCGGGTCGAAGTATTTGATCGACTTGCCCGAGTACTTCTCATGCTGCGACAGGTCGAAGTTGGTGCGCGAGTGGATGCCCTCGACCTCCTTGAAGCCGAACGGCATGTGGAACTCGATGTCGGTGGCGGCGTTGGCGTAGTGGGCCAGCTTGTCGTGGTCGTGGAAACGGTAGTTCTCAGCGCCGAAGCCCAGGTTCTGGTGCCACTTCATGCGCGTCTCCTTCCACTTCGCGAACCACTCCAGCTCCGTTCCGGGCTGCACGAAGAACTGCATCTCCATCTGCTCGAACTCGCGCATGCGGAAGATGAACTGGCGGGCCACAATCTCGTTGCGGAAGGCCTTACCAATCTGTGCGATGCCGAAGGGAATCTTCATGCGGCCGGTCTTCTGCACGTTCAGGTAATTGACAAAGATGCCCTGGGCAGTCTCGGGA
>JAFTGI010000158.1 GCA_017458195.1 Prevotella sp.
TAGAGGAAAGTATTACCCAAAAACACGGAAATCGCAAGATGGCCGCGTAAAGATGCTCATGTGCCTGATTATCGCCCCCTACGCGGATTTGCTTACTTAGGCGGGGCAATTTGTTTCCCATTTATAGAGGAAAGATACAACTCTTTTCCTGTCAATTGTAGAGGGTTGTATCGTCGATTCCCGCCTCGAGCAAGGCCTGACGGCGTTCTACGCAGGTGGCGCAACGGCCGCAGTGGTGCTTGCCTCCCTTGTAGCACGACCACGTCTCGGCATAGTCAATGCCGAGCTGCCTGCCGTGACGGGCAATGTCGGCCTTGGTCAAGTGGGTGTAGGGCGCCAGCAGGGTGACGCCGGCGTAGGTGCCGGCCTTGGCGGCATTGTTGAACGATTCAACGAATTCGGGGCGGCAGTCGGGGTAGACGGCGTGGTCGCCGCCGTGGTTGGCCATCATGACGTGGTTGAGCCCCCGGCTCTCGGCCAGCCCCACGGCTACGGAGAGCATGATGCCGTTGCGGAAGGGCACGACCGTCGACTTCATATTGTCCGTGGCATAGCTGCCCTCAGGAATGGCCTCGCTGCCCTGCAGGAGTGAACTCTCGAAATATTGCCCCATGAAGCTGAGGGGAATCGTGAGGTGCTCGATGCCGAGACGCTGGCAGTGCAGGCGGGCAAAGGGCAGTTCGCGGGCGTTGTGGTTAGAGCCATAGTCGAACGACACACATAAGGCGATTCGGTCGCGATACTCATAGAGCATCGTGACCGAATCCATCCCACCGCTGAGAATCAGTACGGAGTCTTTCATCTGGCGGCGATCATTTCAATTTCGACGAGTGCGCCCTTGGGCAGGTCTCTTACGGCAAAGGCCGAACGGGCAGGGAAGGGGGCGGTGAACAGTTCGGCATAGACCTCGTTCATCGGGCCGAAGTTGGCAATGTCCGAGAGCAGGACCGTGGTCTTGACGACATTCTTAAGCTCGAGCCCGGCCTCGCGGAGGATGGCCTGGGCGTTCAGGAGCGACTGGCGCGTCTGCTCCTTGATACCGCCTTCGGGGAATTGTCCGGTGGCGGGGTCGATGGGCAGCTGTCCGCTGAGATAGACGAAACCGTTGGCCTCGATGGCCTGACTATAAGGACCGATGGCTGCAGGGGCCTTTTCTGTTGCAATAGCTTTCATAATTTTTGAGATGTTTTATCGGGTTAATTGTTTCAATTCGTGAATCACGTCTTCAGGCGTCTCGGCGTTGAAGATGTAGCTGCCGCTGACGAGCACGTCGACACCGGCTTTGACCAGGCGTGGAGCCGTCTGGGCCTGCACGCCGCCGTCGACCTCGATGAGGGCATGGCTGCCGCGTCGGGCTATGAGCTCGCGCAGGCGTCCGACCTTGTCGATGGTGTTCTCGATGAAGCGCTGGCCTCCGAAACCCGGATTAACGCTCATCAGCAGCACCATGTCGACGTCGGCAATGATGTCTTCAAGCTGGCTGACGGGGGTCGAGGGATTGAGCGTGACGCCGGCCTTCATGCCAGCCTGGTGGATCTCCTCGACGACGCGGTGAAGATGGAGCGTGGCCTCATAGTGCACGTTCATCATCATGGCGCCCAGCCGTGCCGTCTGCTGGATATAGCGCTCGGGGCGCTCAATCATATAGTGCACGTCGAGCGGTTTGTGGCAGACCTTGGATACAGCTTCAAGAACCGGGAAACCGAAGGAAATGTTCGGAACGAAAGAGCCGTCCATCACGTCGAGGTGGAGCCAGTCGGCTTCAGAACGGTTAATCATTTGAATCTCACGGTCGAGATGCAGGAAGTCGGCCGCGAGAAGCGAGGGTGAGACTAATGTCATGGCTGATGGTTGTTAGTTGAGGCAGAACGCTTGCTGATTGACCACCCGGTAGGTGTAGGCGATTTGTCGGATCAGTCGGAGCGTCTTTTCGCTCGGTGTCATTTCTTCGTGTGTAAATATTTGCATAGGCGAACGTAGGGTTTGGTTTACATTGTTAGTAACGTCGGCCGATGCAGTTTATTATGTTAAATGAGAAAATAATTTTCGATTTCCTTGATTCCGTTGAGAAATGCAGGGGTGTCCATGCGCTTCTTCCCCGCCACCTGCAGCTCGTCGATTTGGAACAGACAGTCGGCAGCGGCGACGTAGAGATGGCGGCGGCCGTCGGCCACGAGCTGCCCTGGGTGCATCTGTGTAGCCGGCAACTGGGTCTTAGTGGTACGGAACAACTTGAGCACCTGCTCGTTGCCGTCGCTGTCGACGAGCATTGTCCAGGCGCCGGGGTAGGGTGAGAGTCCCCTGACGAAGTCGTAGACGCGCTTGGCCGTTTGCTGCCAGCTGATGCGGCAGGTGTCCTTGAATATCTTCGGGGCCGCCTTGAGGTCGCCGGTGTCGGCCGGCTGAGGGATGCTCCGAGGATGCCCGTCGGATTCGACAATGAGGTCGAGGGTCTCGAGGCAGATGCGGGCGCCGAGGTGCATCAGCCCGTCGTAGACATATTCCACGTCGGCATCGTCGGGAATGTCGAAAGTGAGCTGGTGGATGATTCTGCCCGTATCAATCTGCTGGTCGAGGAAGAAGGTGGTGACGCCCGTTTGCGTCTCGCCATTGATGACGGCCCAATTGATGGGGGCTGCACCGCGATACTGGGGCAGTAGGGCTGCATGTACATTGAACGTGCCATACTCGGGCATGGCCCACACCACTTCGGGCAGCATGCGGAAGGCCACGACCACCTGCAGGTTAGCCCGCCAGGCGGCAAGCTGCTCAATGAACGCAGGGTCCTTCATGCGCTCGGGCTGGAGCAAGGGCAGGTTGTGAGCCAGGGCAAACTGCTTGACGGCAGAGGGCTGCAGGACCGACCCGTGACGGCCTACGGGCTTGTCCGGCTGGGTGACGACGCCCACGACATTGTATTGATTATCCACGAGGGCACGCAGCGTCTCCACCGCGAAATCGGGTGTGCCCATGAATATGATTCTCAGGTCTTTCTTGTCCATTGTCTGCAGTTATGTTTTTATTCCTCACTCATGTCGGCCACCATCTTGCGGTATTGGGTGAACAGCCGTTGGCGCGAGATATAGCCGCGCAGGTGGTTGTCGGCATCCAGCACGGGCAGCCAGTCGGCACGCGTCGTCTCGAATGTCTTCATGACTTCAGTCATGGTCAGACGGTCGGAAAGCGTGGCCGGGGGCTCCTGCATAAGCTGCCGGGCCGTAAAGTGATGGTATAGTTCTGTCCGGAAAACGATGTGCCGGATGTTGTCTAATTCGATTTCGCCCAACAGCGAGCCGGCTGGGTCGAGCACGGGAATGAAGCTGTCGTGCGAACGGCTGATCTTCCTGACAATGTCGCCCAGCTCCATGTCGGGGTCGATGGCGATGAAGTCGCGCTGGATGACCGAGTCAAGCTGCATCAGGGTCAGCACCGCGTGGTCGGTGTGGTGAGTGATCAGCTTGCCTTCCTTGGCCAGGCGTGCACCATAGATGCTGTGGGGCTCGAAGATGATGATGGTCAGATAGGAACAGACGGACACGATCATAAGGGGCAAGAGCAAATCGTAGCCGCCCGTCAGCTCAGCAATGAGGAAAATGCCCGTCAGGGGGGCATGCATGACGCCGGACATGACACCGGCCATGCCCATCAGGGCGAAGTTCTTCTCCGGCACGTGAATCCCGACCTCATAGATGTTCCAAAGGCGCGAAAAGAGGAACCCGCTGAAGCAGCCGACGAACAGTGAGGGGGCAAACGTGCCGCCGACGCCACCGGCACCATTGGTGGCCGACGTGGCAAAGACCTTGGTGAGCAGGACGAGGGCGATGTAAGGAATCAGCATCCGGCTCTGGCCTGCAAAGAGCGAGTTGTTCAGTATGGCGTCCCAGTCGGCTTCCGACCGGCCGTGGAGCAGCAGGTTGATTGAGTTGTAGCCTTCGCCGTAGAGCGCAGGAAAGAGATAGATGAGCGAACTGAGCAGGAGGGCGCCTATCGTCAGCTTGGCATAGCTGTGGGCGCTGAAGCGGGCAAAGATGCCTTCGCAGAAGCTCATCGTGCGCACGAAGTAGAGGCTCACCAGTCCGCAGAACACACCCAATAGGACGCAGGCGGGGGCCCGCTGGAGCGTCCAGCTGTCGTCAAGATGGAATGAGAACAAGGCTGCGTCGCCACTGAAAAGATAGGTGAAGCAGGTGGCCGTGACACAGCTGACCAGGATGGACAGCAGCGACGTCATGGTCATGTCAATCATGAGCACCTCAATGGTGAACACCAGTCCTGCTATCGGCGCCTTGAAGATGCCGGCTATGGCACCGGAAGCACCGCAGCCGACGAGGAGCATCATCGTGCGGGCATCCAGTTTAAAGACTTTTCCGAGGTTGCTTCCTATGGCGGAGCCTGTCAGCACAATCGGGGCCTCGGCTCCGACAGAACCGCCGAAGCCGATGGTGACGGCTGAGGCAATGACCGACGACCACATGTTGTGGCTCTTTAGCCGTGAGTGGTTGGAACTGATGGCATAAAGGATGCGCGTGATGCCGTGCGAAATATTGTCCTTGACCACATAGCGGACAAAGAGCATCGTCAGGAAAATACCTACGACAGGATAGACCAGATAAAGCCAGTTGGAAGAACCGGCATCAAACTGACTGGTCAGCAGGCGTCCGATAAGATTGATGATTCCGTGGAGAATGAATGCTGCCACGGCAGCAAAAAGACCGACTAAGAAGGCCAGCAGGAGCACAAACATGCGCTCGCTGATATGTGCCTTACGCCACTCATTGAGTTGCGCAAGCCATCTTGCTGCTGATTCCGTCGGCGTGTCGGTCATCGCGTGTGGGGTGGGGGATTACGATTTCAGCAGGTGGTCGAGGAAGTCGTCAAGGTCGTCTTCGAGTCCTTTCATCAGTTCAGGATCGATAATGACAGTGTCCTCGTCGTCGACCACAAAGAGTTCGGCCAGCGCCTCGCGGTCGTCATCCTCAAGCACGAAGGCGTATGGCTTCAGTATCGACATCTCCTCAACCATCTTGCGCTGGCGGTTCAGACACTGGCGGATGATAGTGGCAACCGACTCGTAGAAATCGTCGTCCTTGTTGTCAATCCACTGCTCGACGACGCAACGCGTCAGTTCGCGGTCGTCATCGTCGAAAGTCATCAGTTCGCCCGTCTCCTGAGTCACACGCACGTGGATGTCTGTCATCGTGCAGGCTTCCTCTGTTGTTGGAAACTTGTCGGCCGTCTTGCGGATGGCCCGGTCGATTTGTTGCAGCGTTTGTTCAGTAGCTTTCATACTTCTTCTCACTTTTTGTTTGCAAAAGTATAAAAAAGATTTGTATTTGCAAACGTTTACGGCTTTTTTTCCGAAAAAAAGTGCATTCTTTCCCTTTTTCTTATTATCTTTGCACTCGTAAATGAATAGCGACGTACGACATCAGGGGGTTGTTGCAATGGTCGAAGACGACCACGTGCAAGTACGGGTCGTGCAAATGGCCGCCTGTGCCGCATGCAAGGTTGCCTCCGCATGCCATGCTTCTGAAATGAAGGAGAAACTCATTGATGTCTATCATTGCGGACATAGACTGAATGTCGGCGACGAAGTGACGGTGGTTGCCTCGACTGCAACGGCGGGGCGTGCCCTGATGCTCGGTTTCGGCTATCCGCTGATACTGATGCTCGTCGTCCTCATTGCCATGCAGTTCGTTGGCGCCACTGAAGGCGCTACGGCGCTTGCCATGCTGGGTTCGCTCATACCTTATTATTTATTAATATGGACGATGCGTCGCCGGCTGGCACGTCAACTGACATTCTGGATAGAAGAAACAAACAAATAAACTAAAACAAAGGTTATGAATGATGTCTTGATTGCAGTCATCGTGCTTGGGTGTATCGGATTAGTGGCCGCTGTGGTGCTCTATCTGCTCTCCAAGCGCTTTGCTGTGTATGAAGATCCTCGTATTGGCGAGGTGAGCGAGCTGCTGCCCGGTGCCAACTGTGGTGGCTGTGGCTTTGCCGGTTGCGGAGGTATGGCCGATGCACTGGTGAAGGGAGCCGACCTGGGGAGCCTCGACGGGCTCAACTGTCCGGTCGGTGGCTCTGAGGTGATGACGCGTGTGGCCGACTTGCTGGGCATGGCTATCCAGAACGGCGAGCCTCAGGTGGCTGTCGTTCGTTGTGGAGGAACCTGCGAGCTGCGTCCCAAGATTGCCGAATATGGCGGTCTCCGCACGTGCAGTGCCATGCATGCCTGCGGTGCCGGTGAGTCGGCTTGTGGCTTCGGTTGCCTGGGATGCGGCGATTGTGTGGAGGCTTGTCAGTTTGATGCCATTCACATCAATACCGAGACCGGCTTGGCTGAGGTCGATGAGGAGCGCTGCACGGCCTGTGGCGCTTGTACGAAGGCATGCCCCCGCGGTATTATTGAACTGCGCAAGAAAGGGCCCAAGGGCCGCCGGGTATTCGTCAGCTGCGTGAACCGCGACAAGGGCGCAGCCGCCATGAAGGCTTGTAAGGCAGCTTGTATTGCCTGCGGCAAATGTGCCAAGGAGTGTAAGTTCGAGGCTATCACGATTGACGGCAACGTGTCCTACATCGACCCGCAGAAGTGCCGCCTGTGCAAGAAGTGTGTTGAAGTCTGCCCGACGAAGGCTATCCATGCGGTGAACTTCCCGGCACCCAAGCCCAAGCTGGAAGTCGTTGAACCTGTAGAAAAGAAGGAGGAAGAAGCATGAAGATCAGAACATTCCGTATAGGCGGTATCCACCCCGCGGAGAACAAGCTGACCCACGAGGTGGCAACCCAAGTGGCAGCATTGCCCAAGCAGGCCGTCTTCCCGTTGTCGCAACACATCGGTGCTCCCGCCAAGCCCGTCGTCCAGAAAGGCGACAAGGTGAAGGTGGGCACGCTCCTGGCTGAGGCAGGCGGCTTCGTTTCTGCCCCCATCTACTCATCGGTCAGCGGAACGGTCTTTAAGATTGACACGGCCATCGATGCCACGGGCTATCGCAAGCCGGTCATCATCGTTAATGTCGAGGGCGACGAGTGGGAGGATTCCATCGACCGCTCTGACAAGCTGGAGACCCTGGCTGCCCACCCCGAACTGACGCCCGAGGAGATTGTCAACCGCGTGAAAGAAGCTGGCATCACGGGCATGGGCGGTGCAGGATTCCCAACGTTCATCAAGCTCACGCCACCGCCCACGGCCAAAGCCGAATGTGTCATTATCAATGCCGTCGAGTGCGAGCCTTACATCACGGCCGACTATCGTCTGATGATGGAGCATGCCGATGAGATTCTCGTCGGCTTGGAACTGCTCATGAAGGCCGCCAAGGTGACCCGCGGCTACATCGGCATTGAGACTAACAAGCCCAAGGCCATAGAACTGCTCACGCAGAAGGCCGCTCAGGTGTTCGGAGCCTCGACGTACCACGTCGAGGTGGTTCCCTTGAAGCAAAGGTATCCTCAGGGCGGTGAGAAACAGCTTGTCGATGCCGTCATCCGCCGTCAGGTGCCCGCCCCGCCTGCTATCCCCGTCAATGTTGGAGCAATAGTTCAGAATGTCGGCACTGCTTATGCTGTCTATGAGGCAGTTATGAAGCATAAGCCCCTCTTTGAACGTTATACGACCGTGACGGGCAAGAAGCTGAATCATCCAGGCAATTTCCTCGTCAGGATGGGCACGCCGATGCGCGACCTGATCGAAGCCTGCGGCGGCATGCCCGAAGGCGACAATAAGCTGCTGGCCGGCGGCCCCATGATGGGCAAGGCACTGTCAAATCTTGACGTGCCCGTCTGTAAGGGCACCAACTCGGTGACCATCCTCTCCGGCGATGATGCCGTGCGCAAGGAGGCCGAGCCCTGCATCCGTTGTGCCAAGTGCGTGGGCGTCTGTCCGATGGGACTGGAGCCTTATCTGCTGGCCAAGCTGAGTGCTTATAAGAATTGGGAAAGGGCAGAGCATGAGGATATCGTGAGCTGCATCGAGTGCGGCTCGTGTCAGTACACGTGTCCTGCTCACCGTCCGCTGCTCGACAACATCCGTCAGGGCAAGTCGACCGTGATGGGCATCATACGCAGTCGTTCTGCTAAAAAGTAATAAAGTCGTTAAACGAAACAACAATATACAATGGGAAAATTGATTGTATCATTATCACCCCACGCACACAGCCGTGACACAGTGGAGCGCAACATGTATGGCGTGCTGATAGCCCTGTTGCCGGCCCTGCTCGTGTCGTTCTATTATTTCGGCATCGGCTCAGCCATCGTCTGCCTGTCGAGCGTCGTGTCGTGCATCTTCCTCGAGTGGGCCATCAACAAGTATATCCTGAAGAACCCGCGCACGACCATCCTCGATGGCTCCGCCATGCTGACCGGTCTGCTGCTGGGCATGAACCTGCCGTCGAACCTGCCCGTTTGGATTGTGTTCATCGGAGCCCTCTTTGCCATTGGCGTTGCCAAGATGACATTCGGTGGCCTCGGCAACAATATCTTTAATCCGGCACTCGTAGGCCGCTGCGCACTGCTCGTGGCCTTCCCGGCTCAGATGACCACCTGGCCCGTGCCGGGACACCTGCTTGATTATGCGGATGCAGAGACCGGCGCAACGCCGCTGGCCCTGATGAAACAGGCCATCAAGAACGGCGATGCCTCCGTGCTCGAAAATCTGCCTGATGCCTTCTCGCTGCTTCTCGGCAACCACTCTGCCTGGGGCGGTGCCGGCACCATCGGTGAGATCTGCGGTCTCGCTTTGCTGATAGGTTTTGCTTATATGCTCTACCGCCGCATCATTACCTGGCACATTCCCGTGAGCATCATCGGGACGGTGTTCGTCTTCAGTGCCATCATGCACATGGTTAATCCCATCTATGCCGATCCGTTTGCTGTCATCCTGAGCGGTGGTCTGATGCTGGGCGCCATCTTCATGGCTACCGACTACGTCACCTCGCCCATGACGCCCCGCGGACAGCTCATCTATGGCGTCAGCATCGGCCTGCTGACCATTGTCATTCGCAACTGGGGTGCCTATCCCGAAGGCATGTCGTTTGCCATTCTCATCATGAATGCGTTTACACCGCTTATTAATACTTATGTGAAGCCGCGTCGCTTCGGAGAGGAGGTAAAGAAATGAAAAAGCTCGAATCATCTCTCGTCAACATGGTCCTCGTCCTGACGGGCGTGGCCGTGATCATGGGCGGCGTGCTGGCAGCTGTCAACAGCCTGACCAGCGGGCCCATTGCCCAACAGAAGGATAAGGCATTGGCCGACGGCATCAAGACCGTGATGGCCTGCGACAACCTGAATGTGGCCAAGACCGATACGGTCCGCCAGACCGATGCCAAGGGGAAGGAATTCGTCTACGTCATCTATCAGACGCAGGACAATGAGGGCAACGACCTCGGTGCTGCCGTCGAAAGCACGACCATGGGCTTCGGCGGCGACTTGAAGGTGCTTGTCGGCTTCAACGCCGAAGGCGAGATTCTCGGCTACACGCTGCTTGAACATGCTGAGACGCCCGGACTGGGTGCCAAGGCCGACCAGTGGTTCCAGAAAGGACAGAAGGGCGACATCATCGGCAAGAGCCCCGCTGAGGCCCTGCGGGTCAGCAAGGACGGCGGCCAGGTCGACGCCATCACTGCCTCAACCATCACCAGCCGTGCATTCCTGCTGGCGGTCAACAATGCCTACAATGCCTACAAAGCCACACCCCTCGACGGTGCAACAGGTGCAACTCAACAAAAGAAGGAGGATTAAGCTATGAATTATATCAATATTATCAAGAACGGCATCACCAAGGAGAACCCGACGTTCGTCCTGATGCTGGGCATGTGCCCCACGCTCGCCACCACCACCTCGGCCGTCAACGGTCTATCCATGGGGTTGGCAACGATGGTCGTGCTGATTTGCACCAACTTCGTCATCTCGCTCCTGAAGAGCCTGACGCCCGACAAGGTGCGCATCCCCGTCTTCATCGTCGTCATCGCAGCCTTCGTCACCATCCTTCAGATGGTCATCAAGGCCTATCTGCCTGACGTTGATAAGGCCCTCGGACTCTTCATTCCGCTGATTGTGGTCAACTGCATCATCCTGGGGCGCGCTGAGGCTTTTGCCTGCAAGAACTCGCCCGTGGCTTCATTGTTCGACGGCATCGGCATCGGCCTGGGCTTCACCATCGCCCTGACCCTGCTCGGCATCGTCCGTGAACTGCTGGGTGCCGGCTCTGTCTTTGGCTTCACTCTGCTGCCCGAGACCTACAATGTGCTGCTGTTCATCCTGCCTCCCGGTGCTTTCATCACCCTCGGCTTCCTCATTGCCATCGTCAAAAAAATCAAAAAATCGTAACTCATGGAATACTTACTGATCTTTATATCGGCCATCTTCGTCAACAACATCGTGTTGGCGCAGTTCCTGGGCATCTGTCCCTTCCTGGGCGTCTCGAAGAAGATTGAGACGTCGCTGGGCATGTCGGCCGCCGTGGCCTTCGTGCTTACCCTGGCCACCATCGTGACGTGGCTCGTCCAGAAGTTTGTGCTCGAGGCCTTCGGACTGGAGTATCTGCAGACCATTGCCTTCATCCTCGTCATCGCCTAGCTCGTGCAGATGGTCGAGATTGTGCTGAAGAAGGTGTCGCCAGCCCTTTATCAGGCTTTGGGCATCTTCCTTCCGCTCATCACCACCAACTGCGCCGTGCTCGGCGTGGCCATCCTGGTCATTCAGAAGGACTATTCCTTCGCACAGTCCATCATGTATGCCTTCTCGACGGCCCTTGGCTTCGGCCTGGCGCTCACGGTCTTTGCCGGCATGCGCGAGCAGCTCGAGATGACCGCCGTGCCCAAGGGCATGCGCGGCATGGCCATCGTGCTGGTCTCAGCAGGACTGCTGAGCCTTGCCTTCATGGGCTTCTCGGGTGTCGATGGCGGTCTCAGGACGCTGTTTGGGCTTTGATTAACTCAATTTAACGTGACAGACCGTCCGGGATTATAAAAAAAGTCGTACTTTTGCAAGAAATAATAATCTCAAACAAATGAAGCAAACCATATTAGTAACTGGAGGCACCGGTTTTATCGGTAGTCATACCACCGTGGAACTGCAGCAGGCAGGCTATGAAGTCGTGATTGTCGACAATCTTTCAAACTCCAACGCTGCCGTTGTCGACGGCATTGAGAAGATTACAGGCCAGCGTCCCGCATTCGAGAAGGTTGACTGTTGTGACATGGAAGCCCTGGAGGCTGTGTTCCGCAAATACCCCAAGATTGAGGGCATCATCCATTTCGCCGCATCGAAGGCCGTGGGTGAGAGCGTTGAAAAGCCGCTGCTCTACTATCGCAACAACATCACCTCGCTGCTGAATCTGCTTGAACTGATGCCGAAGTACGACGTGAAGGGCATCATCTTCTCCTCGTCGTGCACCGTCTATGGCCAGCCCACTGAGGAAAACCTGCCCGTCACTGAGCAGGCCCCCATCCAGAAAGCCCTGTCGCCTTATGGCAACACGAAGCAGATCAACGAGGAGATCATTCAGGACTACATCCACTCCGGTGCTCCCATCAAGTCGATCATCCTGCGCTATTTCAATCCCATCGGTGCCCATCCGTCGGCCCTCATCGGCGAGTTGCCCAACGGCGTGCCCATGAACCTGATTCCCTTTGTCACACAGACGGCTATCGGCATCCGCAAGCAGCTCAAGATCTTCGGTCACGACTATAATACGCACGACCACACTTGCATCCGCGACTACATCTACGTCGTCGACCTGGCCAAGGCTCACGTGAAGGCCATGGAGCGTGTGCTCGACAAGCCCGAGACTGATCCGGTTGAAGTCTTCAACATCGGCACTGGCCGCGGCCTCTCCACCCTCGAAGTCGTCGAGGGCTTCGAGAAGGCTACTGGCGTGAAAGTCAACTGGGAGTATGCACCGCGGCGCGAAGGCGACATCGAGAAAGTCTGGGGCAATGTTGACAAGGCCAACAAGGTGTTGGGCTGGCGTGCCGACACGCCGACCGACGAGGTGCTGAAGAGCGCCTGGCGTTGGCAGGAGAAGCTGCGTCAGGACGGCATACAATAATAATTGATAGAAATCTCCAGTCATTTGAATAATTGACTGATTTTGTGTTTGTGTTGTTATGGGCTCTACGATGAGATATCGTGGGGCCCATTGTTTTTACAAAAAAAAGAGGGTGTTGAAAAACACCCTCCGTTGATGATATTTGACAGAGTCACTGCTCATTGGCAGCGTTCTCTGCATCGATGGCCTTGATCTTGTCCTTAACGAGCTGCAGGTCGCCCTTCAGCTTCTCCACCTTGCGGTTCATCTCGTCGATGAGCGAGTTGCCCTTCTTTGAACTGACGCTCAGGAATCCGAGGTTGTTCTCGTAGGTCTGCACCTCCTGCTTCAGGACTTCGTACTGGCGCATCAGCCTTGTGCGCTCGTTGTCGAGGGCAGCCTCGCCACGCTCAGCCACCTGCTTCAGGTTCTGCTTGAAGTTGTTCAGGCGCCGCTTGGTGACGCTGATGTTCAGGTCCTTGTAGAGGCGGTCGAGCACGGCATGATACTCCTCGTAGAGCTTGTCCTTCTCCTTGAAGGCGACATGACCGATGCCGTTGTATTCCTCCACCAGCTTCTGAATGCGCTCCTGCAGGTTGTCGCCAGCCTCCTCGGCAGCAGCCTTCATGCGGCTGATGACGTCGCGCTTCTTCTCCAGGTTCTGGTGCTCCTCCGACCGCTGTCCGGCGCCGGCGGCATTGCGGGCCTCGAAGAACTTGTTGCAGGCACCAAGGAATTCCTCCCAGAGCTGGTCGCCCAGCTTCTTCGGCACCATGCCGATGGTCTTCCATTCCTTCTGCAGGGCGATGAGCTTGTCGCTCGTCGAGCGCCATTCGGTGCTGTCCTGCAGGGCCTTGGCCTTCTCAATGAGGGCACGCTTGCGGTCGGCGTTGTCCTTATAGGTGTCCTTCAGCGTCTTGAAGTGCTCAGCCTTACGGGCAAAGAAATCGTCGCAGGCAGCACGGAAGCGCTCAAAGATCTTCACGTTCATCTTCTGCGGGGCGAATCCTATGGTCTTCCATTCCTGCTGGATGGCGATGATCTCCTGCGTGTGGCGGTCCCAGTCGCCGCCATTCTTGTTCTCCTCGGCTGCGATGGCCTCCACCTTCTCGCAGAGGGCTGTCTTCTTCGCCAGATTCTCCTCTTCGCGGGCCCTGAGGCTCTCGAAGTGCTGCTGGTGAGCCTTGTTGATGACGGTCGAGGCAGCCTTGAAGCGCTGCCATATTTCCTCGCGCAGCTCCTTCGAGACGGGGCCCGTCTCACGATATTCCTGATGCAGCTTCTGCAGCTGATGGAAGGCACTGATGACGTCGGTCTCCTCAGCCAGCTTCTCAGCGGCTTCGCAGAGGCGTGTCTTAATCTCAAGGTTCTTCTTGAAGTCATATTCGCGGGCCTCCGAGTTCAGCTTCAGCAGGTCATAGAACTGCTCCACATAGAGCTGATAGTTACGCCACAGCTCATTAGCCTTCTCGGCAGGCACGTTCCTGATTTCCTTCCACTCCTGTTGCAGGGCCTTGAATTCCTGATAGGCACGGTTGGCCTCCTCGGGCGAAGTCACCATCGCCTTGATCTTATCGATGATCTCAAGCTTCTTCTTCAGGTTAACCTCCTTCTCAGCCTCCTGCTCGCGGAACTGCTGCTGGCGACGCTCCTTGATTATGCCCATTTCCGCCTTGAAGGCCTCCTCGTCGGGATCAGGCACCACCTGATAGGTAGCGGGGTCGCCGCCGGCTTCCAGGTATTCCTTCATCTGTGCTTCGCGCTCGGCGATGTGCAGTTTGTAGAAAGCCGTCTTCAGGTATTCCACCTCGTCCTTCTTGGGAGCCTCCTCGCCGTGGGCAATCTCCTTCACGCGGTCGAGCACTTCCTGCTTGGTCTGATAGACCTTGCGCTCCTCGGCCGGTTCAGCGTCCTCCTGGGCTATGGGGGCAGCCTCGGCCTCAGCGGGCTCGGCTGTTTCCTCCACGGGCTCAGCTGATTCCTCAGCGGGCGAAGCAGCCACCTCAGCGACTTCTTCAACTTCAACTACGGGAGCTTCGGGTGCTTCGTTCACCGTCTCCTCCACCTTCACTTCTTCTTTTGCCGGTTCTTCGACTTGCGAAGCATTGACAAGGGCATTCTCTTGAGAGTCCATCATTTAACTGTTTTAGTTACTGATTACGAGTTGTATATTCACAATTTGGCTTCAAAGGTAATAAAAAGTTAGGAGTTGGCCGTGATGCCCCGCGATTTTGTTTGTTGGTTTAATGTTTTTTAACTACTTGCTCCCCATTCGCGCTTACACATGAAACAATTATAAAAAAGCACCGTTAAACATTTTTTATCCACACAATTGTCGTGTTTCCAAAAATAATTCGTACCTTTGCACCGCGTTCACGCCGTACATGCCGTCGTCGACGGCTGTGAAGGTGTGGGCCAATACATTTGGGAACAGCGTCTTACAACGCTTTGTTTTTGGTTTCTTTGAACCTGAGAAATTCAAACTTGCTATCAAAGACATTGCAGAGTAGATGCGACGGGTTGGTATGAAAATGCTCTCCCGTGGGTGTGTAGATGGCTAACCATGCCGTCAGCACACCTTTTGGGAGCATGATGATATACCACGGCGTGAGCATCAAATTCTGTCTGTTTATAGCAAAGGTTTTCTCAGGACCTAAAGAGACGGGCAGGCAGAGTGAGAAGTTCACGCTTTTTTCGTATCCTCCGGTCAACTCCCGACCATGATTCCGATGAGCGCTTGCTGATTCCAAAGTCCGTCGTCACCGCTGCGTGGCGACTGTAAGACAAGTTTGAAAGCTGTCCGGAGCGAGAGCACTTCAGGGTGCTTATCGAGAGTCCGCAAGACGATGTTCTTGCCAGCGTTCGTAACTGATGGTAAACAAGTTTAGCCCCGACCAGACACAAAGGAAGGGGCAAGAAGATTCTATGCCAATGACACAACTGATGAACCACGACCCCTCGCTGAGCAGCGGTATGCACTGGTACGTCATGCTCCATCTGGAGCCCCGCCACATCGAGCGCCTGCTGCAGCAGGAAAACGAATGGCGGCGCCAGCGAGGACTGCGCCTTTTCGAATACTTCATTCCATATCTGTTCCTGCCTAAGGCCGTGCCCGACAAGTATGCCAAGGACGCCAGTCGACAGACCGTCCTGGCCACCGAGAGCAATGACCTGCGGGCGGCCCTGCACAACTATGTCTTTATTCGGGCCACCTCGCACGAGATTTCAACACTCGTTGAGCAGCCCTGGAATCGTGATGGCCGCCTTCATCTCTATTTCTATCGCAGTCGCTACGGCCGTCGGATCATCATGCCCGACAAGATGATGACGCCGTTTGTCACTATTTGCTGTGAGAACCGCCAGCGCTTCACCTTCGGCGATCCCGTCGTCGACATCCAAGCTCAGGACACCGTCGTCATCCGTACAGGCACTTTTAAGGATACCGAAGCCAAGGTGCTCGACGTGCACCAGACCGCAGGCGGCATCAGCATGACCCTGGGCATCCCCTTCTTCAATGGCGAGAAGATGTTGACGCTCTACGACTGCAAGCCCTCCGACATCCATCTGGCCCGTTCGGTGGAGACCCTGCTCAACGACCGGTTCATCGACAATGTCGAATCCCAGCTCCTGACCATCCTCTATCATCGCATGAAGCGCATCAGTCAGGAGGAAGACGTTGTAACGCTCAACCATCTTTATCATTACAGTTACGTACGCATGAGCGACGTCCCGTCGCATCTCCGCTTCCGGGCAATGATGCTCATCTGTGCCACCCTGCGCAACGACGTTGAGGGCCGCGAATCGCTGATAGCCGAGCTGAACAGCCAGCTTGACGGCACCCTTGAGCCGACGACGCCCGAACAAGCCTATCTGCTGGCCGCCCTCTACATTGCCACCGCCAATGTCGACTGCCGCACGGCAGCCAAGCGCTACTGGCAGCAGCATCCCCAGCCCTCAGGTCCGCTCAGCCGCCTCATGCCCCTCGTGACGCGCCTCAACCGCCAGACCTTCAAGTCTTTCAATGCAACCGTCCATCTCTAAACGTCCCTTTAAGTGACTCTTCCCTGTCATTGTCTGATATGGAACGTCAGTATTACATAGACCAGATCAACGACCTCCGGGCGATGAATAGGCATCTGCTTTATAATTGATTACAAAGTGGTGCTTTTTGAAGGTAATATACCCCTATATTACTTTCGAAAAGCCCCCCTTCTTGACTTTCAAAAGATGAATATGAGTGCCTGACAGCGCAGATAATCTAAGAAATGCTTGGTTGTTTCAAAAATAATTCGTAATTTTGCAGTTAGTTGCATGGTACTATTTCCATGCAAAGCGTCCTCAGAGCTATGTAAAGGCGATGTCTACTAAGATGTTGAACCGCCGACTAACCGTTTGACGTATGAAAACAGTTGGACTTGCCCCCCACACAGGGGCCATCATCGAGCAAATCTCCCGCTTGGAATGCATCAAGCCCTATGTGCTTGTTCAACAGACATACAAGAGTTCATCAAGAGTCTTTTGATGCAAAACCGGTAATTGTCTTGTAAGAAACAACTTAACAGGTTACTCCGCAAGGAAGTGACCCTCTGGTGTTTCGACATCACTGAGTCTGTCACGAGGTGATGAATAGCCATGCAAAATACTTAAAACTTAGTTAAACAAGAAAAATCTCAAAGACAGGATGCCCTTTGTTTAAAGGACTTCCGAAGTAATTGAGTGCTTACCTTCAATGGATATTTCCAGAGAATAGTCCAAGGTAGGAGGGATTATGACCGTAAGCACTCAATTGCTTTTTAGGTCATAATATATTTAGTGCGTACCTTTGCCGACGCAAACAAAAAGTTTACGTTATGGCAAGTAGCAAGGATTTTGAGAGAATATGGGAAAGCTATCA
>JAFTGI010000159.1 GCA_017458195.1 Prevotella sp.
AAAAGAACGCGGGTCTTTTTGTCCGCTGAAATCCCGCGCTTCACGCAGATATATGCGTAAAGCGCGAGAAATGGTACAATAGTACAAAACGACATTTTCATTCACAAATGTACCAAAGACCGCTGCATGGCATTTAACAAAGATAAACAAGTAAAGTTTGGCAGAATGAGAAAAAATATGTAACTTTGCGGCAAATTTTAACCGTTAAACTTTAAACGATATGAAGATTTCACACATTGAGCATCTGGGCATTGCTGTCCAGAGCATTGAGGAAAGCCTCCCGTTCTTCGAGAACGTGCTTGGCTTGAAGTGTTACGCAACTGAAGTTGTCGAAGACCAGAAGGTGAAGACCGCTTTCATCAAGTGCGGCGAGGTGAAGCTCGAACTGCTTGAGCCGACGTCGCCCGAAAGCACCATCCAGAAGTGGCTCGACAAGGGCAACAAGGGTGTGCACCACGTGGCCTTCTGCATCGAGGACGGTGTGGCCAACGCACTGGCTGAGGTCAGCGAGAAGGGCGTGCGCCTGATTGACCAGCAGCCCCGTCGTGGCGCTGAGGGCCTGAACATCGCATTCCTGCACCCGAAGTCAACCGCCGGTGTGCTGACCGAGCTCTGCGAACATTAACCTTAGCCCCCTAAGTTAGGGGGATGGTGGTCTGAACAAGCGCAGACTCCCGATATTAATAAACATCTTAAATGGTCTGATTTCCGCTTGTTCAGACCCCCCACCCCCTAACTGAGGGGGCAAAAAACAATGACAAAGCAATTAGAAAAGATTAAGCAACTGATAGAGAAGCGCGAGAAAGCACGCCTCGGTGGTGGTGAGAAGGCCATTCAGAAGCAGCACGAGCGCGGCAAGTACACCGCCCGCGAGCGTATCGACATGCTGCTCGACGAGGGGTCGTTCGAGGAATACGACATGTTCAAGGAGCATCGTTGCCATAACTTCGGCATGGAGAAGAAGCAGTTCCCTGGCGACGGCGTCGTAGCCGGAAGCGGCACGATCGAAGGCCGTCTGGTCTTCGTCTTCGCACAGGACTTTACCGTCCACGCCGGTTCGCTCTCTGAGACGATGAGCCAGAAGATCTGCAAGGTGATGGACATGGCCATGAAGATGGGCGCTCCCGTCATCGGCATCAACGACTCGGGCGGCGCACGCATCCAGGAGGGCATCAACGCCCTGGCCGGCTATGCTGAGATCTTCGAGCGCAACATCCTGGCCTCGGGCGTCATCCCCCAGATCAGCGGAATCTTCGGCCCCTGCGCCGGTGGTGCCGTCTATAGCCCCGCTCTGACTGACTTCACGCTGATGATGGAGAACACGAGCTACATGTTCCTGACAGGCCCGAAGGTGGTGAAGACCGTCACGGGCGAAGACATCGACCAGGAGCATCTGGGCGGTGCCTCGGTGCACGCTACGAAGAGCGGTGTGACCCACTTCACGGCTAAGACCGAGGAGGAAGGCCTGGCCATGATCAAGGCGCTGCTGAGCTATATCCCGTCGAACAACATGGAGCTGGCTCCCCGCAAGAAGTGCGACGATCCCATCAACCGCATGGAGGACAGCCTGAACGCCATCATCCCCGAGAACCCCAACGAGGCCTACGACATGTACAAGGTCATCGGTGCCGTGGTCGACAATGGCGAGTTCTTCGAGGTGCAGCCTAAGTTCGCCAAGAACATCATCGTCGGCTTCGCACGCTTCAACGGCCAGAGCGTCGGCATCGTGGCTAACCAGCCCATGAGCTACGCAGGCGTGCTCGACGTGAACGCCTCGCGCAAGGGTGCCCGCTTCGTCCGCTTCTGCGATGCCTTCAATATTCCCATCGTCTCGCTCGTCGACGTTCCCGGATTCCTTCCCGGCACGGGTCAGGAGTACAATGCCGTCATCCTGCACGGCGCCCAGTTGCTCTATGCCTACGGTGAGGCCACGGTGACCAAGATCACCGTCACGCTCCGCAAGTCGTATGGCGGCTCGCACATCGTGATGGGCTGCAAGCAGCTCCGCACCGACCTCAACTACGCATGGCCCTCGGCTGAGATTGCCGTGATGGGTGCCTCCGGCGCTGCTGCCGTGCTCTATGCCAAGGAAGCCAAGGCTAAGAAGGAAGCCGGCGAGGACGTCAAGGCCTTCATCGCTGAGAAGGAGGACGAGTACAACGAGCTCTTCGCTAATCCCTATCAGGCAGCCAAGTATGGCTATATCGACGATGTCATCGAGCCGCGCAACACGCGCTTCCGCATCTGCCGCGGTCTGGCTCAGCTCGCTACCAAGCGCGACGCCCTGCCCGCCAAGAAGCATGGTAACATCCCGATGTAATTCTTACTCAACGTAAACACATTTCGCTTATGAAAAACGAAGTCTATGCTGCCATCGCTCTTGCGCTGCATGAGCATCTGGGCAATAACGTTCACGACGTGGAGCCGGGATTCATTACCATTCAGGAGCATCCCACCCAGTGGAACGGCTATGCACTTACAATGACAGCTCATCCTTAAATCCACAAAGAAATGAAAGAATACAAGTATACCATCAACGGGACGAAGTACGAGGTTGCCGTTGGCGACATCGAAGAAAACATCGTGACCGTATGCGTGAACGGTGAAGAGTATAAAGTTGAGATGGAGAAGGAGCCGGAGCCCGAGAAGAAGAAGCCCGTGCTCGGCAAGCCCGCCGATGCACCCGCCGAAGGCGATGCTGCTGCTACCGACAAGGCCGCCGTCAACACCAACAATGCCGTGAAGGCTCCTCTGCCCGGCGTCATCACCGAGATAAAGGTTGCCGTCGGCGACGAAGTGCAGGCTGGCGACGTGGTTGTCGTCCTCGAAGCCATGAAGATGGCTAACGCCCTTGAGGCTGAGAAGGCTGGTAAGGTTACCGCTATCTGCGTCAAGGTGGGTGAGAGCGTAATGGAAGACGATGCCCTCATTGTCATCGAGTAAAGCTCAACTATACCGATAAGAAGAATCGCCGCAGGCCCCAATGCTTGCGGCGATTCTTTTTATTTTTCGGTGGTACGGGTGGGCGGGGGTCAGCCTCT
>JAFTGI010000160.1 GCA_017458195.1 Prevotella sp.
CTTTGGCGAGGGCGTCTACGCCAATGCTGACGATGAGGAGATTCCTCCGCGAAACGAGCTGTTTGGCATGATGCTTCAGGCCATCACCTCGCGGCTGGGGCGATGGATGCTCTACATCGAGGTGAGCCGGCTCAGCCACAAGATGTTCGGCTACCGCGAATTCCGGGCATCGGGCTACTTCCCCGTGCGCTGGATGAACATCCATAATTCGCTGCACTCCCGGGCGCCGGAAGAGCGCATCAGCCCCCGCATGCAGCAGCGCATCGACTCGGCCTATGAGCGGGGCGTCGTCACCGACGAGGTCAGCTCCGAGGCCGACCTTGAGAGTTTCATCCGCCTGTTGCGCCAGCATAATTGGCTCAAGCCGAAACGATACATTCCCGACGACAAATTCTTCGTCGGACTTGCACAGTCGGACCACGCCCAGCTCTACCTGACCCGCTATCGCGACCACATCATCGGCTGCTCGGCCGTCGTCGTCAGCGAAGGGCAGGCCTACCTCTGGTTTGCGGCCTACAGGCGCAAGACCTATGCCACGCTCCATCCTGACGTGCTGACCATCTGGCATGCCATCAAGGACGCCCACCGGTTGGGCCGCCAGCACATCTACTTCATGGATGTCGGACTGCCCTTCCGCAAGAACGCCTTCCGCGAATTCATCCTCCGTTTCGGCGGTAAGCCGACTTCGACCTACCGCTGGTTCCGTTGCTCAATCCGATGGATCAATGCACTGCTTTCTTGGATTTATCGCGACTGACGACATAATAAAACGCCCCAAGCGGCGTTATTTACTTGATATGAACATCTTTAAGCACCGACATACACTACTGCTCCTCACCCTGCTCATGGCATGCATGACCATGGGAGCCCAGACTTTTACACTGAAGGGCATGGTCACCGACGACGAGGGAAACGCCCTCGAACTGGCCACGGTGGCCTGCGTGGCTCAAGGCAAGGTGACGATGACCAACCTGAAAGGCGAATACTCCATGACCCTGCAGACGGCCGACTCCGTCGTCATACGATACACGATGGTGGGCTACCGCGCCCGCAGCCGTACGCTCTACAAGCCGCAAGGCACGCAGACCCTGCGCATCCTGCTTCGGGCCGACCAGGAGCTCGACGAGGTGGTCGTGACCGAGCGGCGGCGGCAGACCTCGCAAACGGAACAGCTCGACCTGAAGGACATCAAGGCCGTGCCGTCGGCATCGGGCAATGCCATCGAGGAGCTCATCCAGCAGCAGGCCGGCGTGTCGACCCACAACGAACTCTCGAGCCAGTACAACGTGCGCGGCGGTTCGTTCGACGAGAACTCTGTCTATATAAATAATGTGGAGGTATATCGTCCGTTGCTCATCCGAAGCGGACAACAGGAGGGCCTGTCGGTCATCAATCCTGACATGGTGGAGCGCGTCGGCTTCTCGTCGGGAGGCTTTGAGGCCAAGTACGGCGACAAGATGTCGTCGGCACTCGACATCACCTACAAGCGTCCGAAAAAGCTGGAGGCTACAGCCATGGCCTCGCTGCTCGGTGCCTCTGCCTACGTAGGCACGTCGTCGAAGAAGTTTTCAATGAGCCACGGTCTGCGCTACAAGACCAACCGCTATCTGCTCGGCTCGCTCGAAACGACTGGAGAATACAAGCCAAACTTCCTTGACTACCAGACGTTTATCACCATTGAACCCAACCGCCGGTGGACTCTCGAATTGTTGGGCAATATCTCTGAGAACCACTATAACTTCCGGCCAAAGGACCGCGAGACCAGTTTCGGTACGATGGAGGACGTCAAGTCGTTCCGCGTCTACTTCGACGGACAGGAGAAGGACATCTTCCGCACGCTCTTCGGGACGGCCGCCATCACTCGCCACCTGGGCGATTCCACCCACGTCAAACTGCTCTGGTCGGCCTTTCACACCAAGGAGCAGGAGGCCTACGACATTCAGGGCCAATACTGGCTCGACGACACCCAGAGCGCCGAACAGCTTGGCGTTGGCACCTATATGGAGCATGCCCGCAACTATCTGACTGCCAACGTACAAAGCTTAAAGCTGATGCTGAACCGCCGCCTGCGCCGGCATGACATTGAAGCGGCACTGACCATGAAGTGGGAGGACATCAAGGAGCAGAGCCGTGAATACGAAATGCGCGACTCGAGCGGCTACTCCGTGCCCCATACCGGCCAGCGGCTCGACCTGATCTATACGCTCGCATCCAACCAGAAGATGTCGTCGCGCAGGATTGAAGGTTACGTGCAGGACGCCTTCCGCTGGCAGAGCGGCGAGTCGTTCTTCACGCTCAACTATGGCGTGCGCTTCGCCAACTGGTCGTACAACCGTGAGACTATCGTTTCGCCGCGCCTTTCGCTGGCCTACGTGCCCGGCTCCAACCAGGACCTGACCTATCGACTGGCCACCGGACTTTACTATCAGGCCCCCTTCTTCAAGGAACTTCGCGACACGACGACACGCGCCGGCATCACCGTGGTCACGCTCAACCGCTCCATCAAGAGCCAACAGTCGCTGCAGGTCATAGCCGCCATGGACTACCGTTTCCGCATGGGACAGAGGCCCTATAAGTTTACGGCCGAGGCCTACTACAAGGCCCTGTCGAACCTTGTCCCTTACAATATTCAGAACGTCAAGGTGACCTACTACGGCGAGAACCTCACTTCGGGCTATGCCGTCGGACTCGACATGAAGCTCTATGGCGAGTTTGTGCCCGGCACGGACTCCTGGGTCTCGTTCTCACTCATGCGCACCCAACAGAAGCTCCCCTCCTCCTGGGAGGGGCTGGGGGTAGGCTGGGTGCCTCTGCCCACCGACCAGCGCTATGCCCTTAACCTCCACTTCACCGACTATTTCCCCGGCACTGAGCGCTGGAAGATGACCTTGCGGCTGGCCTATGCCGACGGGCTGCCCTTCGGAGCGCCCCACCGTGGCATCGAGGCCCAGAGTTTCCGTGCCCCGGCCTACAAGCGTGCCGACATCGGTATGAGCTATCTGGCATATTCCGCACCGGACAGCCCACGCTTCACGCTCCGCAAGATATGGCTTGGGCTCGACTGCCTCAACCTTTTCGGCATTTCGAACGTCAACTCCTACTATTGGGTCACCGACGTCACCAACCGCCAATGGGCCGTGCCAAACTATCTCACCGGCCGGCAGATCAATTTCCGGCTCATCGGCGAGTTCTGAGTTTAGTTACGGAGAACCGGTACTTTAGTTACGGAGAACCGGTACTTTAGTTACGGAGAAGCGGCACTTCAGTTACGGAGAAGTGCCGCTTCATTTTTGGGGATGCTATCGGATGAAACGCAGTTCGCGGAGTGAGTGACGCCCCATGATGCGGCTCTTGTCGACATGGCCGCTGACACCGACGATGCGCCCCTTCTGCGTGTACTGCCAGAGGATATAGTCACGACGGTCGTCGAGCACAGGGGGCTCATCGGCATACATCGCCACCATGAGCTGATAGCCATCGAGCTGCCCGACAAGATGTTTGTTGTAGAAATTGCGGAAGGTATAGACCAAAGGCTTCTGATGGTAAGCATTCTCGAGCATCGTCAGGAAGCGGGCAAGGGAGTCGCAGAAGGCTTCCTCGGTGTGTCCGCCCGTCGTCTCAACGTCAAGCATGGGGATGAGATCCTGCTCGGC
>JAFTGI010000161.1 GCA_017458195.1 Prevotella sp.
ACGGCCAGCCGATGATGTTCGCCGAGCGGCGCTTCCTGCTCTGCGACGGGCTGAACACGATCAACGCTTTTGCCACGGGCGACCGCGCCCGCACCACGCCCACCGTGAAGGAGGGCGACTTCGTGACGGCCGAGCTCACCTTCATCGCCCGCGAATGGCAGACGCAGCAGGGCGAGCCGCGCTATGAGACCACCGTTTTCATTGACCACCTTGCCAGCTGATGGAGACGATGAACAAGCAGACGCCGGCAGCGCCCCTCCACGTGGGCGCTGACCCGACGACGTGGCCGCGGCGCATCCGCGGCACGATGGCCATCAGCGAGGACGACACGATGGAGTTCCGCCCGCAGCAGGCGGGCGAACCGCAGCAGGAGCTCATCCGCAAGAGCGGGGCAAGCAAGCTCTACCGCACGACGGGCAAGAAGGAGCAGAAGATCGTGGCCCACCTGGTCTGCGATTCCGACGCGCCGGATGCCTACAACGAGCTGGCCCGCCAGCTCGAAGCGTGCGCCTCCGTGCTTTCGACACGGGAGCCCCGCAAGCCCGTCGGGGCGGTGCTTCTGCACAACGACCATGCCGACGTGCGCTGCAACCGCACGCGGGGCATACTCTCAGTCTCGTTCAGCATCGACCTGAACGCATATCCCAACTATCAATCACGATTTATGAACATCATGCAGGAAATCAACCAATGTTTTGCTATCAACCCAACTTTTTCTCGGCCACGCAGGAAGTAACCGCCGAATTCTTCTCGCAGCTAATCGTCAGCGACCTCGTCGTCGGCAACATCAAGCGCATCCGCGAGCTGCGCGCCGCTGGCGACGACGCCTCGCTGAAGGAGGCCGACCGCCTGAAGCGTCAGCTGCCCGCCTTCATCTTTCAGGCCACGTTCGACGAGACCACGTCGAAGCGGGGGTTCACGGGGCGCTGGCGCAAGCAGGCCGCCTCGCGACTAAACGGCCTCTTTATCCTCGACATCGACCACATGCAGGAGAAGCCCACGGAATGGCTGCGCAAGCGCATCGCCACCGACGGCTATGACAGCCGCTCCCGTTGGGCCGACGACCGCGGCATCATGCTCATTCACACGACCAGCTCAGGCGCGGGCCTGCGCCTCGTGGCCAAAGCCGACGCGCAGGTGGGCAACATCGCCGACAACCAGCACGCCCTCGCTGAGAAGCTTGGCATCAAGATCGACGAGTCGTGCAAGGACGCCTCGCGCCTGTCGTTCTGCCCGGGCTTCGAGGACATCATCTATCTCGACAAACATATTTTCACTTACAGCAATGAAGAATACGACAAAAAATTTGGTGATCAATATCGTGGCGGTCGCAGTGCTGCCACTGGTAATTACACTCAGGCTCCTGCTGCTCTTGTGGATGGTGCCCCTCGGAGCGCTGTGCAATCTGTCGGTGGCGCTGAGCAACCGTCTACGCCGGCTGACGGTCAGGGCGACGCCGTGGCTGGAGAATTGGAGCCTCTGACCTATCACGATGTCAGCTATGAAAGAATCGCTCACGAATGGTTCGTTTCTCAACACGGAGGTGAACCGCAGGCTGGAGACCGTCATCGCAGCCTGTTCGCCCTGGCTTGCGACCTCAGGTATATCACCGACAACGACCCACAGCTACTCGCGCGGGTGCTTGGCCAGCTGTCAGTGGGCCAGCAGATATGCCGAGAACGTGGAGCAGCGGAGATTGCCCGTATTGCAGGCGACGCTTGTCAGAAACCCCTCTACCGCGCAGTGCCGAAACGCGTCCAGCGGGTGCTGGAGCTTGCTGGTGTACAGCTGGCTGCCGGAGCGGCAGACGAAGGCGCTCGAAAAACTCCTGCGCTCGACTACGCCCTTTGGGCCCGCCGACTTGACGGTCTTCTCAGTGGGAGCCCGGTGCTGCGTGAGGCTGTAGAGGCGCTGCCCGAGCAGCACCGCATGGGCGGCGTGCTGGCCGCGGGCGCCATGCTGGGCACGTATCTGACCCGTGCGTGGTGGGAGCACTTCGACGGCCGCGACTACCGCCTGTCGTTCCTCGTCTACATCATCGGCGATGCCGCCAGCGGCAAGTCGTTCGCCGTCCACATGGACAAGCTGCTCATGGCCCCGATGCGCGCGGCCGACAACGTGGGCCGTGCCTGGGAGCGGCAGTACCGCGAGGACATGAAGAAGCGCGCCGCATCCTCGAAGAACGCCCGCAGCGAGGCGCCCGAGGAGAAGCACCCCGTGATCCGCTACGTGCCCTCGACGATTTCCAATGCCATGCTCTACCGCCGACTGACCGACGCCATCGACGACCAGTCGACCGACGCCGACGGGCAGACGATGCACCTGCACTGCTACACCTTCGAGCCCGAGCTGGCCACGGCCCTGCGTGCGCAGACGGGCTCATGGGCCGGCAAGCTCGACCTGGAGTGCAAGTCGTTCCAGAACGAGCTGGCGGGCGTCGACTATGCCAACGACCAGAGCGTCAACGGCATCATTCAGGTGAACTGGAACCAGGTGATCACGGGCACTCCCGACGCCCTGCGCCGCAAGATACGTCCCTCGACGGTGCTCGACGGACTCGTGACGCGCCTGTGCATCTTCCCCATGCCGTCGAACGACTACGCCATGATCGACCGCCGCAAGAAGGTGTGCGACTTCCAGCGCGACGAGATGCTGCGCTCCGTGGGCCTGAAGCTCGAGCAGGTGAAGGGCGAGCTCCGCGGCATCGGCCCGCTCGTCGACTTCTGCTACGAATACGAGGCTGGGCTGACCCGCCAGGCGGCTATCGAGCAAGACCGCTGCCTCGACTACTTCCGCAAGCGCATCCCGCTCATCATGATGCGCTACGCCATCGTCCGCCTCGTGCTCCGACAGATTGACACGGCCATCGCGGGCCAGCCCCTGACGGTGGACGACAGCGACCTCGAGTTTGCCCGGCTCATCGGCGACTTCGTGCTGACCACTCAGATCCACATGTTCGGCCAGCAGGTCGTCGAGGCGCTGGAGCAGCAGGAGCAGGACTTCCAGCCGCGGCGCCGCTCGACGAAGGTGCGCGAGGCTTTCAACCGCCTACCCGCGGAGTTCACCACCGAGGACGTCATGCAGATGCTCGGATTAAAATCATTGTCGAGTGCGGGCACAACCTGCCACCGCTGGATTGGCGACGGTCTAATCTCGAAGCCCAAGAACCGCAAATATAAGAAACTCGTAAAATCCATTGACATATGACCCGACTGACTGATCACTTCACACTCGAAGAAATGTGCGCCACCAAGCATAAGGACATCGACAACACGCTGCCGATGTGCTACTACGACAACATGCTCGAAATCTGCGAGATATTGGAGCGACTACGACGGGCCCTCGGTGGCAAGCCCATCAAAATCAACAGCGGCTACCGATGCAGGGAGCTCAACCGCGCCGTCGGCGGCTCTGAAAAAAGCCTGCATCTGACGGGCGAGGCCGTCGACATCGCCTGCGAAAACCTCGACGATGCCTGCCGCAAGATGGCCAAGCTGGCCCGGCTCTGCGCCGATTTCGACGAGCTCTACATCGAGGGCTCGCTGCGGACGGAACGCGTCTGGCTCCACTTCGGCTACAAAAATGTCGGCTTGGGGTTAGGCCGCTGCGGCTTCATTGCGAAATAGTTGGCTAACAAACGTTAAAATCGGAGGGGCCGCTTGCAGACCCCCCGATTATGTAGTAACTTTGCAGGTGAAGAAAGGTTCGCTTTCAGGATAACATGTTTAACTCATAAAACCCATTACAACTATGTCACGTACACTCTATCGCGTCTACCAAAGCCAGATCAACAACGAGAAGACCCAGGGCAAGTACTACGGCCGACTTGTCGCTACCGAGACCGTCGGACTCGAGGAGCTCGCCCAGCACATTGCCGACCACGGCTCGGTCTACACCGAGGACGTCGTCTTCGGCGTCCTGCGCAAGTTTGCCAGCTGCATGCTCGAGATGCTCGAGGATTCGAAGAAGGTCAAGATCGAGGGCCTCGGCACGTTCTACTTCTCGGCCCAGTCGACGGGCGTCAACTCGCTGGAGGACTTCTCCGCCGACAACATCAAGAAGATCCGCCTGCGCTTCCTGCCCGAGCAGGTGAAGCAGAAGCTGACGGCCACCCGCCTGCGTGCCGGCATCAACCTCGTCAACATCGCCACCCTCGGCGAGTCGCTCAAGACCGGCGGCAACGGCGGCGGCGCTGGCAACGGCGGCGGCGCTGGCGACGACGACGAGCCCATCGTGGAGAACCCCGATTAGGCCCACCCCAAACCCCTCCCCGGGGGTGGGGTTTTAAATGCTCAAGGTTCAAGGCTCAATGTTCAATTTTCAATTTTCAATGTTCAATAGAATGAAGAATAAGGAACTCACTAAATTCGTCGTGCAGACGCTGCTGGCCATCCTCTCGGCCATCGCTACGGCCCTCGGCGTCTCGTCTTGCATCGCCGCCCTCGGCTGATTCGTTCACTTGTGTTTCTCTGTTTTGCTTGCTTTGATGGGGCCTGCGTCGCGACGATGCGGGCCTTTTTGTTCGCAGAATTCTTCCGCTTTACGCATATATCTGCGTAAACTGCGAGAAATACAACATTTCAACATTTCACCATTTCGGCCGACCAGTGCTGAACGTATAGGTAGCGCCAGAGGCATTGAGGTTAGCCAGATAGAGATTGAGCTGTCCGCCCTGCACATCGGCAAAATACTTGCCGCCTCCCCAGTTGTCGCTGGCGAAGAGAGTGACGGTGTGCTTCACGTTGGGACCCAACTTATAGAAATAAGCGTCCTCGGCTC
>JAFTGI010000162.1 GCA_017458195.1 Prevotella sp.
CTTGGGGTTCCCAAATTTGGGGTTTTGAGGTTCCCAAAGTTAGTGAAAGGTTCCCAAAATGTTCCCCTTTATCCCGAATAAGTGCGGTTTCGTTTAGAAAGTTTAAGTTTTCGCAAATTGCTCTATATCAGTACATTTCAGTACATTTACGGCAGTCCAAAACAGCCCATTGTTCATGGCGATGTTATTTTAAGATATACTTCTTGCCACCCTTTACATAGATACCCTTTCTCAATTGACCATTGTCCATTGACCATTGACCATTTTTAAAGGCGCGGCCCTGCAGGTCGAAATAATGGTCAATGTTCAATGATGAATGGTCAATGTTCCTGATGCCTTCGGTGTCGGCATAGTTGATACCCACGTAGCTGATGCGGAGGGTTGAGTTGCTGGAGCCGAGATAGAACTGCAGGGCGCCGGGTGCCGTCATGGTGAACGTGGTGCGCTGATAGCCGTTGAGGCCGTCCTGATTGTCGCCGTTGGGCCGAGGTTGTCGATGGCCATGACGTTCTGGTTCTTGCCGGGCAGGTTGACCGTGAGGCCATAGTCGGCGTTGGCTTCAAGGACGAGCGCATCGGGCAGGAAGGCGAAACGGCCCTGCAGGTCATGACCGGCGTAGGTCGAAGTGAGCGGATAGAGTGCGGGGGCATTCTCGCTGGGCTCGTCAGACAGGGTGACGATGAACTGGGGATTCTCCTTGGCCCACTCGAGCAGCAGATAGGCTTCGTCGGCCTGGGTGTTGGCTATCATGAAGGCGTTGATGGCACGCGTCATGCGCTTTGTCTGGTTGGCAACGGAGTCGATGTCGTGGCTTTGGTCGTAGACGCCCTGTGAGCGGTTGATGGAGTCGGTCAGCGTGGCGTAGGCATCATAGGCAGTGGCCTTCTCGCAGTGGATGGAGTAGCACTCGGTGTAGTTGTCGTTGATGAAAGCCTTGAGTCCGCTCACAACGGAGTCTTCGTCGATGACGTCGGTGGCTTTCCATACCCATGCGCGGGCTTTCGTCTGGAACATATTTCACCGACCAGCGTGTCTTGGCCGTGGGGTTGTTCTCGCGCAGCTTGTCGTCGATGGTCCATGCTCCGGCCTTGGTCTGGTTGTCGCCGGTGACGGGCAGGTCGTCGAAGGTGCCGTTCGTGAGGTAGTTGGTGATGTCGATGGAGTTCTCGTCGAGGAAAGCTTTGATGGCGTCGTTCTCGATGACGGCCATCGGTTGATGAGGGCGTCCACCTCGCGGTCGTCCACGACGCGGCTGGCCTCCATCACCTTGAAGGCGTCGAAGCAGGTGCCTGTGTAGGAGCCATAGATGTGGAAGACGACGTCGCCATTCATGTCGGTGGCCGAGACGCTGGTCGTGACCTCCTGTTCGGCCTTCACCATATAAGAGATGTAATAGGTCGTGCCGCCTACGACTGGCAGTCGGCGCAGCAGCGTGGTGGGGGTGCCGGGGCCGTCTTCCTTATAGAGGACGTGGAGATAGTAGTTACCGTCGGGGCCGTCGGGCTCAATGGAGAAGATCGAGGCGTCGAGTTCGTCGCCGCTGTCGGTGATCCAGAGGTTGGTGCCGTCGGCGAAGTCGCCGTTGGGCAGCAGGTTTTCGCCTGTGGTGATTTGGTAGCGACCGTTGTTGGTGTAGAAGTAGTCGCCGGCCTGCTGAGCCATGGCCGTGGTGAGCGTGGCGATGCAGGCAATCAGGGTAAAGAGTCCTTTTTTCATTGTCGTTCGTTTTATTGTTGTTATTGGTTTCGTTTTCTGTCGGCAAAATTATATAATGTCCGGCATTTGGACTTACGAAATCGTACAACTACGAACGAAATTGTCCATACGTGACGACAATATAAAGGCCCCTGGGCAGAATGGCTCTGCACGGGGGCTGTCGAAGGGGAATCAGGGTTTGGGGGAAGGCTCTATCGGGCCAGCAGCTGGCGGGCGAACTCGATGAGGGTGTCGCGGCCGCGGCGGAAGTCGTCGTCGGTCAGGTCGACACGATAGTCGGGGGCGATGCCGAACTCGGTGGGCTGGCGGTCAACGTCGTACATCGGCACGGCGGAGAAGCGCACGCTCCAGCCGCAGGGCAGCGAGCTCGAGAAGGGCATGCCGGCGCCGCCGCCCGTCTGGTCGCCCACGACCTTGACGCCGGGCAGGGCCTTCATGTAGAGCGTGAACTCGTTGGCGGCGGAGAAGACCTGGCGGTTAGTGAGCACGACGACGGGCTTCTGCCAGCGGATGTTGCTGGAGGGCTCCAGATAGCGCGCCTCCATCGGCGAGAAGTCGCTGTGGCCGCGGCCGGTCTTGTGCTGCCGATAGCCCACGAGGGTTTTCTCGTTGCAGAAGCGGGCGGCCAGTTTCTCGGCGTTGGTCAGGTCGCCGCCGCCGTTGCCGCGGATGTCGATGATCAGGCCCCGACAGAGGATCATGTGGAGCAGCGCCTCGTCGAGGTTGCCTTCGCCGATGCCCTGCGCGAACGATTCATAGCGCATGTAGCCGATGTTGTCGTCGAGGATGGTGTAGTCGAGCCCGGCGGCAATCTTGTAGTCCGTGCCCATATAGCGGCGCAGCAGCGTGTCGCTGACGTTGGCCGGATAGTCCTCGGCCCACGACCAGTAGCGCCCGAAGTCGTGCGGGGCGGAGAGGTTGACGTGACCGTCGCGCAGCTCGGCAAGCATGTTGCAGAGCACCTCGAACAGCTGCTTCTGCGTCATGCCCTCGCTGACCTGACGGGCATAGCGGGCGTGCACCTCCTGCCAGTCGAGCCCGTAGGCATGCTGCTTGTAGTCGAAGAAGCAGTAGTGCTCGTCGATAATCTTCCACAAGGCCTCGAGGTTGCCCTGCGGCGTGTCGTCGTATTCATCTTCGTTGACGCACGCTGCGGCCAGGCACATCAGGCTCATGAGCGTGAAGATGCAGCAGACGATGTTTAGGGCACGATGTTTCATTTCTTGGTCTTGGTGGGTTTGACGTGGGTGAGGCTGCGCACGTAGCCCACCATGATGCGGTGGTGCAGCACGTGCGATTTCAGGTTGTTGACGCGCAGCTGCTGGTAGTCGCCCAGGTAGCCGATGCGCAGGCTGGCGTTCTTCCAGAGCTGATAGTCGACGGTCAGCTGCTGGCGGAAGCTGGGGGCTGAGACGAAGGTGGTGGGAACGACGTTGTGGTCGTAGTTGCCGAGCGAGAAGATCTCGTAGTATGACTGGCCGTAGTTAGGGCTGAAGGCCAGGCCGACGAGCGGCATGGCCAGCTCGTAGCGGGTGACGAGGCGGCGCTTGAACAGTTTGACGTCGCAGTCGGCCGCCACGACGGGCATCAGGTTGAGCGAGAGGCGCGCCTGGGCGGGGTTGTTGCTGTTGCTGGTGTTATAAATAAAGCCCAGGTTACCGTTGAGCATGGCGCCGGCCTGCACGTTGATGGCATTGTGATAATGATGCCAGGTGCAGGCCTGCCACTTGCCGACGCGACCGATGAAGAACGAATAGTCGCCCTGCAGCTCATTGCGCGAGCCGGAGCGGTCGTCGACCGATGAGAGCGACAGCTGGTGCTGGATGAGCGTGCGCCAGGTGTCGTACGACACATAGGAACCATAGCGCTCGGTGGTCGAGAGGAAGGTGAAGCCCGTGCCGCTGAATTTCTCCTGCGACAGGTAGGTGTCGAGCAGTTGCGTCGGGCCGATGCCCAGCTGGTAGGACTGGCGCGTGTGGGTGGCGGGCAGCACGGGACTGGCCTGTGCCGTCGTCAATGCAGCCATCAGCATGGTGCACCACAGGAAGAATCGCTTAGAACTCGTCATCGGAGAACAGGCTTAGTTGTCCGGTCATCTCGTCGATGTGGGGGGCGGTGGCGGCCCCCCCTACGGCCCCCGAGGAAGGAGCCCCCC
>JAFTGI010000163.1 GCA_017458195.1 Prevotella sp.
AGGATGCGCACGCGCCAGGTGGGATTAGCGCTTACCAGAAGGTAGAGCTCGACAGCGTTCACGCTGAACTGCTTGCCTTCGGGCACGCTCAGCTTGAAGCCGAAAGTGAAGTGCTCAGCAAACTTGTCGTTGGCCGGATGATCGTTGGCGCCGAACCAGGCATTGTCGTCAGACGCCATTGCGCAGGTCAGGTTCCAGGCGAAATCACTCTGCACGGCAGCACCCTGACGATAGAGCGTTGTGGTGTTCGTCGTGGTCCGCTTGGCGGCCATCTCGGTGCTCTCGTAGAAGTTGACGGTAAGACCGTCGGCACTCTTGACAAAAGCATCGGTTGTGGTGAAAGCATCGTAGGCACCGTCAGTCTTCGGACGCTCCAAGCCTACGCTTACTTGTGCTGCGGCAGTCAGGCTAACGAGAGCCGTGGCAGCAAGAAGGGTCATTTTTTTCATAAACTTTGATTTTTGCAAATGTTAAGGATTAATGGATATATTTACGCGTATAGTTTGATCCGTCGGGAGCCGTCAGGCGCACAATGCGTAGACCCGAGCCCGTCGAAGGGTGAAGGCGCCGACCTTGCAGGTCGAAAACGACAGTTTGACGTGCAGATTCATTGTTGCTGACCGTGAGGATGGCGTCGGCCTCGGCAAGGGTTATTTGTGCCGTATTTTCCACCTCGCAGCGACTGGGGTCGAGGGCGTCGTAGTCGTGCAGGAAGGCAATGATGCGCAGGTTAGGACGTTTCCATTCATCGTCGAGCGTGAAGGTCTGAGTCATTTCAAAGAGATTGCCATTCCAGTCGACAAGTTCACCCCATGTGGCATTGATAGCCCGCAGGACACCCGTGTGCTCAAAGTCAGGCCACTGGTTCATACTCACCTGTGCTCGCTGAGCGATATGGTCTTCCACGAGGCAGATGGTGAGTCGGGTAGGGGTGAGGCCAAACTCTGCCGTATGACCGCCACTGACGGTGACGGTCAGATTCTTGTCTGCAACAGTGGCGCTCAAATCAATAAATGCCTTTGATGGACGCTGCAGCATATACGCAATGGCAGCACTTATCTGCTCACGCGAAGTGGGGCCGAAGCAGGGTGTAAAGATGCCATCGCCGTCTTCTTGTGCCATTCGGTCGAGCATGAGTGCCGGAGCATAGACGGAACCACCGTTGAAGAACCATTCATAATCGATGTCAGTAGGTCTGAAGGTCAGCCAGTCGGGATTATAGCCTGAGTGGTGGGCCATCATAGCCGTAGAATTAATGTAGCCGTCCTGGTGGAGCGACTGATGCAGAAACATAGCAGCGCGCGGACAATTGGTGCAGTCCTCGCCAGTGAACTCCTCGACGAGTACGCGGCGCTGATAGCTGAAAATAGCACGCACGACATCGTTGTCGGGGTTCTCATCGGCCGATGCACCAGACAATCCAGACACGCTTTCCAGTTTCACCTCAATAGGATACTGCTTGCCCACTCCTTCGCCCTCGGGCTTGAAGGTCTGTACAACCTTTGTCGAGGCGCCGCTGGCAATGTTGGTGCCGGCAAACATCGTCCGATGTTTCTCTTGCTGTCCAATGACATTCGCTGACAACACAAAGCCCTCAATGTCATGTGTGCCGACATTGTGCACGGTGGTTGTCAGCTCTATCTCGCCCTGACCATTGAAGCGGCCCTCAGACGACAGCAGTTCCACGTCGTAGTCCGGCATGTGGACACCAGTCACCATTGCCTCAATACTGAGTACTCCCTCACCGCTGTGGTCGACCCAAGAGGCCTCGTCACCAGCTTTCAGGTAGTAGGCGCCTGTGGTCTGGCCATTGACCACCGAGATAGCGTTCGAAGCGCCGCGCTGCTTGTATGAATAGCCCACGTAGAGTGTTTCGCCCTTATTAATATAATAAGGTGTAGCCAACGCCACTTCGTTCCAACCGCGCACAATGGCGGGGTCGCTTTCGGTGGTGATGCTTCCTGAGGCCAGGTCGTCACCATCGAGCGAGGTGCGCAACCATACACGCAGTTCGTCCAAGTTGGTGCGCGCTGCCAGTCCTGCACGCACGCTCCCAATGGTAGCTCCCTCAAATGGGGCCAGCATGTCGGCAGTCAGCACAATGGCAGCACTAACCCAAGTTTCGCCGTCGGCACCCTGTGTGCCGGTACGTGTGACCTCTCCGTTACAATAGCCTAAAGGGAATCCGTCGGCCGCTGCGGTAATTGCCATGCAGATAACAAAGCAGAGGATTGATAAAAATCTTTTCATCTTGAGAATGCATTATAATCATTTAGTTCCGTCGGCAAAATTAAGTATTTTCCATGAAATAACCAAAAAAAATACAAAAAATGTTGTTTCTATACATTAGTTTCGCAAATTTGTGCTATTTTTGCAAACAGAAATATGTATATGCTTTCTCACGACGTGAATCTTATCAGTTTAATACTTAACAACAAACCAAATTCATTCATTCTATGGAAAAGAACTTATGCAGACTCAGGGCCTTTTTGATCAGCTTCCTGCTGTTGCTGATCGGATTGCCCTCCCATGCCCGTCAGAATGTTTCGGCCAGCTATGTGCCTACCATCTACGGCATCGTGCTAAATTCGAGCGGCTGGCCGTCGAACAATCCGCTCTACGGCGTCTACTCTTTTATGCCCGACAAGTCGGTCATCGTGACGTCACCCGAACATCTGGACAACTGGATGCGCGCCAACTCGGGCGGTGTATGGTTTAACCGCAGACTGCACTACATGAACTCACTGCAGGGCTCCGGCAACAACGTGCTCAACGAATACCAATGCTGGAACACCGACACCTGGGAACTGGAAACGGAGTACCAGATGACCAGCAGTGAAAGCTATAAACTGGCCGCAGACCTGACCTACGACCCCACGACCGAACAGGTGTTTGGTATTTTCTTTACCGATGACGGCGCGGCCTACGAGCTGGGCACGATGCAGTTCAGCGCCAATGCGTCACCCGTGAAGAACAGCATCAAGCGCCTGCCCATCGACATGGTGGCGATTGCAGCTTCGGCTGAGGGCGAAGTGTTCGGCATCGGCCTCAATGGCGTGCTCTATAAGTTTGACAAGACGACCGGCGATGCTACCGTCGTGGGCGACACCGGCGTGACGCCCGAGGGCTATCGTCAGAGTGCCACCATCGACTTCCGTTCGGGCAAGATGTACTGGGCTGCCATGCTCAGTGCCAGTTCGTCGGCGCTCTATGAGGTCAACACGACTACGGGCAAGGCCACTCGCCTGGGCACCTTTGCCAACAACGAGGAGGTGGTTGCACTCTACATCCCCTTCGGTCTGGCCGACGACAATGCACCCAGCACTGCCGAACAGCTGTCGGTCAACTTCGTGGACGGCAGCCTGACAGGACAGTTCAGCTTCGCCATCCCCACAGAGAACTATGCCACCGAGCCCCTCACGGGCACCGTCAACTATCGGGTGCTCGTCGACGATGTCCTTCAGAAGGACGGCACGTCGAGCCCTGGCGCCACAGTCACTGCCGACCTTACGCTCACTGAGGGCGTCCATGTGTTTACCGTCGTGTTGAGCAACGAGGCCGGTGAGAGCCTGCCTGCCAAGCTGTCGGCCTACATCGGCTATGACACACCTGTGGCCGTCACCAACCCGATGCTGACCATCGACAATGACACCTATGAAGCCACCGTGACGTGGGAAGCACCTGCCCGCGGCGTCAACAACGGCTATCTTGACCGTCGGAACCTCAAGTATATCGTCAAGCGCTATCCTGATGCCTCGACACTCGAGACCGACTGGGAAGGCACCACCTACTACGACGAGCTGCCCCACGAGACGGGACTCCGCTCCTACTATTACACCATACAGCCCTATGTCGGCGACAAGATGGGTGCCATCGCCACCACACCGACCATCAACGTGGGGCAGGCTGAGGAGATTCCCTGGACAGAGGACTTCAGCCGCAGCATCAACTTCAGCCAGTTCACAGTGCTTGACGTCAATAACGACAAGTACACATGGACCTACGAGAACTCCTCGAAGAGCGCCGTCTGCAGCAATAACAGCCTCTATAACGCCAACGATGACGACGACTGGCTCATCACGCCGCCCCTGCACTTGCAGGGCGACCGCCTCTACGACCTGGAGTTCGAGACCTCATCTGAGTGGCTGTGGGACCGTGCCCGCGAGGAGCAGATGGAGGTGGGCTTCGGCGACAATGCCAGTGCCCAGGACTACGAGATAGTGATTGAACGCCGCATCATCCAGCAGGCCGAGGAGAACATCCCGTTGAAACTCACAGCCAAGCTGCGCCCCAAGAAGGAGGGCACCTACTTCGTGGGCTTCCATGCCGTGACGCCCGTCGAGCCAGCCTTCAAGCTCTACATTCACAACATCAGCGTGGTGGAAAGCTCCCTGCTTTCATCGCCTGACTCGGTGACCAACCTGCGCGTCGAGCCTGCCGCAAAGGGTGCTCTGCGTGCCACCGTGCGCTTCAATGCCCCGACCCGCAACCTCATGGGTGAACCTCTCACCGCGCTCACCCAGATCCAGATTCTGCGCAACAACGAAGAGGTCATCGCCACCTTCAATGCGCCTGAGCCCGGCCAGGAGCTGAGCTACGAGGACACCAAGGCCGTCAACGGCATCAACACCTACGTCGTTGTGCCCTTCTCGGGCGATCACAAGGGACAGGCCTCGCGCGTCAGTGGCTATGTGGGCATCGACTTCCCGAAAGCCCCGCGCAACATCAAGGCTACGCTCGTCAGCGACGGCATCCGCATCACGTGGGATGCGCCTGGCGAGGTGGGTGTCAACGGCGGCTATGTCGACACCGAAGACCTGATCTATCAGGTGGCCGACAAAAACGGCAACTTACTGCCAGGTGCCTCCGAGCTCTATGACACAGAATTCACCGACAAGAACGTCAAGCTCACCGGACAGCAGGTGACCAACCAGTACTACGTGCTGCCTTACTCTGAACTGGGTGCCCACAGCCAGGGCCTCGGACTGTCGAACGTCGTCGTCACGGGCGACCCCTACAGTCTGCCCATCCATGAATCGTTTGCCAACGGTGGCGCCAGCTATCTGTGGGTGCTGCAGGCTGACCAGAACGACTATGGCTTCAAGACCACAAAGCAGGAATATGCTGACGACGACATGGGCGCCCTCTACTTCTCGGGAAGTGAGTACTTTGCCTCAGTAGCCGCTGAGGTGGGTTCCGGCAAGATTTCACTCAAGGGAGCCGGCAATCCGCGCTGGTCGCTCAGCTACAAACCCTATGTGGGCCATAATGTCGTGGCAACGTGCAAGGTTCAGACCTCTGACTTCGAGACCCACGACGTCATGACCATTGATTTCAAGAAGCTCACTGGTTCTAACGAGTGGCGCAAGGCCGTCATCGACCTGACGCCCTATAAGGACTCTGAGTGGGTGCGCGTCATCGTGCGCGTGGTCATCTCGGGCGGTGTTTACCAGTACACCATGGATGCCATCAACATCGAGGACGTGCCCGACTGCGACCTGGCCGCCTCCATCTATGTGCCTAAGACGATGCGTGCCAACACGCCCAAGGACGTCAGGGTGACGGTTAAGGACCTCGGGGCCCGGTCTACGGCAGACTACAGTGTGCGTCTGATGGCAAACGGCGTCACGATAGCCGAGAAGCCCGGCGTCAGCATCAACCCGCTGGACAGCGTGACCTTCGATTTTGCCTACAATGCCGCTCCCAACGATCCTGAGAACATCACTTTCCAGGGCTTCGTTGACTCGGCTTCCGACGTGCAGACTGACAACAACGTCACCTCTTCCGTCGCTACCAGGGTGCTGCCCTCACTGCTGCCCGCTGTGCAGAACCTGCAGGGCCGCGACGACGACGGCCAGGTGGTGCTTACGTGGCAGGCTCCCGACGTCAGCAACCCATGGAAGGTGACCGACGACTTTGAAGACTACTCGTCATGGCTGGTCGACGGCTTCGGCCAATGGAAGGTCTACGACCAGGACAAGGGCCGCACCTATGACATGAGCGGCTCGAAGTATCCCAACATGTCGATGGAGACCTCGTTCATGATTTTCAACAACAGTGAAGTCAGTGGCACCATCTATTCCAACATGAACGGTCACTCAGGCGAGCAGGTGGCTGCCAGCTTCGACGCCATCCCCTCACGCACGTCCCTGCGCCACACGGCCGACTGGATGATCTCGCCGAAGCTCAGCGGTGAGGCCCAGACGGTGAAATTCTTTGCACGCTCAGTGGCAGAAAGCTATCTGGAAACCATGGAGGTGGCCTATACCACCGGCACGGCCACTGCCTACTCGGCCTACAAGTCGGTTCGCACGGTCAGCGGCGTTCCCAACGCATGGACGGAGTACACCGTTGAACTGCCCGAGGGTGCTCAGTACTTTGCCATTAAGAACATCTCGACCGACAAGATGGCACTCATCGTCGATGACGTAACCTACGAGCCCACACCCTTGGTGCTCACCGGCTATGATGTCTACGTCGACGGGCAGAAGGTGGCCACCGTCAGCGCTGACCAGCTACAGTGGACTGCCGCCGGTTCGTCTGCCCAGCACGGCTATCAGGTGGTGGCTGTCTATGAGCAGGGCGAATCATCGCTCTCGTCGGCCTATGGCCTCGTCCAAGGCATCGACGGCACACTGGTTCAGGTTGACCTGACTCAGGCCGACGTCGAGGTGTACACCGTCGACGGCAAGCGCGTGGCTCAGGGCCGCGGTGCTTGGCAGCAGGTGGGCCGCGGAGTCTACATGGTACGCATGGCCGCTACGGGCCAAACCGTGAAACTAATGAAGCGCTAAAAAATCGACAGGGCTGCAACCTGAAGTCTGGTTGCGGCCCTGTCCTAATAAAACAGTGGCTCAGTTCCGTCTGACTGAGCCACTGTTTTGTTATTATCTCACAATCTTCTTTAATTGCTGACCACGCCTTTCTATAAAGAGGCCACGGACAGCTTTGCTCAGCCGCTGGCCTGCCAGATTGTAGGTCACTGCGTCGGCGGCGTCGGTCCTGGTGGGAGCACTGACGGACTCAGTCTCGGCCTTCGTAGTGACGAGCACCACGGCTGAGGGCTGCGACGAAAGCTCATCGTCGTCGCTCAAGGCCGTCAGCGTCAGGGCATAGGTAGTCTGGGCAAGAAGGCCGTCGAGTGTGGCGCTTGTGGTGTTGATGCCGGTGGCGGCCACGGTGTGGGCCGTCTCACCCCAGACGTCAGCCTGAGGCACGTGGTCTTTCTCGATGCGCAGACGGTCGACGTAGAGTTCACCTTGCTGCACAGTGACCACCACGCTGGTACGGCCGATGCCGCCCGTGAGCTGGCAGACGGCGTCGCTCTCGTCTGTATCGGCGTGCATCACGTCTGAGACAGCCAGTTCGCGACCGTTGTTGCGTTGTGCCTTAATTGTGAACAGCGCTTCTCCCTGATCACCCGCCAAGGCACGCAGGGCAACGGTGAAGCGCCCATCGGGCTCCGACAGGTCGAGCAGGGGCGATTTCAGCGTGGCGCCCTCACCCATGTAGAGTCGCCCACCGGCTTGGCGCAGCCCTTCGCCCGTCCAGCCCTCCTGGTTAAGATAGCTGTCGAGCACGCTGCCCATCTCTGCAGCATCGGCCATACCATAGCTGCCGGCACGCATCAGGTCGAAGTTCTCGTCGGTGACAACAGGGTTCTCGTCGGCACTGAGCATCTGGCGGGCCTCCAGTCTATAGGCCTGCGCCCCATTCACGGCCTGCCACGTGGCCGTCAGGCTGTGGCTGCCCAGCTCGGCCACCGTTGGGACGTCGGGCTGCGGCAGGGGTTCCTGCATGAAGCGGAAGGTGATGACACCGCCGACGTCGCGTATGCGTATAATGGGTTTGCCTGTGGGTGTGCCGTCGCGCATCTGCGTCGAGGGCGACGACGTGTCGGTGAGCTTGTCGACGCCCTGCGAGGGAAACAGGTCGGTGGCATAGGAACCCTGACCCATCTTGCCGTCGGCCTCGATGATGTCGTAGCGCATATCAGAGCCGTTGTTCACTGTGTTCTGATCCCAGACGGTCTTATCGTAATCCACGTGGGCTACAAGCATGCCGCGAGCTGGCTGATAGGCGTCCCAGCCCACCTGCTGGCGGTTCTCAAGCACGAAATATTCGTCAGGACGCGAAGTCGAAATACGGTAAGCCGTGTTCGTCTGTGTCAGTTCGGGCAGTTCGACATTGTCTGCGGGTTCGCTCAGTTCGGTGAGGGTGAGCCAACCCAGACTCATGCGCTCGAAGGCAGAGTAGGCGCAGGGGGTGCGGCTCTCGTTGTTGTAGCAGCCCTGGTCCATGATGTCCCACACACCGAGGCGCGTACCGTTCTGATGACGCGTGTCGTAGAAGTCAGGCAACCCCAGAACGTGGCCGAACTCGTGGCAGAAGGTGCCGATGCCCTCAAGTTGCGTGCCGCTGCTGTACTTCAGTTCTGAGCCGCAGGCATAACGGCTGATGCGCTTGCCGTCGAGCGTGAGTGTGATGCCCCAGTCGGGCAGGGTGGCCGTGTGGGGCCAGATTGTCTCGCTGGGCGCCCCATACTGCTGGCCGTAGCCTGCATAGATGAAGAACACGAAGTCGACATCGCCGTCGCTGTTGTAGTCGTACTGACTGAAGTCGATGCCCTGCTCGAGGGCCAGCCGGCAGGCCTCCTCGACCATCTGCCCGGCGCCAGCGTCGGTGCCATATTCATCGTCGCCGCCGTAGTAGGACTCATCGTGGCTCAAACGGATGGGCCCCACTACGTCGAAATGCGGCGTGAAGAGCCCCGTCGACTGACTGACGAAGTAGTCGCGGGCGGAACCCGTGGCGTTGCGCCCTGTGTAGCCCTCGTCGTTCATCAGCTGAGTGTACATTGACTGTGTATTCTCAGTCTGGAAGTGGCGGTCGGCAAACTCTACCAGCATTACCATGCCTCGCACCTCGCCCGTGGTGGGAAAACCGTCAGCTGCCAGACGGCGGGGCTGTCGGCTTCGGCCAGCGGCAGAGGCATGCGTCGGTGCACCAGCCCATGGCTGCGGCAGGGCAAACGTCTCGGCTGCGGTGCGGTCAACCGCATTGTGCGCCCGTCCAAGCAACTGCTTCGAGCCGTCGTGGCGTATTACATAGCAAAGTGCCCCATGGCCATCGGGTGCAATTTCGTAGCCATCGGACGTAAGTAGGGTGTGCCAATGCTCGTCGCCAACGATGCGATAGTCGAGCACGGTGCCGTCGGGCTGCACATGGGTCAGCCGGCCCGGCCACGCCGGAATGGCCTTGACGGGTGCTGGCACGTTGGTCATCATGGCGAAGGCGCCAAGAAATGAAAGTAAATGTCTGAACTTCATATTTATTTGTTTGATATTAAATACATGGACGTTGCAAAGTTACAAAATAAT
>JAFTGI010000164.1 GCA_017458195.1 Prevotella sp.
AGATCTCGGGCATGGCTTCCTCCATTGAGGGATACTTGGCCACGCGCTCCTCCTCGGAGATGCCGGCGCGCTCGGCCCAGCGCTGCGAGCCGATCTTCGTGATCTGCTGCGGCGTGCGGATACCGGCGACGACGTCCTCACCCTGGGCGTTGACCAGATACTCACCGTTGAACAGGTTCTCGCCGTTGGCGGCGTCGCGGCTGAAGCATACGCCGGTAGCCGAGGTGTCGCCCATGTTGCCGAACACCATGGCCATGACGGAGACAGCCGTACCCCACTCGTCGGGGATACCTTCCATCTTGCGATAGAGGATGGCGCGCTCGTTCATCCAGCTGCGGAACACGGCGCAGATAGCGCCCCAGAGCTGCTCGATGGGGTCGTTGGGGAAGTCCTTGCCGGTGCGCTCCTTGATGGCCTGCTTGAACAGCACGACCAGCGTCTTCAGCTCGTCGACGCTCAGGTCCTTGTCGAGCTTCACGCCGCGCTCCTCCTTCACCTTCTCGATAATCTCCTCGAACGGATCGATGTCGGTCTTGTTGACGGGCTTCATCTCGAGCACCACGTCGCCGTACATCTGCACGAAGCGACGATAGCTGTCATAGACGAAATGGGGGTTCTGGGTCTTCTTCACCATGCCCTCGGCCACCTCGTCGTTCAGACCGAGGTTCAGGATGGTGTCCATCATGCCGGGCATTGAAGCGCGAGCACCCGAGCGGACAGAAACGAGCAGGGGATTCTCCTTGTCGCCGAACTTTGAGTTCATCAGCACCTCGATGTGCTTCACGGCGGCCATCACGTCGTCGTTGAGCAGCTCCATAATCTTCTGCTGGCCAACCTTGTAGTACTCGTTGCAGCAGTCGGTGGTGATTGTGAAACCAGGAGGAACGGGCACGCCGATCAGGTTCATTTCGGCCAGGTTTGCACCCTTGCCACCGAGTTCCTCACGCATTTTTGCATTACCTTCGGCCTTACCGTTGCCGAAGAGGTAAACTCTCTTTTGACTCATTGATAATTTAAATATTAAGATTAATGGTTTAATAAGTATTTTTTCGAATTGTGCAAAGTTACACGATTTTCCGCACATAGCCAAAGAAAATGAGTAAAAAATGAGGGAGGAAAGAGACAATTATTGATTTTTAACCAAGGTTTTTCGAAAAATAGTCGTACCTTTGTAGTCATGATCAGCAAGAATCAACTGAAATTCGTGCACCAGCTGGAGCTTAAGAAGCATCGCCGCTCCGAGCAGGCGTTCGTGGCAGAGGGGCCTAAGGTGGTCGGCGACCTGCTGGACAGCGGTTTCACGCCCCTGCAAATCTTTGCCACCGACGGCTGGTGCGACGGCCGGCGTGATAAGTCTCAGCGCGTCAGTGACGACGAGCTCCGCCGACTGAGTTTCCTGCAGCACCCGCAGGACGTATTAGCCGTTTTCCGTCTGCCGGAAGTCCCGAAGGAGACTCCCGCCGGTGGTCTTCAGCTGGCGCTCGACGGCGTGCAGGACCCCGGCAATCTGGGCACGATTATCCGCATCGCCGACTGGTTCGGCATCGACACGGTCTATTGTTCGGAGGACACGGCCGACGCCTGGAGCCCCAAGGTGGTACAGGCCACGATGGGGAGCATTGCGCGCGTGAACATTATTTATACTAAGCTGACTGAGCTCATTGCCACAGCTCACGTGCCCGTCTACGGCACGCTGCTTGACGGGCGCAACCTCTACGAGGAGCCGCTGTCTGCCGATGGCATCATCGTCATGGGCAACGAGGGGAACGGCATCTCGCAGGAGGTGCGACAGCTCATCACGCACCGGCTGCTCATCCCGCGCTATCACGAAGGTCCCGAAAGCCTCAACGTCGCCATCGCTACGGCCATCACCTGCGCAGAGTTCCGCCGGAGAATGTGACTTCGCGCCTACAACAGGCGCTGCATGACGATGGCATCGCGGAATCCGGAATCAGAGGCTATCCATTGGGGCAGGCAGGCCACCTGGTCATAGCCGGCAGCCCGGAAAAGCGAACAGGCTGCAGCATTGTCAGCGGCTATGACGGCATAGATTTGATGAAGATGGAGGACGGTGCGGGCGTAGTGCTCAATGTGAAGGAGCACACGGCGAGCAAAACCCTTGCGACGGTGAGGACGCTCAACGACAAGCCCCAGCTCGGCCCGACGGTGTTTGGGGTCGAAATTCGTCAGGTCGACCAGTCCGACGACCGTACCATCAGGGCCCTCGACGATCAGCCGCACCTGGCGGTCGGCATAGATGTCGCCTGAGGCATTGGCAATGTAGTCGTGGAGCACGTAGCGCGAATAGGGCACGTTGGTGGCCCCGACATCCCATAGTTCAACATCGTTCTCGATGCGATAGAGCACGTCGAGGTCTTCAGGCTCCATCGCCCTAAGCCGTATTTGCTGACCGTCAGTTTTCATTTGAAGATTTCATTGGGCGTGATGAGCACTCTCGAATCGCTGCTGTAGGTGCCGATAAACTTGAACCGTCCTGCGCGTCGGCGCGCATCGGTGATGATGTCGGAGAAGCTGTATTTCTGAGTATCGTAGACGAGACACGTCTGCTCACCGGTCTCCACCTCGTCGGGCGTGAATCCAAATCGCCCCAAGAGACCTTTGCGCTTGGCCAGCTTGCGACACTCCGTCTGCATCCTGGTACTCCCGGCAAAAGAGAAGTCAACCTCAGCCGCGCTGCGACCGCCGAAGCCCAGCGACTCGCGCATGCGCTGGGCCTGCATCTGCATCAGGGCAATGAAGGCGCGCATGTAGATGGCCAGATTGATTGGCAGGGTGACGAGCAACGAGAGGTGGCCATAGTGCTTGCGGAAGAAGATGGCCATGGCCTGATAGAACACGTGGACGTAGCGATAGCTGGTCTTATGGGTCGATTCGCCCTTGTAGTGAACGATTTGCGCAGGCACATACCAGTTCTCGTAGCCGCCCTTGAGGATGCGATAGGAGAGGTCGATGTCCTCGCCATACATGAAGAAGTCCTCGTCGAGCAGGCCCACCTTGTCGAGCGTCTCACGGCGAAGCATGCAGAAGGCACCGCTCATCACCTCGATCTGAGCGGGCTCATCCCACGACAGATGGCTCATGTAATAACGTTCTGAGCGTCCAAGCATCTTGAGCAGCGACACCCAGGGCGTTGGCAGACCGCGGCGCGATTCACGGGCAACGGTGCCGTCGGGATTGTGCATCATCACCCCTACCCCGCCGGCTCGGGGATGCTCGTCCATGAAGCTGATCACCCGGCTGATGCTGTCCTCAGCGACGAACGTGTCGGGATTGAGCAGCAGCACGTATTGGCCCTCCGTTTGGCGGATGGCGATGTTGTTAGCCCGGGCAAAACCGAGGTTGTGCTGGCTCTCGATGAGCGTAACCTGGTCGCCGAAGCGCTGCGAGATGTAGCTGACAGTGTCGTCGCGGGAGTCATTGTCGACGATATAGATTTCATGTTCAATGTCCTTACAGGCGCGCTGTACACTGACGATGCACTGCTCAAGAAAGTAACGCACGTTGTAGCTGACGATAACAATGGTGAGCTTCATGCTTCGGCCCCCTCCCCGGGCTCCTCGGTCTCCGTGAGACAGCGGTTCATGGTGGGATAGACAAAGGGCATTGCAAGCAGCGTGATGAGGGCCAGATAGCCGAAGGCAGGCTCAAAGCCGAAGGCATAGTAGAGCACCGTGTTGAGCAGCAGGAGGTCGCCGAGAATCATCAGCCGCACGACGCCCCACTTGTCGAGGGCAAAGGCCTGACGCTCAATGAGGTCGTCGTGAATCTTCCGGAACTTGAACAACCTTAGGGCCAGCGGAATCAGTGCCAGCGAGAACAGGATCATCGCTGCGGTTGCGGCATAGCGCACCGTCGGGGAGCAACCGCTGAGCACAGCCATGTCGACGTCAAGGAACTCGCCACAGACGTAGAGCATCGCCGGAATGGCGAGCTGGCCCCAGAAGAGCGTCATCAGTATCTGTTGTGTACGTTTCATTATTCTTTGTTCTATTTTCCTTCAAAAGGAGTCCGGTTGAGTATTGAGCGGCCTAACGTCACCTCGTCGGTATATTCCAGTTCGTTGCCGACGGCAATGCCACGGGCAATGATGCTGATGCGCACGTCGCTGAAGGGAGCCAGCTTGCGGAAGATGTAGAAGTTGGTCGTGTCGCCCTCCATCGTCGAGCTCAGCGCGAGGATGACCTCGCTGATGCCACCGCGGCCCACCCGCTCCACGAGCGAGTCGATTTCCAAGTCGCTGGGACCAATTCCGTCCATTGGCGATATCAATCCTCCCAGCACGTGGTAAAGCCCGCTGAACTGCTGGGTGTTCTCGACGGCCATGACGTCCTGGATATTCTCGACAACGCAGATGGTCGAGGCGTCGCGACGAGGGTTGGAGCAGATGGGGCAAAGGTCGGTGTCGCTGATGTTATGGCATGTGCGACAGAACTTCACCTCATGCTTCATCGTGTCAATAGCCTTCGTGAACTGGCTGACCGCATCCTGATCCTCGCGGAGCAGATGCAGCACCAGCCTGAGAGCCGTCTTGCGCCCGATGCCCGGCAACGTAGCAAACTGCTGAACGGCCTGCTCAAGGAGTCGCGAAGGATATTGCTGTACAACCATCAATATTCAATGTTCAATGATCAATGTTCAATCTTCAATGTTCAATCTCCGAAAGTTCGAGCCAACGCATCGACTTTTCATCGAGCTCGTCGTTCAGGGCGGGCAGGCGCTTGCTCATCCGGGTTATTTCGTCTACCGAGGTGACGGTCCCGCAGAGGGCCTCCTCAAGTTGTTTCTTCTCTGCCTCAAGAGCTGCAATGTCTTTCTCTAACTGCTGAAACTCCAATCGCTCTTTATAGGTCATTCGCCGCCGCTTAACAGGCCCACCATCGCCCCCTTCCTGAGAGGCAGGGGAAGAAGTATTCACTCCCCGCCCTTTAGGGTGGGGCCGGGGGTGGGTCTGTTGGGTCTGCAGGTTCTTCTGTGTCTGTCTCTCCCAGTCGCGGTACTGCGTATAATTACCTGGGAAATCCTTGATGTCACCATTGCCGCGGAATACGAGCAGGTGGTCGACCACCTTGTCCATGAAGTAGCGGTCGTGGCTGACCACGATGACGCAGCCGGGGAAGTCCTGCAGGTATTCCTCAAGGATCTGCAGGGTGACGATGTCGAGGTCGTTGGTCGGCTCGTCGAGCACGAGGAAGTTGGGCTGGCGCATCAGCACCGTGCATAGATAGAGCTTGCGGCGCTCGCCACCCGAAAGCTTGTAGACGTAGTTATGCTGCTGCTCGGGCGTAAAGAGGAAGTGCTGGAGGAGCTGGCTGGCCGAGAGATGGCGGCCGGAGCCAAGGTCGACATATTCGGCAATGTCGCGCACGACGTCGATGACCTTCTGCTGCTCGTCGAACTTGAGGCCTTCCTGCGAGAAATAGCCGAAACGGACGGTGTCGCCAATGACGATGCGCCCGTCGTCGGGCTGCATCTCGCCGAGCAGCATCTTCAGGAAGGTCGACTTGCCCGTGCCGTTGTTGCCGACGATGCCCATCTTCTCGAAGCGCGAGAAGTTGTAGTAGAAGTCCTTCATGATGACAACGTCATCGCCAAAGGACTTCGAAATGTACTGGCACTCGAATATCTTGCTGCCGATGTAGACGTTGGAGGCCTTCAGCCGGATGGCACGTTCCTCGATGCGGGCCTTGGCCAGGCGCTCCAGTTCGTAGAAGGCATCCTCGCGGTACTTTGCCTTATGCCCACGGGCCTGAGGCATGCGGCGCATCCATTCAAGCTCCGTGCGATAGAGGTTGTTGGCACGGGCAATCTCGGCACGGCGGTTGTCGATGCGCTCCTGACGCTTCTCCAAGTAATAGGAATAGTTGCCGCGATAGGTATAGATGGTGCGGTCGTCGATTTCGATAATGACTGAGCAGACGCGGTCGAGGAAATAGCGGTCGTGAGTGACCATGAGGAGCGTCTTGTTGCCTCGGTTGAGGAACCCCTCGAGCCACTCGATCATCTCGAGGTCAAGGTGGTTGGTCGGCTCGTCGAGGATGAGCAGGTCGGGCTCGGTGATGAGCACGTTGGCCAGTGCCACGCGCTTCTGCTGTCCGCCGCTCAGCTGTCCCATCGGCTGCTGGAGGTCGCGGATCTTCAGCTGCGTCAGTATCTGCTTGGCCTTCAACACCTTCTCCGGGTCACCCTGGTGGTTGAAGCAGGCGTCGAGCACGCTCTCGTCAGGATCGAACAGGGGCGACTGCTCAAGCATGCCTACGCGGAGGTCGTTCTTGAAGACGATGTCGCCGGAATCGTAGCCTTCCTTGCCCGAAAGGATTGACAGCAGCGTCGACTTGCCGGTGCCGTTCTTGGCGATGAGTCCCACTTTCTGCCCCTCGGCAATAGAAAAGCTGATGCCTTCGAAAAGCATCAGCGCCCCAAACGATTTCGTCAGGTTCTGTACGTCGAGGTATGGGATTTCCTTAGCCATCAATCAGCGACTTGTTAATCTGCTCAATATAGCCAAGCACCTCGTCGCGGCCTTCATGCTTCTCTGCCGAAGTGACAAAACATGGTGGCATTTCCTCCCACGTCTCAAGCATCTTCGTCTTATAGGCCTCCACGTTCTGCCGCACCTTGCCGTTGGTCAGCTTGTCGGCCTTGGTGAAGACGATGGAGAAAGGGATGCTCGACATGCCGAGCCAGTTCATGAACTCGAGGTCGATGGCCTGAGGCTCGAGCCGGATGTCGACCAGCACGAAGACGTTGACCAGCTGCTCGCGCTCCAGCAGGTAGCCGCGAATCATCTGGTCGAGCCGCTGAAGCTCCGACTTCGAGCGCTTGGCAAAGCCGTAGCCGGGCAGGTCGACGAGATACCACTCACGGTTGATGATGAAGTGGTTGATGAGCAGGGTCTTGCCGGGCGTGGCCGAAGTCTTGGCCAGCTTCTTGTTGCGGCAGAGCATGTTGATCAAGCTCGACTTGCCCACGTTCGAACGGCCGATGAAGGCATACTCGGGCTTGGTGTCCTTGGGGCACATGCTCACCCTGGGCGATGAGAGTGTGAACTCGGCTGTCTTTATTTCCATAGGGGGTTATCGGATGCGGTCGAGTGAACGTACGAGCTTCTCGTCCTTGATGATGCGCTTGCGGGCCATGAACATGAAGACGATGGCCACGGCGGGCAGCACCATCGGCCACGTCAGCTGCAACGTGCCGTTCATGCTGTGGTTATAGACGGCCAGGGCGATATAGTAGATCACGGCCAGCACAATCAGCACGAGACAGAACAAAGCCTGGCGCGTGCGGTTCTTGTAGAGGAACACGTCGGCCAGTGTCAGCACCGACAGGGCAGCCGTCCAGCCGCAGAGGAACATGAACGTCTGGTCGCAGAGGGCGCAGACGAGCAGCACGACGAAGGCGATAAAAAGATAGACCGTCTGTATGCGCTGTATCATGCCTCAATCAGTTCCGGCTGGTTTTCCTTGGCGGGGTCGCGGAAATAGACCTTGCCCTCAACAAACTCCTGAGTAGCCAGCAGCGTGGGCTTCGGCAGCTTCTCGTAGTAGCGCGAAATCTCAATCTGCTCACGGTTCTCGAACACCTCCTCCAGCGAATCGTTGTAGCTGGCAAACTCAGCCAGCTTCTTCGAGAGGTCCTCCTTGATTTGCACGGAGATCTGGTTAGCACGCTTTGCGATGATGGCAACACTCTCATAGATGTTGCCCGTATCCTCGCAGAGATCCATAATGTTGCGCGTCACGGTATTCACCGGAGCCTTTGACTTTTTGTAATCCATTGTCTTATCTGTTATCTTTTATCTATTATCTTTTTATCTTTGCTCAGTCTCCCACCACCTTCTTGCACTTGGCAATGAAGCGCTGGGCCATTTCGCAATTCTTCGATTCCGGATATTCGTTCAGGAATCCGTAGGCCTCGTCCTCAGCGTCGCGATAGCGCTCCATGCGCTTGTCCTCGCTCGAGTTTTCGGCCAGTTCAAACTTGCTCTTCATGATGATTAGCGAGAAGTCCTCGCGCCACTTCGAATAGGGATAGCTCTTAAGGGCATTCTGAGCCGTGATGATCGACGAGATGTAGTTGCTCTCGTTGTTCGAGTTGATATTGCCGAAGTAGCCACCCAGGTTGTAGTAGAGCTGGGCCGACAGCAGCTCCTTCTGCACCAGCTTGTCCTGCAGCTCAAAGAGGCGCTGCTGGGCCTGCGAACGGAGGTGCGAGTCGGGATAGAAGTCCATGAACTGCTGGTAGGCGTTGATGGCGCCGATGGTGGGCGTCTGGTCGAGGCGCGGCTCGGGGGCACCCTCATAGAGGGCCTGGCCCGTGTAGAACGAAGCCTGCTCGGCATAGATGCCCTTCGGGTAGGTCTGGTGGTATTTCTTGAACGTAGCCGAAGCCGACTCGTAGTCGTGGCTCATGTATTCGGCCATGCCCAGCATGTAGAGCGACTCCTCGGCGTCCTCACGGCCTTTCTTCGACGTGATGAGGCCCTCGAGCAGTCCCACCGCCCGCGTGTACTTGCCCTCGGCGAAAGCCTGCTTGGCATACTCGTAGCGATAGTCCATGTCGGTGGACTTGTAAACCTTGTTAAATTCGCCTGCGCAACCCGTCAGCAGGAGCAGCAGGCAACCCATATAAAGCACGGTTTTCTTCATTGCTCGCGTATTTTAGCGTGCAAAATTACTCATTTTCGCCCGAAAAAGCAAGCTTTTCAAATGATTTTTCGCATTTATAACGTTTATTACGACAGAAATTAGTAATTTTGCAAGCGAAATGGACTTCAAACTGACATCGAAATACCAGCCGACGGGCGACCAGCCCGAAGCTATCCGTCAGCTCACCGAGGGGGTGCGCCGCGGCGACCGTGCCCAGGTGTTGCTCGGCGTGACGGGCTCCGGCAAGACCTTCACCATTGCCAACGTCATCCAGAACGTCGGACGGCCGACGCTTATCCTGAGCCACAACAAGACGCTGGCGGCCCAGCTCTACGAGGAGATGAAGGGCTTCTTCCCCGACAATGCCGTCGAGTATTATGTCAGTTATTATGACTATTATCAGCCCGAGGCTTACCTGCCCCACACCGACACTTACATTGAGAAGGATCTGGCCATCAACGAGGAGATTGATCGCTTGAGACTGAGCGCCGTATCTGCCTTGCTGTCAGGAAGAAAGGACGTCGTTGTGGTGTCGTCCGTGTCGTGCATCTACGGCATGGGCAGTCCCAATGCCCTTTCAGAAAACGTCATTGAGATTCGTCAGGGACAGAACATCGACCGCAACGTTTTGTTAAGAAAATTGGTGCAGTCGCTCTACGTCCGCAACGACCTCGCTCTGGAGCGCGGCAACTTCCGCGTGAAGGGTGACACGGTCGACATCTACATGGCCTACGCCGAGAATATTCTGCGCGTC
>JAFTGI010000165.1 GCA_017458195.1 Prevotella sp.
CAGAAGGGATTCTGGTGGAAGCTCAGCGGACTGTGGCAGGGCGACGGTATCTACCGTTTCTTCCTCAATCCGTACGAGTCTACGGGTGTGCTGGCTCAGATTTATCTGAAGACTGCCCACATCAAGGACGCCCAGATTCTGGCCTTTGCACCGCCTATGATTCCTGGCTTCTCGGCCAACTCGGGTGTGTCGCTCGTCATGCAGGACCGTACCGGTGGCGACCTGACCAAGTTCTTCGGTATCGTGAAGGACTATCTGGCCGAGCTTAACAAGCGTCCGGAGATTCAGACCGCTCAGACGTCATACAACCCCAACTATCCACAGTACATGATTTCGGTCGATGTGGCCAAGTGTAAGCAGGCCGGCATCTCGCCGCAGACCGTGCTCTACACGCTGCAGGGCTACTACGGTGGTCTTTATGCCTCGAACTTCAATGCCTACGGTAAGCTCTACCGCGTCATGGTGCAGGGCTCGCCCGACACCCGCATGACCCCAGAGTCGCTCAACAGCGTCTATGTGCGCACCCCGTCGGGCATGGCTCCCATTCAGGAGTTCTGCCAGTTGGATCGCGTCTACGGCCCGATGAACATCAGCCGCTTCAACCTCTTCACCTCGATAACCGTCACCGCCACCGTGGCTGAGGGATTCTCTACCGGTGAGGCTATCAAGGCCGTCCAGGAGGTTGCCGCCGAATATCTGCCCACCGGCTACACCTATGATTATTCAGGACTGACCCGTGAGGAGGCCAAGGCCAGCAATTCCACGGCGCTCATCTTCCTGCTGTGCTTCATGTTCATCTATCTGATTCTCTCGGCACAGTATGAGTCATATATCCTGCCGCTGGCCGTGGTGCTGTCTGTGCCCTTCGGTCTGGCCGGCTGCTTCCTCTTTACGAAGATCTTTGGCCACAGCAACGACATCTACATGCAGATTTCGCTCATCATGCTGATCGGTCTGCTGGCCAAGAACGCCATCCTGATTGTCCAGTTCGCCCTGGAGCGCCGCCAGACGGGTATGGCCATCTCGTGGTCAGCCGTCCTCGGTGCTGCCGCCCGTCTGCGTCCTATCCTCATGACGTCGCTGGCCATGATCATCGGTCTGCTGCCGATGATGTTCGCCTCGGGTGTCGGCCGTAATGGTAACCAGACGCTCGGTGCAGCTGCCGTGGGCGGCATGCTCATCGGTACGCTCTGCCAGATCTTTGTCGTGCCCACGCTGTTCGTCATCTTCCAGTCGTTGCAGGAGAAGATTTCGCCTATGCACTTCGAAGGCGACGAGGAGAATCCCGACGTGGCCACCGAGCTGGCTCAGTATGCGCATAGACCAAAGGAATATGAACTTGAGAAATAAGCCCACCCCCGGCAGACCCACCCCCTACCCCTCCCTGTGAGGGAGGGGAGTGTTTACCTGGATAAACGATAAGAATCTAATGTAATAAAGTAAGGAAATATGATTTTTCACAATATGAAACGTAAAAGGAGCCTGTTTAAGAGTGCGTTGGCAAAACTGACTACTCCCCTCCCTCGTAGGGAGGGGCAGGGGGTGGGTCTGCTGATGGCCCTTTTGCTGCTCAGCAGCTGCGGTCTCTACAACAAATACGAGCGGCCCTACAACGTGAACACGACGGGGTTGATCCGCGACGTGGTCGTCGATAACGACACGCTGCCCATCAACACCGACCCGAACTTCGGACAGCTGCCCTGGCGCGAGGTCTTCACCGACCCGCAGCTGCAGCAACTCATCGAGACCGCCCTGGAGAACAACACCGACCTGCGCAATGCGGCCCTCAACGTGAAGATGATGGAGGACATGCTCAAGGTGGCCAAGCTGGCCTTCCTGCCAAGCGTGGCCTTCGCCCCCAGCGGCACGCTGAGCCATCTCTACATCGACGGTGCCTCGACGTCGAAGACCTACCAGCTGCCCATCTCGGCTTCCTGGAATGTCGACCTCTTCGGTAACATCCTCTCGCAGAAGCGCTCCGCACAGATGCAGCTTCTGGCCACAAAGGATTATCAGGTGGTGGTGCAGACCAACATTATCTGCGGCATTGCCAACCTCTACTACACGCTCATGATGATGGACGAGCAGCTCGACATCATCAATGACATGGAGGGGCTGGTCAAGGAGACCTGGGACATGATGAAGCTGCAGAAGGACCTGGGCTATGCCCGCTCCACCAGCGTGCAGAGCGCCGAGGCCAACTACTACTCCGTGCAGGCCCAGAAGCTCGACCTGCAGCGCCAGGTGCGCGAGCTGGAGAACTCGATGGCCCTGCTGCTCAACGAGGCTGGTCACCAGATTCCCCGCGGCAAGTTCTACGAGCAGTCGCTGCCTGAGAAGTTCTCGGCCGGCGTCGGCATCCAGCTGCTCTCCAACCGTGCCGACGTGCACGCCGCCGAGATGGCTCTCGCTCAGTGCTTCTACGACGTGGAGACAGCGCGTTCGCGCTTCTATCCCAACATCAATGTCACCGGTACGGCCATGTTCACCAATGCCGCCGGCACCATGGTCATGAATCCCGGCAAGTGGCTCCTCTCAGCCGTCGGTTCGCTGACGCAGCCCATCTTCGCCCACGGGCAGATCGTGGCCGGACTGAAGGTGGCCCAAGCCCAGCAGGAGCAGGCCTTCAACACGTGGCAGAACACCATCCTGAAGGCAGGCAATGAGGTCTCAAACGCCCTCCTGCTCTACAACACCAGCGCCGAGAAAGCCCTGCTCGAGGCCCGTCAGGTCGAGGTGCTCACGCAGAACGTCGAGGACACCCGCCAGCTCTATAAGTCGAAGGGCTCGAGCTACCTGGAGGTCATCCAGGCTCAGTCGTCGCTGCTCAACGCCCGCATCTCGAAGGTCACCGACGACTTCACCAAGATGCAGGCCGTGGTCAACCTCTACCAGGCACTGGGAGGCGGCTCTAAATAATTGATAATTGAAAATTGAGAATTGATAATTATGGCAAGCGAAATAAGTCCAAGAGCCGAAATAAGTCCAAAGGCAAAAATCGGCAACAACTGCAAGATATTCCCCTTCGTCTATATTGAGGACGACGTGGTGATCGGCGACAACTGCATCATCTTCCCCTTCGTCTCGATTCTCGACGGCACACGGATGGGCAACAACAACAAGGTGCACCAGGGGAGCGTCATCGGCGCACTGCCGCAGGACTTCGACTACAGTGGTGAGAAGTCGGAGTGCGTCATCGGCGACTTCAACATCATCCGCGAGAACGTGGTCATCAACCGCGCCACCCACCGCGGCTGCCAGACCGTCATCGGCAATGGCAATGTCCTGATGGAGGGCGCCCACATCTCGCACGACACGAAGGTTGGCAACGAGTGCGTCTTCGGCTATGGCACCAAGATTGCCGGCGACTGCGAGATCGGCAACGGCGTCATCTTCTCCTCCTCGGTCATCGAGAACGCCAAGACCCGCGTCGGCCAGGGCGCCATGATCCAGGCCGGCACCACCTTCTCGAAGGACGTGCCTCCTTACATCATCTGCACCAAGCACTCTGAGTATGGCGGCGTCAACTACACCATGTGCCGCACCTACGGCATCGACGAGAAGGTGCTCAAGCACATTGCCAACGCCTACCGCCTCGTCTTCCACGGTCAGACATCCGTCTTCGACGCCACAAACCAGATTGAGCAGCAGGTGCCCGACAGTCCCGAGATTCGCAACATCGTCCAGTTCCTGCGCTCCACGCAGCTCGGTGTCATCTCGAAACTCTGATTGATGTTTATCATAAAACAGCGGCTTGTATGAAGTTTACAAGCCGCTGTTTTTGTGTTTAAGCGTGACGTTTTTAGTAAAGTACCGCTTTTCTATGAGAAAAGTACCGCTTTTCCCCGAGTAAAGTACCGCTTTTCTCCGGGAAAAGTACCGCTTTTCAGTAGCTCGCCTGGCAGGGGATGCCCATGGCCCGCACGCGGTCGGCAATGGCGTCGAGCTCCTCGCGGGTGGCCTTCTGCAGCGTCGGCGTGGGCGTCTCGCGGTCGATGGTATAGACCATCACCTGGCTGGGCCCGATCTCGCGGACGGCCTCAAGCCACGGAAGGACGTAGTCATCGCCCGTGTTGTCGACATCCTCGCCGTGACAGTGGCCGCGCAGGAAGATCGTCTGGATGATGACGTGGCCGTGGAACTGCTTCATGCGCTCGATGATGCTCCTGATGTCGTAGTTGCCGGCAGGATGGTCGAGCCGGCGGATATAGGCCGGATCGACGGTGTCGAGCTTCAGGATGTTGTTGTCGACGCGCATC
>JAFTGI010000166.1 GCA_017458195.1 Prevotella sp.
GGCCGCTTCCGACTATTTCACCGTCGTGGCCAACGTGGGCACGCCGGCCGAGGCGGAGCAGCTCATCCGCAGCCAGCGGGCCGACCTGGCCCTCGTGCCAGGCACTGACGGGCGCTGGCAGCTGCTCGTCGACGGCAGCGATCCGAACATGGCGCAGCAGTGGACGTCGTATGCACAGCAGACCATGCTGAACCCCGCAGCGGCCTTCGTCAGCATAAAACTGCTCTATAATCCGCGGATGAAGTCGGCCTACAACTTCGTGCCCGCCATCATGGGCATGCTCCTGCTGCTCATCTGCGCCATGATGACGTCGGTGTCAATCGTCCGCGAGAAGGAGCGCGGCACGATGGAGGTACTGCTCGTCTCGCCCATGCAGCCGCTGATGATCATCGTCGCCAAGGCCGTGCCCTATCTTGTTCAGGCCCTGCTCATCCTGGTGGTCATCCTGCTGATGTCGTGGACGGTGCTCGACGTGCCGCTGGCGGGCTCCATTGGCTGGATCATGGGCGTGTCGCTCATTTATATCATGCTGGCCCTCTCGCTGGGGCTGCTCATCTCCAACATCGCGCAGACGCAGTTCGTGGCCCTGCTCGTGTCGGCCATGGTGCTGCTCCTGCCCACGGTGATGCTGTCGGGCATGCTCTTCCCGGTCGAGTCGATGCCGCGCGTGCTGCAGTGGGTGGCGGCCATCATTCCTCCGCGCTACTACATCCAGGCCATGCGCAAGCTGATGATCATGGGCGTCGGCATCCGCGAGGTGCTGCCCGAGGTGGGCATCCTCGCAGGCATGACGCTCCTGCTGCTCACCGTTGCCCTCAAGAAATTCAATCAAAGACTATCCGTATGACGCTGAAATATCTCATACAGAAAGAGTTCCTGCAGATTCGCCGCAACTCGTTCATGCCGAAGGTCATCTTCATCTTCCCCATCGTCGTGATGTGCGTCATGCCGTGGGTGATGAACCAGGAGGTGAAGAACATCCGCGTGGAGGTGGTCGACAACGACCGTTCGCCCCTCTCGCAGCGACTTGTCCATCAGATTGAGGCCAGCCGCTACTTCATCTTTGAGGGGCAGCAGCTCAGTTACGAAGCGGCACTGAGCGACATCGAGCACAGCCGGGCAGACATCGTGGTGGTGGTTCCGCCAAACTATAGTCGCGACCTTGAGCAGGGGCGTCGCCCGCAGGTGCTCATCGCGGCCAATGCCGTCAACGGCACCAAGGGCAGCATCGGCTCGGGCTATCTGTCGCAGATGGTGGTGGCTCCGCAGGGCGAGGCCATCGCGGTGAAGCAGCTATATAACAGCTACCAGAGCTACAAGGTGTTCATGATACCGGCACTGATGGGCATCCTGATGATGATGCTGTGCGGATTCCTGCCGGCGCTGAACATCGTCGGCGAGAAGGAGAAGGGCACCATCGAGCAAATCAACGTGACGCCCGTGTCGAAGTGGGCCTTCATCCTGGCCAAGCTCATCCCTTACTGGATCATCGGGCTGCTGGTGCTGACGGTCTGCCTCATTCTGTCGTGGCTGGTCTACGGCATCACTTGTCAGGGGCCGCTCTGGCTCATCTACCTGCTGGCCATCCTGCTGGCCCTGTTCTTCTCGTCGCTTGGATTGGTCATCTCAAACTATAGCGAAACGATGCAGCAGGCCATGCTCGTGATGTGGTTCTTCGTGGTGTGCCTGATGCTGCTCAGCGGCCTCTTCACACCGACGCGCTCCATGCCCGACTGGGCCTATGCGACGACCTACGTCAACCCGATGAGCTATTTCATCGACGGTGTGCGCACCGTCTTCGTGCGGGGTGGCGGACTGCTGAGCATAGCCCATCAGGTGCTGTCGCTCGTCGGCATCGCCTCGGTCATGGCTATCTGGGCAGTCCTGAGTTATAGAAAGAACAGTTGAGAACGCAAAAAGAAAAGCGGTACTTTTCGGGTGGAAAAGTACCGCTTTTCGTAGCTCAAAGTACCGCTTTTCGGGTCGTAAAGTACAGCTTTTGCCGCACTCGCGCTGGCAATGATTACTTGTCGGTCTCGGGAGCCTCGCCGATGAGCTCCATGAACTCGTCAAGCTTCGGCGTGATGATGATCTGCGTGCGGCGGTTGCGCTGCTTGCCCAGTTCGGTGTCGTTCGACTGCAGGGGATTGTACTCGCCACGGCCGCCGGCGGTCAGACGCTTCGGGTCGACGCCATACTTGTTCTGCAGCTCCTGCACGACACTCGAGGCACGCAGACACGAGAGGTCCCAGTTGTTGCGGATGTTCTCGCGGGTGATGGGCACGTTGTCGGTGTTACCCTCGATCAGCACGTCGTAGTCCTTATAGTCCTTGATGATCTTGGCAATCTTCGACAGCGTCTCTGAGGCGCGGGCGTTGATGGTGTAGTTGCCGCTCTCGTAGAGCATGTTGTCGGCCAGCGAGATGTAGACGACGCCCTTCAGCACCTGCACGTCGACCTCCGTCAACTCCTCCTTCGAGAGCGAGCGGGTCAGGTTGTTGGTGAGCACCATGTTGAGCGAATCGCTCTTCGACTTCACCTCGACCAGGTGACGGATGTACTGGTTCGACTCGTTGATCTGGTCGACGAGCTTCTCAATCGAGATGTTGTTCTGCGAGGCGTTGGTCAGACTCTTGTCGAGGCTCTCCTGCAGCTTGGCATACTTGGCCTCGGCGGCCTTCAGGGCCTGCTGCAGACCCTTCTGCTGTTCCTCAAGGCTGGTGATACGGGCGTTCTTGCCGGCCAGGTCTTCCTTGGTCGACATCAGCGAACTGCTCAGGGCTTTGTTCTCGTCCTGGCATGCCACGAGATCCTTCTTACTTGCGCAGCTGCTCATCATCAGGGCAGCGGCGGCCATACCTATCAATACTACGTTCTTTTTCATACTTCAAGAGTTTTAGTGATATTTATTCGGGTGCAAATATACTCATCTGACGGCAAAAAACGCAAAAAGTCAATAGTAATTATAATTATTTAAGCAAAATCCGATGATTTTTAGTACCTTTGCACGCAAAAGAACTGATTTGCGATGAGAAGGATACTATTGACTTTGTTAGTCCTGTCCTGCATCATGACGGATGTGCGGGCACAGAAGTTTGAGGATTATTTTGTCGACGCCACACTCCGGCTGGACTATGTCTTCGCCGGCAGCAACCGCTCGCAGGAGATTTTCTTCGCCCAGGCCTGCCGCACCTCGGCGTGGGCCGGGCGGCGGTCGAGACTGTCGGAAGTGCCGCTTAGGGGCAACGGCCAGCTGACGCTGAGGGATCACGACAGCGGGCAGACAGTCTATGTCCATACGTTCTCAACACTGTTTCAGGAATGGCAGGCCACCGAGGAGGCCACGCGGGTGCGCCGTGCCTTCGAGACGAGCTATAACGTGCCGTTCCCAAAGCGGAAGGTCGACGTCACGGTGACGCTGACCGACTTCCACGACAAGGTGGTGGCCGAGCTGACCCACACCATCGATCCGGCCGACATATTGATTCGTCAGATGGCGCACAACGACATACCTTATTATTATATATGGCAGGGACGCGACAGCCTCGACCTGGCCAACTGCGTCGACCTGGCCATCGTGGCCGAAGGCTATTCGCCGATGGAGATGGGGAAGTTCTATCACGACTGCCGGCGCGTGGCCGATGCTCTCTTTGCCCACGAGCCGTTCACGTCGCTCAGGCAGCGCTTCAACATCGTGGCCGTGGCCAGCCCGTCGGCCGACAGCGGCCCCAGCATTCCCCACCTGGGGCAGTGGCGGCGCACGGCGGCCGGCACGCACTACGACACGTTCTACTCCGACCGCTACCTCATGTCGCAGGATATGCACCGCATCTACGACCTGCTGTCCGACGTGCCTTTCGAGATTATCATCGTCCTGGTCAACTCGTCGACCTACGGCGGTGGCGGCATCTACAACCAGCTCACGGTCACGACCTCCGACCATCCCACGTTCAAGCAGGTGCTGGTGCATGAGTTCGGCCACGGCTATGCCGGACTGGGCGATGAGTATTTCTATGATGACGCTTACGAGAGCATGTATCCCGCCGACACGGAACCGTGGGAGCCTAACCTGACCACGCTTGTCAACTTTCAGAGCAAGTGGGCCGATATGGTTCCCAAGGGGACGCCCGTGCCGACGCCGCCCGCGGAGATTCCCAACTACCGCAACATCAAGTCGGAGAAAGAGCGCCAGCAACTCAACGCCGCCACCCAGCATGTCGGCGTCTACGAGGGTGGCGGCTATCAGTCGAAGGGCGTCTATCGCCCTTGTCAGGAATGTCGGATGAAAATCAATGAGGTGGAGCTGTTCTGCCCTGTCTGCACGCGTGCCATTGTGCGCATCACGGACTTCTACACCAACCGCTGACTCAGAGCGTGGGCCAGCCGTCGGCCGTCCAAGTGATAGGTTTCTGGATGAGAATTGACTGCCCATCGTGCCTGATGCTGTAACCATGGCAGATGAAGACCGACTCACCGCTGGGCAGGTCGTAGGCAGCGCAGTGGCCGGCCGCCTCAAACTCCTGTTTGTCGCCTTCGATAAACAGTGTACCCCCGCCGTTGAGCATGTCGCGGCCCTCGCGGTCGACGTAGGGGCCGTCGACGTGCTTGGAGCGCCCGACGGCCACGCGGTAGTTGCTCTTGGCGCCGCGGCAGCAGTAGTCCCACGAGACAAAGAGGTAATAGTAGTCGCCGTGGTGCAGGATGAAGGGAGCCTCGATGGCGTTGCGCCCGGCAAATTTCGAGGTCGGGTTCTCGGCTGCATCAGGGTCGCCGGGCCGATGGCGGCGGGCAATCGTCTTTTGAAGTGAAGAGTGAAGAGTGAAAAGTGAAGAATCTACCCTTGCTATCTGAATACCGTCCCAGAAGGAGCCCCAGGCCATCCAGAGCTGGTCGTTGTCATCGACAACGAAGGCGGGGTCGATGGCGTTCCAGTTGTCGCGCTTCTCACGCGAAGCCACGATGCAGCCCTCGTCGCGCCATTGGCCGTTGAGGCGGTCGGCCGTCATGAGTCCGATGGCCGAGGTGTTCTTGCCGAACGTAGAGCAGCTGTAGGCCAGCCACCAGCGGTCGTGCCAGCGCAGGATGTCGGGCGCCCAGACGTGATTGCGGAAGCCCGGCACGGAATCATGCGTCCATTGCGGAATGTTCTCAATGAAGGGTGTCGACTGGACCACCCACGAACGGCGGTCTTTCGACGTGGCCCACTGCAGGCCCATGCCCGTCGAGAGCAGGTAGTAGGTGCCCCGTTCGTAGGCCATCACGGGGTCGTGCACCATCACTGTGTCGGTCACGTAGGCCATCCGGCGGTGGTAGGGGCGGCGGAGGCCCTGGCCCTGGGTTTGGGCTTGGGTTTGGGCTTGGGTTTGGACGGCATGATATGCCGTCATACAGAACAGTAGGACGAGGATTCGTTTCATCTTTTTTTGTGTTGGTTAGTAGAGAAGGAGCAGACCGGCAAAACCGGCCATGAGAATCATCTTGATGGGGTTGATCTTGAACAGCTTGGTGCCGATAAACGTAGCCACGAAGATGGCCACGCTGATCCAGAACTGCCAGCCGTTCTCCGAGGGCGACGAGAAGTTCTCCTTCGTGCAAAGCAGCAGCGTGGCGGCAGCCAGCAAGCCGACGACGGCGGGGCGCAGACCGTAGAAGATGCTCTGCACCGTCGGCGTCTTCATGTACTTCATGAACAGCTTGGCAATCAGAATCATCAGAATGAGCGACGGCAGTACGAGCGCCGTCGTGGCCACCACGGAACCGAGCACTGACATCGACATGGACATGCCGGCGTTGTGGCAGGCCGCATAGCCGCAGTAGGTGGCCGAGTTGATGCCGATAGGCCCGGGCGTGATCTGGCTGACGGCCACGATGTCGGTGAACTGGGCCGAGGTCATCCAGTGCCAATGCTCCACCGTCTCGTGCTGGATGAGCGACAGCATGCCATAGCCCCCGCCGAAGCCAAAGAGGCCGATCTCGAAGAACGTGATGAACAGGTACAGGTAAATCATGGTGGTGGGCTTATTCCGTTGGCTTGATATAGGTTCCGTAGATGTAGCCGCCGATGCCGGCCAGCAGAATAATCAGAATCGGCGAGACGCCCATGAGCCAGATGGCCAGTGCGCCGCCAATGGGAATCCAGCAGTTGGCCCAGGAAATCTTGGCCGAGCGGGCCAGATTGAACGTCGGCACGGCGATGAGGGCCACCACGGCGGGCCTGATGCCGCGGAAGATGGCCGCCACGACAGGGTTGTCCTCAAACTGATGGAAGAACATGGCAATCAGCAGGATGATGAGAAACGAGGGCAGGGCCGTGCCCACGGCGCAGGCCAGTGCACCGGGCACCTTGCGCAGCTTGTAGCCGATGAACGTGCTGATGTTGATGGCAAAGACGCCCGGACAGCTCTGCGCGATGGCGATGAGGTCAAGAAACTCCTCACGGCTGACCCACCGATGCTTGTCGACCACCTCGGTCTCGATGATGGGAATCATGGCATATCCACCCCCGAGGGTGAACATGCCAATCTTGAAGAACGTGGTGAAAAGGCCTACCCCCAATCCCTCCCCAAGGGAGGGGAGTTGGTTAGTCTGGCTGTTAATGTTGTCCGACATAAGATCTTTATCAGTCCAAATAATAGTCAGAGAAGACCTATTCAGGCGCCCCTCCCTTGGGGAGGGGTTGGGGGTGGGCTTCCACCCATTTCCTTGCGTTGACGAAGGCCTCGATCCACGGAGTCACCTCGTCCATGCGGCGGTTCTGCGGATACCAGGCGCACTGCCAGGGGAAGATGGCACGCTCGAGGTGCGGCATCATGCAGAGGTGGCGACCGTCGGCCGAGCAGAGTCCGGCCACATCGTAGTCCGAGCCGTTGGGGTTGGCGGGATAGCCGTGGTAGTTATACTTGCCCACCACGTTGTAGGCTCTCTCGGCTTCGGGCAGCGAGAACTTTCCTTCGCCGTGGGCCACCCAGATGCCGAGCTTCGAGCCGCTGAGGCTGCCGAACATGACACTCTTGTTCTCAGGAATCTGCAGCGAGATGTAGCCGCTCTCGAACTTGTGCGAGTCGTTGTGCAGCATCCGTGCACCCTCAGCCCCGACGAGGCCGAGCTCAATCATGAGCTGGCAGCCGTTGCAGATGCCCAGCGAGAGCGTGTCCTTGCGGGCATAGAAGCGGTCGATGGCCTCCTTGGCCTTGGGGTTATAGAGGAAGGCGCCCGCCCAGCCCTTGGCCGAGCCGAGCACGTCGCTATTGGAGAAGCCGCCGCAGAAGACGATGAGGTTGACCTCGTCGAGCGTCTCGCGGCCGGTGATGAGGTCGGTCATCATGACGTCCTTGACGTCGAAGCCGGCCAGATAGAGCGAGTAGGCCATCTCGCGCTCGCCGTTGGTGCCCTTCTCGCGGATGATGGCAGCCTTGGGCGCGGTGGTGGCGACGGAATCGCCACCCACACGGTTCTTCCAACGGTCGGGGTTGAGGCCGTATTGCGAGAGCTTGCCCTGGAAGCCCTTTGGCAGCTTGATCTCCACGGGCTGCTGTTTATAGTTGTCGTAGCGCTCACGGGCCTTGCCGTTGAAGCTCTGGCGGCGGTCAAGCAGATAGCTGGTCTTATACCAGACGTCGCGCAGGTGGTCGATGTCGAAGGTCAGTTCCTGGTCGTCAGCCTTGATGACGAGCGTGCGACTGTTCTCGACGGGATAGCCGATCTTGGCAAAGCCGATGCCGTTGTCCTCCATGAATTCCTTGAACTCAATCTTGTGTTCGTCGCTGACTTCAATGACGATGCCGGGGTTCTCAGCAAAGAGCGCCTTGACGATGTCGCCGTCGGTCATGAGGTCGTGCAGGTTGATGTGCAGACCGCCCTGGGTGTTGGCGAAAGTCATCTCGAGCAGGGTGGTAATGAGACCGCCGGCCGAGATGTCGTGGCCGGCCATGATCCAGCCGCGGCGGATGAGCTCCTGCACGGCATTGAAGGCGTCGGCAAAGTATTCGGCGTTGCAGACGGTGGGGACGTCGTCGCCCACCTTGCCGAGGCTCTGGGCGAAGGCCGATCCGCCGAGCCGTTGCGGGCAGAACGAGAAGTCGATGTGATAGAGCGAGGCATGCTTGTCGTTGACCACGACGGGCGACACGACCTTGCGCACGTCGCTCACCTCAGCGCCGGCCGAGACGATGACCGTGCCCGGCGAGATGATCTTCTCGCCGTTGGGATACTGCTGCGAGAGCGAGAGCGAGTCCTTGCCCGTCGGCACGTTGATGTGCAGGTCGCAGCAGAAGTCGCTCAGGGCCTTGACGGCGCTGTAGAGGCGGGCATCCTCGCCCTCCTGCGAGCGGCAGGGCCACATCCAGTTGGCTGAGAGCGAGACGCCCTCGAGTCCGCCCTCAAGCGGAGCCCAGACGATGTTGGTCAGGGCTTCGGCCACGGAGAGGATGCTGCCAGCCTGGGGCGATGCCAGTCCGGCCTGCGGGGCATGGCCGATGGCAGTGGCAATGCCGCGGCGGCCGCGATAGTCGAGGGCCACGACGCCGCAGTCGCTCAGGGGCAGCTGTATCTCGCCCTGACACTGCTGGCGGGCAATCTTACCCGTCACGGAGCGGTCCACCTTGTTGGTCAGCCAGTCCTTGCAGGCGACGGCCTCGAGCTGGAGAACGCGCTCCAAGTAGGAAGTGAGAGGTGAGAGGTGAGAAGTTTTATTACTTTCATCGTCGCAAGTCTGACAAGACTTCTCACTTCTCACTTCCGACTTCTCACTTAAACTGTATTCCACCGGGGCATAGTGGCGCTCGACGGTGACGTCGCGCATGACGGTCTTAGGCGAGTGGCCGAACATCTGGCTGACGTCGAGGTCGAAGGGGCGGACACCGTCGCCCTGGACGAACGAGAAGTGGGCGTCGCCGGTGGTCTCGCCGACCACATAGAGCGGGGCACGCTCGCGCTCGGCAATGCGGCGCACGTGGTCGATGTGCTTTTCGTCGATGAGCAGGCCCATGCGCTCCTGGCTCTCGTTGGCGATAATCTCCTTCGACGAGAGCGTCGGGTCGCCGATGGGCAGACGGGTCATGTCGATGCGGCCGCCGCACTCCTCGACGAGCTCGCTGAGGCAGTTGAGGTGGCCGGCTGAGCCGTGGTCGTGGATCGAGACGACGGGGTTCACGTCCTCCTCGCAGAGGGCGCGCACCAGGTTGTAGGCGCGCTTCTGCATCTCGGGGTTGGCGCGCTGGA
>JAFTGI010000167.1 GCA_017458195.1 Prevotella sp.
GTTTTTGAGATTGAATTATACCCTCCGTCACAAGTAGTAGTTACAGATTTTTAACGGTATAGAAATACATATGAACTTCATGTACTATTCACTGGAAGAGGACTGAGTAGTTACCCTCCGGTCTACACTATGTTAATTATTGTAGCAGGACAGCACTTTTCTCAATCTTTATTTCTCAAATCTCGTTTTTTTCTTGTACCTTTGCACACATCAAACATATTAACAATTAATCATTTAACGTTTATCCGACAATGAAACCAACTCTTTTCCTGCTTGCAGCAGGCATGGGCAGCCGCTACGGCGGACTGAAGCAGCTCGACGGTCTGGGCCCCAATGGCGAGACCATCATGGACTATAGTATCTACGACGCCATCCAGGCCGGCTTCGGCCGCATTGTGTGGGTCATCCGCAAGGACTTCGAAGAGCAGTTCCGCACGCAGATCCTCTCGAAGTATGAGGGTCAGGTGCCCTGTGAGCTCTGCTTCCAGGCTCTCGACGCCCTGCCCGAGGGATTCACGGTGCCTGAAGGCCGCGTGAAGCCGTGGGGTACAAACCACGCCGTGCTGATGGGCAAGGACGTGATTCGCGAGCCCTTCTGCGTGATCAACTGCGACGACTTCTACGGCCGTGACGCCTTCATTCAGATCGGCCATTGGCTGGCCAACCTGCCCGAAGGTTCCAAGAACGAATATGCGATGGTGGGCTTCCGTGTCAGCAATACGCTGTCAGAGAACGGCACTGTGGCCCGTGGCGTCTGCGCCTACGACGAGAAGCGCCATCTGACCGACGTCGTTGAGCGTACCGAGATCGTGCGCTGTGCCGCCGACGGCTCGAAGGCCGGCGACCCCGCCGAGACCATCCGCTTCAAAGACGAGCAGGGCCAGTGGCAGCCTCTGGGCGAGAACGTGCCCGTGTCGATGAACATGTGGGGCTTCACCCCCGACTACTTCGAGCACTCCGAGCAGTACTTCCGCGAGTTCCTCAGCGACCCGAAGAACATGGAGAACCTGAAGGCTGAGTTCTTCATCCCCCTGATGGTCAACAAGCTTATCAACGAGGGCACAGCCACCTGCGAGGTGCTCGACACGACGAGCGTCTGGTTCGGTGTCACCTATGCTGCCGACCGCCAGGCCACTGTTGAGCGCATCCAGCGCCTCGTCGACGAGGGCGTCTATCCTGAGAAGCTCTTCTGATAATCCTTCGGATCATCTTTGTCACAACACGGATTGTACGGACGACAGCCCGGACAATCCGTTTTTGTTTTATGACCGCCGTCAGCGGAAATGCTATGATGTGTTAAAACTACACTCCTAACATGTAATTTGAAAGACTTTTATTTGGCCGATTCAACAAAAAGTGGTAACTTTACACCCAAATTTCAAAGAGCAACAACTTAAAACATTATTAATATTAACTACTTAATTAAAATTATGAAAGCAAGAAAAGCATTTTTGTGGGGCGCTGGTGCCACCGTGGCCATCGCCTTAGCTTCGTGCGACGGTAGCCCAAAGGAGCAGCTGACGCTCTCGGGCCTCGAATTCGCCAAGTTCGACACCGTGATTAACGAGCAGCCCGTTGGCCTCATCAAGATGACCAACAAGCAGGGCATGGAGGTCTGCGTGACTAACTTCGGCGGACGTGTGGTGAGCATCATGGTGCCCGACCGCGACGGAAAGATGACCGACGTGGTCTTAGGCTACGACAACATCCAGCAGTATGCCGACGCCGAGAACTTCGGCAGCGACTTCGGCGCTTCGATCGGCCGCTATGCCAACCGCATCAAGAACGGTCAGTTCAAGGTGAACGACAGCATCATCCAGCTTCCTCAGAACAACTTCGGCCATTGCCTGCACGGCGGCCCCACCGGTTGGCAGTATCAGGTCTACAAGATTGAGTCCTACGACGCCCAGTCGGTCAAGCTGTCGCTCGTCTCTCCCGACGGCGACAACCACTTCCCCGGCGAGGTGAAGGCCACCGTGACCTACACCCTGACCGACGACAACGCCCTTGACATCAAGATGGAGGCTGAGACCGACCAGACAACCATCGTCAACATGACCAACCACTCCTACTTCAACCTGAACGGCGACCCGACGCAGCCCGCCATGGATATGGTCATGTATATCAACGCCGACAAGTTCACTCCGGCTGACTCGACGTTCATGCCCACCGGCGAGGTGCGCGACGTGACCGGCACGCCGATGGACTTCCGCACGCCCCACGCCATCCAGGACTCGCTCCGCATGGACGACGAGCAGGTGCGCTTCGGCAACGGCTTTGACCACAACTGGATCCTGAACACCAACGGCGACGACACGCAGGTGGCTGCCTCGCTCTATTCCGAGAAGACGGGCATCCTGCTCGAGGCCTTCACCAACGAGCCCGGCATGCAGGTCTACTCTGGCAACTTCCAGGGCATCGACGGCGAGCAGGACAAGGTGCGCAAGGGCGGCGTGAAGTATCCGCAGCGTCCCTCGGTCTGCTTAGAGAGCCAGAAGTATCCCGACTCGCCCAACCATCCCGAGTGGCCCAGCCCCTATCTGCAGCCCAGCGAGAAGTATTATAGCCATCTGGTCTTCAAGTTCTCTGTGAAATAATCAAACTAATCAAATAAAAGCAAACAAAGAATATGAATTGGACATCAAATGAGTTTCAATGGCTCGACTGGCTGGTACTCGCCGTCGGCGTAGTGGCCATCGTTTGGGCCGTCTACCGTGCCATCAAGAAGGACAAGGAGAAGATGAAGGGCGCCGACTCGCAGGACTATCTGTTCGGCAAGGGTGAGCCTTGGTACATCATCGGCGCAGCCATCTTTGCTGCCAATATCGGCTCAGAGCACCTCGTGGGCCTGGCCGGCACGGGCGCCAAGGACGGCGTGGGCATGGCCCACTGGGAGATGCAGGGCTGGATGATCCTTATCCTCGGCTGGCTGTTCGTCCCCTTCTATCAGCTGCTCAACAACAAGATGGGCAAGATCATCACCATGCCCGACTTCCTGAAGTTCCGCTACACCCAGCGCACGGGTTCGTGGCTCTCGATCATCACGCTGGTGGCCTACATCCTGACGAAGGTCTCTGTGACTGCCTTCACCGGCGGCATTTTCTTCAAGTATCTGCTTGGCCTGCCCTTCTGGTGGGGTGCCCTCGGCCTGATTTTCGTCACCGCCGTGTTCACCGTCTTCGGCGGCATGAAGGGCGTGATGACCATGTCAGCCATCCAGACACCTATTCTTATCATCGGTTCGTTCCTGGTACTGTTCCTCGGCCTCAATGTTCTGGGCCATGGTAGCATTGTCGAAGGCTGGAGCACCATGATGGACTATTGCCGGAGCCTGCACGACGGCTATGGCACCACCCACATGTTCCACTGGGCCGACATCAACGAGTCGGGCAATCCCGACCCGCTCTATCATGAGTATCCCGGCTTCGTGGTGTTCATCGGAGCATCCATCATCGGCTTCTGGTACTGGTGCACCGACCAGCACATCGTTCAGCGTGTGCTCGGCCAGACCAAGGGCGAGGACAACTCGACGGTGATGAAGCGTGCCCGCCGCGGCACCATCGCCGCCGGCTACTTCAAGCTGCTCCCCGTGTTCATGTTCCTGATTCCCGGCATGGTAGCCATCTCGCTCGCCAACGACCCGACGAGCGGTATTGTCATGGACATCACCAACCACGACCAGACCGACGGTGCCTTTGCCATGATGGTGAAGAACATCCTGCCGGCCGGTATTAAGGGCTTTGTGACCATCGGCTTCATCTGCGCACTCGTCACTTCGCTGGCCGCCTTCTTCAACAGCTGCGCTACACTGTTCACCGAGGACTTCTACAAGCCCATGAAGAAGGGCATGAGCGAGGCCCACTACGTGCTCGTCGGACGTATCGCCACCGTCGTGGTCGTCATCCTTGGCCTGCTCTGGCTGCCCGTGATGATGAACATGGGCAACCTCTACAGCTACCTGCAGGGCATCCAGTCGCTGCTGGCTCCCGCCATGGTTGCCGTGTTTGCCCTGGGTATCTTCTCCAAGAAGATCACGCCCAAGGCCGGCGAATGGGGTCTCATCGGAGGTTTCGTCATCGGCATGCTCCGCCTGCTCACCAATATCTTCACCGAGACGGGCAACAAGGTCATGGAAGGCGCCTTCTGGGAGAACACCGCATGGTTCTGGCAGACCAACTGGCTCGTCTTCGAGTGCTGGCTGCTCGTGTTCATCGTGCTGCTGATGATTGTCGTTTCGTTCTTCACCAAGGCACCGTCGAAGGCTCAGGTGGAGGCCATCACCTTCACCCCCGAGTATCGCCGTCAGATCCGCGAGAGCTGGGGCGTCTGGGACATCGTGGCCACGCTGGGCGTCGTAGCCCTCTGCGCCTGCTTCTATGCTTACTTCTGGTAATAACTAAGATTGATAATTGAAGATTTATAATTGAAAAATTGCCATGCGCAGCCAAATCCTCAATCTTCAATTTTCAATCTTCAATGAATGATATGACCTACTACAAAGAACATTCTAAAGTCTGGGTGTCGGTCGATGTCATCATCTTCGGCTTCGATGAAGACAAGCTGAAGATTCTCATCGGCCGACGCCAGATGGATCCCGGGCGCGGCGAATGGAGCCTTTATGGTGGATTCGTCAACGACCATGAAGGCATCGACGATGCTGCCGGGCGCGTCCTCCAGGAGCTCACGGGAATGCGCAAGATCTATATGCGCCAGGTGGGCGCCTATGGAGCCGTCGACCGTGACCCCGGCGAGCGCGTCATCTCCATCGCCTACTATGCGCTCATCAATGTGCGCGACTACGACGAGGCGCTCCGCCGTGAGCACGGCGTGGAATGGGTGGACATCAACAAGATTCCCGAGCTCTACTCCGATCACAACAAGATGGTTGGCGACGCCCTGAAGAAGATGCGTCAGAAGATCCGCGTCGAGCCTATCAGCTTCCGCCTGCTTCCCCCCCTTTTCACGCTCACCCAGCTGCAGCACCTCTACGAGGCCGTCATGGGCGAGGATGTCGACAAGCGCAACTTCCGCAAGCGCATCAAGGAGATGGACTTCATTGAGAAGACCGAGCTCATCGACAAGGCATCGTCGAAGCGAGGGGCCGCCCTCTACCGCTTCAACCGCCGTGCCTACAACGAAGATCCGAACTTTAAACTGTAAAAGAAAATGTTAGAAGAACTGAAACAAAAAGTATTCAAGGCTAACCTCGACCTGGTGAAGCAGGGCTTGGTCATCTTCACCTGGGGCAACGTCTCAGGCATCGACCGCGAGCGCGGCCTCGTCGTCATCAAGCCCTCAGGCGTCAGCTACGACGACATGAAGGCTGAGGACATGGTCGTCGTCGACCTCGAGACAGGCCAGGTCGTCGAGGGCGACCTCAACCCCTCGAGCGACACGCCCACACACCTTATATTATATAAGGCATTCCCCAACATCCAAGGTGTCGTCCACACGCACTCGACCTACGCCACCGCCTTCGCACAGGCCGGCCGCGACATTCCCAACATCGGCACCACGCATGCCGACTACTTCTACAAGGACATTCCCTGCACGCGCGACATGACTGAGCAGGAAGTGAAGGGCCAGTACGAGCTCGAGACCGGCAACGTCATAGTCGACGAGTTCCTGAACATCCGCAAGATCAATCCTGACCACACCCCCGGCGTGCTCGTCAAGAACCACGGCCCCTTCTCATGGGGCACGTCGCCCGACAACGCCGTCTACAACGCCAAGGTGATGGAGCAGTGCGCCAAGATGGCCTTCGTCTCCTTCTCGGTGAACCCGCAGACGACGATGAACCCACTGCTCATCGAGAAGCACTACAGCCGTAAGCACGGCCCCAATGCCTACTACGGACAGAAAGGACAGAAACATTAACCCAATATTAACTAAAAACTAATAAAGAAATGAAAGCATTTGAGAATTTAGAAGTTTGGTGGGTGACTGGCGCACAGTTGCTCTATGGTGGTGATGCAGTGGTGGCCGTTGACGGTCACTCGAAGGAGATGGTCGAAGGCCTGAACAACAGCGGCATCATCCCCATCAAGATTGTCTATAAGGGCACGGCCAACTCGTCGAAGGAGGTCGAGGCCGTGATGAAAGCCGCCAACAACGACGACAAGTGCGTGGGCATCATCACCTGGATGCACACCTTCTCGCCCGCCAAGATGTGGATCAAGGGTCTGCAGGACCTGCAGAAGCCCCTACTCCACTTCCACACACAGTACAACGCCGAGATTCCCTGGGAGACCATGGACATGGACTTCATGAACCTGAACCAGTCGGCCCACGGCGACATCGAGTTCGGACACATCTGCACCCGCATGCGTGTGCCCCGCAAGGTGGTCTGCGGCTATTGGAAGGACGAGCAGGCTCAGAAGCAGATTGCCGTCTGGGCTCGCGTGGCTGCCGGTGTGGCTGATGCCAAGAACGTGCGCTGCCTGATGTTCGGCATGAACATGAACAATGTGGCCGTGACCGACGGCGACCGCGTCGAGTTCGAGCAGCGTCTGGGCTATCATGTTGACTATTATCCCGTCAGCTCGCTGATGGAGTATTACAAGAAGGTGACCGACAAGGAGGCCGACGAACTGGTTGAAGAGTATAAGAAGCTCTATACCATCAAGATCGACGAGAGCGGCGAGCAGGTCTACTGGGAGAAGGTGAAGAACGCCGCCAAGGCCGAGATTGCCCTGCGCCGCGTGCTGAAGGATGAGGGCGCCACGGCCTTCACCACCAACTTCGACGACCTGGGCGACGCCGACATCGACGCACCCGACTTCTGCGGTTTCGACCAGATTCCCGGTCTGGCTTCGCAGCGCCTCATGGAAGAGGGCTATGGCTTCGGCGCCGAGGGCGACTGGAAGACGGCCTGCCTCTATCGCACGCTGTGGGTCATCTCGCAGGGCCTGCCTACGGGCTGCTCGTTCCTCGAGGACTACACGCTGAACTTCGCCGGCGACCGCTCAAGCTGCCTGCAGAGCCACATGCTCGAGGTCTGCCCCCTCATCGCCGTCGACAAACCCAAGCTCGAGGTTCACTTCCTCGGCATCGGCATCCGCAAGCAGCAGACCGCACGCCTCGTCTTCACCTCGAAGGTGGGCCGTGGCATCAAGGCCACCGTCGTCGACCTTGGCAACCGTTTCCGCCTGATCTCGCAGGAGGTGGAGTGCATTGAGCCGAAGCCCATGCCCAACCTGCCCGTGGCCAGCGCCCTCTGGGTGCCCCAGCCCACGTTCGAGATTGGCGCCGGTGCCTGGATCCTGGCCGGTGGTACGCACCACTCAGCCTTCTCCTACGACATCACCGAGGAGTACTGGGCTGACTTTGCCGAGATGACCGGCATCGAGTATGTCAAGATCAACAAGGACACCAAGACCTACGAGTTCAAGCAGCAGCTGCAGAACAACGAGATGTACTACATGCTCTCGAAGGCCCTGAGGTAAAAAAGCTTAGAAGTATATACAATAAAGTCTGTGTCAACCCTCTTTGGCACAGACTTTTTTATTTGGCAGACACCAGAGAAATTACGAGGGGGCAAGGTCAAGGAGTCTCAGTCCACGCTGTGCTGCTGGCGCTGCAAGCGCTGATAGACTGAGGGCGTCATGCCCACTATGGTCTTGAATGCCTTAATGAAGTTGCTGGCCGAACTGTAGCCCACACTCTCGCAGATGGCCTGAATGGTCATGCGCCCGAAGTTCTTCTCGTCCGACAGTCTTCGGCAGGCCTCCTTGATACGGTGCTCGTTGAGCAGCGTCTTAAAGGACTTGCCGTAAGCCTCGTTGATGACCCATGAGACGTAGGTGGAGTTCGATTCTACCATGCTCACGAGCATCGTGAGGTTGAAGTCGGGGTTGGAAATCGTCTCCATGTCGTCGAACACCGTGTTGATGCGTTTCACCATCACGTTCACCTGGTGGGGGCTCAGCCCGGCGTCGTAGCGGCAGTCTGGGCGTCCGTCGGTGGCCTCGAGCAGCTGTTCGCGCAGGGCCATGCTCTTGTCGGCTTGCTGCTGCAGCTCGTCGTTCTTTGCGATGAGCAGTCGCTGGGCTTCGCGCAGTTTATGGTTTTTCAGGAGCACAAACACGCCCGAGAAAGTCAGCAACCCGAGCAGCATCAGGATGACGACGATGGCCACAGTCTGTACCCCGATGCGATGGTTGAGCATCGAGATGTGCTCGTCGGTCTGCTGGCTTTCGTAGAGAAAGAGCTGGTTCCGGGCCGCATTCAGGCGGTTGCGGTCGGTGATGCTGTCAGCCAGCATGAGCCGCAGGTGCTGATAGCGTGCCTGGGCGGCAGTGTCGCCCAACATCTGGAATAGTTTCACCTTCTCCTCGTAGACTTCGAGAAGCATGTTGTCGCTCGCCAGTTCACGGGCTATCTGCTCCGATGTGTCGAACTGTACCAGAGCTTCGTCGGGCTGCCCCGCCAGCACCATGGTACTGCCCACCTCCATCAGCTGCTGCAGTTCATACTTGCGCGGCAAGCCGTGGCTGCGGGCATAGTCGAGCGTGCGGTTGAAGTAGTAGATGGCCAGCGTGTAGCGGCCGTCAGCCTTGGCCAGAAGCCCGTCGTTGTAGAGCGACAGGTAATTGCCCTCATGGTAGCCCTGGGTGGGGATGTTCTTCTGCACTTTATTATAATAGCGCGCACTGTCCGTCTGCCCCATCAGGCAATAAAGTTCAACCAGAATCTCGGCCGACTTGCGCTGCAGTTCAAGGTCGTGATGGCGCCGCCCCACGTCGAAAGCCCGCCGCGTGTAGTGGATGCTGCGTTCATAGTCGTTGATATTGCCGAAGATCAGCCCCAGGTTGCCCAGGCAGGCGCAGATCTTGGTGTAGTCGTGTGCCTTCTCAGCCATGTCCAGACATCGCACGTAGAGTTCCAGCGCATCGGGATACTCTTCGGCCAGGAAATAGCTGTTGGCGTCGGCGTAGAGGGCCTCGATGTCGGTGGTGCCGCCGTCGGCCAGCGCGTCGGCACTGCAGCCTATGGCCAGCAGCATCAGTGTGAGCAGTCGTAGTCTTATTATCATGTTGCGGGGGTTGTTTGTCAGCTAAGCGGCAGCAAAGTTACAACTTTTCTGCGACAAAAACCCATCGGCACGGGCTCCTTTGGCGGAAAAATGCTTTCTTTTTTGTCAAAAACGAAAACAACAAGCGGCCCGAGCCGCCTTTTTGTCGGTTCTGTGCCCTAACTTTGCACTCAGAAATTCATGTGCACATCAATGTTTAACCAATTAAAAAACGTAACGACAATGAAAAAGACATTACTCCTTATCGCCGGCGTCGTGGCCCACCTTGCGGCCATAGCTCAGACCGACGAACTCACCGTGACACTCACCGAGGCCGGACAGCTGCCCGAACTTGTGGGCGATGCCAACAAGATGCAGGTGAAAAGCCTGACCGTCGTCGGCGACATCAACGGCACCGACATCGCCTACATCCGCGAAATGGCTCAGGGCACCATGAACTACATGACCTGGCAGCGCACGGCCAACCTGCAGGTGCTCGACCTGAGCGGGGCCAACCTCGTCGAGGGCGGCAGCGCCTATAGCATGTCCTGGCCCTACCCGGAGGTGGAGACGGGTGTCATCGGCGAAGACATGTTCTACAACTGCGTGTCGCTCATTGAGCTGCGGTTGCCCAAGAACATCACCCGCATCTGCAAGCGCGGCATCAACAACAACACGCTGCTGGCCGAACTCACGCTGCCCGAGGGGCTGCAGGTCATCGAGCAGTGGGGCATCTACTGGTCGCCGTCGCTGACATCGCTCGACCTGCCCTCGACGCTCGAACAGATCGAGTCGTTCGCTTTCTATGGCTGCGCCATCGAGGAAATCACCCTGACGAGCAACAACCTACAGTTCGAGAGCAGCTCGTTCTCGGGCCTCTCGTCGCTGAAGAATTTTCATGTCAACGCCGACAACCAGAGTTATGCGTCGGTCGACGGCGTGCTCTACACCAAGGATCTGTCGGTGCTGATGCTCTATCCCGGCGGCCGCACAGACGCCTCCTATGAACTGCCCAGCCAGACTAAGGAAATCGGCGACTACGGATTCTACGACAACGGCAACCTACAGGAGGTCCTCATGCCCGAAGGACTGGATCGGATTGGCGACTATGCCTTCGACGGCGACACGTCGCTCGGCAACCTGCAGTTCCCCTCGACGCTGAAGTCGGTGGGCCGCTATGCCTTCGTGGCCTGCCGAAACATGACGGAGGCTGACTTCTCTGGCACGCAGCTTGAAACTGTCGGCGACAATGCTTTCTTCGGTGTGCAGTCGCTGGCCGTGGTGAAGCTCTCGTCGACGCTGAAGCGCGTGGGGGCTTCGGCTTTCACGGGCAACACCTACAAGGAGCTCGACCTGCCCGCCACGTTGGAATACATCGGCGAGTACGGCTTCCGCAACGAATATCTCGAGGTGGTGCGTGCCCATGGCATGACGCCCGCCGTCTGCGAAGGCGACGTCTTCGGCCAAAACTACCGGGCCACCATCCTCAATAAGGATCGGATTTGTCCGCTCTACGTGCCCGTCGGGGCAAAGGAAGCCTATGAGGAGGCCGACGGCTTCAAATCTTTTTATACAGTCATCGAGGACGAGTCGCTGACAACTGGTATCGAGCGTGCCGCCACCGCCGACGCCCACAGCTCAGTATGGTTCTCGCTCGATGGCAAGCGCACCGTCACACCTCGCAAGGGTTTTGCCATAGAGCGCAAGGCCGACGGCAGTGTCAGGAAGTACATCGTAAAGTAAAAGTCTGACATGAAGCGAACCACAGCATCCCTGTTGCTGCTGACCGCCGTCACGTTTTTCGCACACGCCCAGTACGACCGCCGGGTAGTGTGCGAAGAACTCACCGGCACGTGGTGCGGTTGGTGCGTCAGCGGCTTTGTCTATCTCGGTGAGTTGGAACGCCAGTACGGCGAGCGCTTCATCCCTATCTGTGTGCATCAGAACGACGTCATGCAGATGGCCGATTATGCCGCTTACATCACCGAGCTGGGCAGTGCGCAGGGTTTGCCTTATGCCCTGCTCAACCGCAACCGCAGCTATGGCGGTGCGCCCGCCGACCTGCAGGTGCGTTGCGACTACCTGATGCGTCGCAAGTCGGAGGCCCTGGTCAGCCTGACGGCCCAGCTCGACGAGGCGTCGCAGACGGTGGAAGCGACGGTCACGACGACATTCGCCCAGGCCCAGACGCAAGCCCGCTACCGCCTGACGCTCATTCTTGTGGAGGACAGCGTGCATCAGCCTGGCGACAGCCGCTACGACCAGGCCAACTACTACTCGGGCAACAGCATGACACCGATGGGCGGCTATGAGGACATGCCACGCACCATTCCGGCCGCCGACATGTACTATAACAATGTGGCACGCTACGTCAGCGGCGACTTCGACGGCGTGCCCCTCAGCGTGCCCGCGACGTTCGGGGCCGAAGAACCGCTCGTCTACAACGAGACGTTCGCGCTGCCCCCGACGGTCATCAATCCCGCCCGGTGCAAGTTGGTAGCCATCCTGCTCGACGACAAGGGCAACGAGGTCAATGCCGACTGCTGTCAGCTGGTCTGCGCACCTGTTGAGCATCAAGGCATCAGCGACATGGGCATCCGCAGCGAAGCCGTCGGCGAATGGCTGCTGCCCCACATCGTCATCCGCCGCTATGCCGACGGCACGACTAAGAAGTTCATGAGGACTCCCTGAACATTTTCCTTCGCATTATTGCAGGTTTTCTTATTGAAAATGATTACCTTTGCACCCAACAACCTGTAATAAGAGCTAAAAAGGAATGAAATACGCTTCACTCAGACACTTTGCACTGCTGGCCGCTGTCGCCGTCATGACGACGGCGGCCTCTCAACCGAGAGCACTGGACGTAACAGAACTGACGCTGAGCAACGGCCTGACCGTGTGGCTCAACGAAGACCATTCGCAGCCGAAGGTCTACGGCGCGCTGGTGGTCAAGGCGGGCGCCAAGGACTGTCCGAACACGGGCATCGCCCACTATCTGGAGCACGTGCTGTTCAAGGGCACGCAGCGCATCGGCACCATCGACTATGCCGCTGAGCAAGTGTGGCTCGACTCCATATCACAGAAGTACAATGAGCTGTCGCAGACCACCGACGCGGCCCGGCGCCTCAGCCTGCAGCAGGACATCAGCCGACTGAGCCAGCGGGCGGCCGACTATGCCATCCCCAACGAGTTCGACCGGCTGATCTCGAAGTACGGCGGCTCGGCGCTGAACGCCTCAACATCGTACGACGTGACAGAGTATCACAACACCTTCACACCGCAGTTCCTCGAGCAGTGGTGCTGGCTCAACTCCGAGCGCATGCTCAACCCCGTGTTCCGTCTGTTCCAGGGCGAGCTGGAGACCGTCTACGAGGAGAAGAACCGCGCTTCCGACAACATGCTGACGCCCGTCGTGGAGCGCGTGATGGAGGCCGCCTTCCGGGAACATCCTTACCAGTACCCCATCATCGGCAGCACGGAAAACCTGAAGAACCCGCGGCTCAGCGACATGGAGGCCTTCTTCCATAAATACTATGTGGCAGGCAACATGGGACTGATGCTCAGCGGCGACTTCCAGGCAGAGGGCATCGAGCCCCTGCTGGAGCGGACGTTCGGTCGGTTGCCCCGCGGCGAGGTGGTGCGCCAGAAGACAGCGGCGCTGGAGCCGCTGAGCGGCGAGACGCTCGACCTCAAGGTGAACATCCCCATCATGAAGGCCGTGGGACTGCTGTTTCGCGGGCCGCTCGACGAGGCGCCTGACTTCCGCGCCCTGCAAATAGCCATGCGACTGCTCTGCAATGAGAACGGCACGGGCATGCTCGACTCGCTGCGTACGGCCCACAAGGTGACCTACGCCCTCGGCGAGAACTTCTCGATGAACGAGGCGGGGGCCGTCGGCCTGCTCGTCATTCCCAAGATTCCCTTCGGTTCGAAGAAGAAGGCCGAGCGCCTCTGCTGGGAGCAGATAGAGCGCGTCAGGCAGGGCCGCTTCAGCGACGAGCGGCTGGAGTTGGCCCGCCAAGACCTGTTGCGCGATATTGAGGAGGGCATGGAGACCATCACCAATCGCGCCATGCTCATGGGCGATGTCTTCTCAAGAGGTCGCACGTGGGAGGACTATCTGGCTCAGGCGGAGTCCGTGCGACGCATCACCAAGGCCGACGTGATGGCCGCCGCCTGCCGCTACCTGAAGGACGACGCCTACCTGCGCGGCGTGAAGAAGTTTGGTTCTTATCCCAAAGAGAAGGTGTCGCAACCCAACTACAAGCCAGTCGTGCCGCCCCACGCCAGGGAGCAATCGGCATTTGCCAAGCAGCTGGAGCTGCTGCCCGTGGCCGACCGTGCGCCGAGGCTCATCGACCTGGCCCACGATGCCCAGATCGTACGCGACGAAGCCTTCACGCTCTATCGGGTGGATAATCCGGTGAACGACCTGTTCTCGCTGTCGCTGAAGTGGCTGATGGGCGAGCGGCAGGCCCCGCGCCAGCAGTTGCTCGAGGCCTATATCGACGAGCTGGGCACCGACTCGCTCACGAAGCATCAGCTGGGCGAGGCCTGGCAACGCTTAGGCACCACGTTCACAACGCAGAGCTCCGACAACTACTTTATGCTTACCCTGCACGGCTTCGAGCATAACCTGGAGCCGTCGCTCAAGCTCTTGCGCCACATGCTCACCCGACTGAAGCCCGACCGCGAGGCCACCAAGGCGATGCGCAACGAATACCGCATGAGCCGCAAACAGATGGGGCGTGAGAACCAGGACGTTTTCCAGATGGTGCTGCAGAAAATCATGGTGGGCGACAAGTCCAGTTACCTGCGCATGCCCACCGTCCAAGAGGTGAAGCAGCTCGGGGGCGACGACCTGCTGCGTCTGTTCGACCAGGTGAGGCAGTATCCCTGCGACGTGCTCTACAGCGGCAAGCAGTCGGCTGAGCGGGTGGCAGCGCTCTGCCGACAGTATCTGCCCGTGCCGGAGGAACGCCATCCGGCCCCCGACAATGCGCACCGGCTGCAAGAGTATCAAGAGCCTGTGGTCTACCTCTACGACATGCCTGACACCCGCCAGACCTACGTGGGCGTCTTCGGCAACGTCAAACCCAACCTGACCGACCGCGAGGAGGCCCTGCTGCGCCTTTGGAGCCAGTACATGGGTGGCGGCATGTCGTCGCTGCTGTTCCAGGAGATACGCGAGTTCCGCTCAATGGCCTACTCCACCGGCGGGCAGGACATCATACCCAACCGCGCCCGCCACGCCGACCATTCGTCGGGCTATCTGGCCTACCTCGGCACGCAGGGCGACAAGGCCATGCAGGCGCTGGCCGTGCTCGACTCACTCCTGACGCAGATGCCCGTCAACGAACTGAACGTGGCCTCAGCCCGCCAGGAGGTGCTCAACAACATCAACAACGGCTATCCCTCTTTCCGCCAGCTGCCCAACTATGTTTCCACCTACCATATGAATGGCTACACTGAGGACCCGCGCATCAGCATAGCCCGCATCGTGCCCTCGCTGACCGCTGCCGACATTACGTCGTTCTACCGGGAGCACATCCAGCCCCGTCCCCGCGTCGTCTTCATCATCGGCAACAAGCATCAGCTCGACCTCCAGCAGCTCTCACGCTACGGCCGGATTATTGAACTGAAGAAAACTGACATCATGAGGTAAGAAGAAATAATCGCATTTAATGCTGACGCAACGACAAAGTGCCACTTTAGTTACGGCAAAGCGGTACTTTAGTTACGGCAAAGTGGTACTTTAGTTACGGCAAAGGGGTACTTTAGTTACGGCAAAGTAAATGTATGGTATGCAAAACGAGTTTTTCTGTCATCATGTAACTAAAATAAGGTGAAAAGTTTGGAAATATCAGGAAAAAAAGCTAACTTTGCACTTACTAATCTAAAAAGGAAAAAAGACAATGACTGCTAAACAAACTATCGAGGCCGGAAAGGCCATCCTCGGAATCGAGTTCGGTTCCACACGCATCAAGGCTGTTCTCATCGACGAGCAGAACCGCCCCATCGCTCAGGGCTCGCACGAGTGGGAGAACCAGCTCGTCGACGGACTCTGGACCTACAGCATCGAGGCCGTATGGTACGGCCTCCAGGACTGCTACGCCGACCTGCGCCGCGACGTCCGGATGCAGTACAACTGCGAGATCGAGGCGCTGGCCGCCATCGGCTTCTCAGCCATGATGCATGGCTACATGGCTTTCGGCAAGGACGGCCAGATACTGGTGCCCTTCCGCACATGGCGCAACACGAACACGGGCAAGGCTGCGGCCGAACTGTCGAAGCTGTTCAACTACAATATCCCCCTGCGTTGGAGCATTTCGCACCTCTATGAGGCCATCCTCGACAACGAGGAGCACGTGAAGGACATCCGCTTCCTGACCACCCTGGCCGGCTACGTGCACTGGCAGGTCACCGGACAGTTCGTGCTGGGCGTGGGCGACGCCTCGGGCATGATTCCCGTCGACCCCGCTACGAAGACGTACGACGCCGAGATGGTGCGCAAGTTCGACGAGCTCGTCGCTCCGCGCGGCTTCTCGTGGAAGCTCCTGGACATCCTGCCCCGTTCGCTGGGCGCTGGCGAGAACGCAGGCTTCCTGACGCCCGAGGGCGCCCAGAAACTCGACGTCTCAGGCCATCTGAAGGCCGGCATCCCCGTCTGTCCGCCCGAGGGCGACGCCGGCACGGGCATGGTGGCCACCAACGCCGTGAAGCAGCGTACGGGCAACGTCTCGGCCGGCACGTCGTCGTTCTCGATGATTGTCCTGGAGAAGCCCCTGTCAAAGCCCTACGAGCCCATCGACCTCGTCACCACGCCCGACGGAAGCCTCGTGGCCATGGTGCACTGCAACAACTGCACCTCGGACATCAATGCATGGGTGGGGCTGTTCAAGGAGTATCAGCAGCTGCTCGGCGTGCCCGTCGACATGAACGAGCTCTACGGCCGACTGTTCAACAAGGCTCTCGAGGGCGACGCTGACTGTGGCGGACTGATGGCCTATAACTACGTGTCGGGCGAGCCCGTCATGGGACTGACCGACGGCCGTCCCCTCTTTGTCCGCTCGGCTGGTGACAAGTTTAACCTGGCCAACTTCATGCGCGCCCACCTCTACGGAGCCATCGGCGTGCTCAAGGTGGGCAATGACATTCTGCTGAAGGAGGAACAGGTGCGGGTGGACCGCATCACCGGCCACGGCGGCTACTTCAAGACGCCCGGAGTTGGCCAGCGCATGCTCGCAGCTGCCCTTGGCTCACCTATATCAGTCATGGAGACGGCCGGTGAAGGCGGCGCGTGGGGCATCGCCCTGCTGGCAGGCTACGCCGTCAATAATCCCGGTCGGCTCTCTCTGGCCGACTATCTGGAGCAGGTGGTCTTCGCCGGCAACACGGGCACGAGCATCGCTCCCACGGCAGAGGACGTCGAGGGCTTCAACCGCTACATCGAGACCTACAAGCGTTATCTGCCCATCGAGCAGACAGCTATTGGCCTTTAGCCCTTGGCTATTGGCTAAAGGCTAACAGCTAACAGCCCCAAATTACATTAGCAGGTGCTCGAGCGACGGAATCTCGATGCGACCACGGTGCAGGGTGAGCAATTGCTCATCCTGCATTTTGTTCAGTTCATGCGAGACGTCGAGACGGCTGTCGTTCACCTCCTGGGCCAGACGGGTCATGAAAATGCGGACGGTCTTATGACCGGCGGGATAGGTGGAACGGTCGAGCAGGAAGGCGATGATACGGTCACGCAGCGACAGGGGCTGACGCCTCCATGAGCGGTGCTGCCGGCGTTGCGACTGGGTGGAAAGAAGATTGATGAAATTCAGCCGGAAGATGAGGAAATCGTCGAGCAGACGCATCACCTCGTCCTTTGTAAGGGTGATGAAGTGGGCATCGCTCAGGGTCTTCACCGAGCAGGTGTAGCGCGGGGAGGCCCCAAAGAGAACTTCGGGCTGCAGCAGCCAGGGGGCTGTGATGTCCTCGGTGAGACTGTAGCCGTGGTCGTCGCTCTCGGTGGTCAGCAGCAGGCTTCCGCTGACGAGGAACCAGAGCTGCAGGCAGGCGTCGCCCTCGTGGATCACCTGCTTCCCTGCTGCCATCTTGGTAAAGCCGAACTTGGTCTGTCCGGCCAGCTGTAGCAGCTCGGTGCGGCTCAGCCCCTGAAACAACTGGAATCGGAGCAGCTGGTCGTAGAAGGTCCATTCAGTGTTCATCCTCCAGGTTGCTCCAAACGCTCAGTTGTCCTTCTTTGTCGGTATAGATGAGGTAGGCCTGCAGCTCGGGGTGACGCTCGAGCACGCGGCGGGCACCGTCGAGACCGAGCACCATGAACGAAGTGGCGTAGGCGTCGGCTGTGGCACATTCGTCTGCCAGGACGGTGGCCGACAGGATGTTGTGCTGAACGGGATAGCCCGTCCGCGGGTCGATGGTGTGGGCATACTTGCGGCCGTCCTTGTAGTAGAAGTTGCGGTAGTTGCCGCTGGTGGCCAGGGCGCGGTCGGTCAGCGTGAGGATGGTCTGCAGTTCGCCACCGTCGACGGCGAGCGAGTCGTCGGTGGGCTTGGTCACGCCGATGTGCCAGGGCTCGCTGCCCGGGTTCATGCCGCGCGTGATGACCTCGCCGCCTATCTCGACCATGTAGTTGCTGACATCCTTAGCCTTCAGCAGACGAGCCACCACGTCGACGCCGTAGCCCTTGGCAATGGCGCTGAAGTCGAGCTGTGAGCGGATCTGCAGCAGGCTGTCCACCTGTTCTGCCGTGGGCATCTGCTCGTGCTTGAAGCCGAAGCCCCAGGCGTTGACCAGCGGGGCAACTGTGATGTCGAAGGCACCGTCGGTCTCGCGGCTGACGGTCTGGGCCAACTCGTAGACTTCCTCGAACATTTGGCTCCTCGGGGGCTGCTCGCCGCGGTTGATGCGGCTGACGGTCGACTCGTCGTTGAACATCGAGAACTCGGCGTCCACCTGCTTCAGGGTCGCCTCGATCTCGTCTTGCAGTTCCTGACGGCTCTGATAGGTGATGTTGTAAGCCGTGCCGAAAATCATGCCCGAGCATTTCTGGTAGGGAGCCCCGCGCTGTTCACGGGCAATGAAGAGGGTGCCCGCGACGAGCAGGACGAGCAGCGGCACCTGCCACCACAGCTGTTTGCGCTTATTCTGTTCCATGCTGTATTTCTCTCTTAGATGTCGATGGCAATGTTAAATAGCACGCCAAGCTTCGTGGAGCCCTGCGTGCCGAAACCGGGCACGTACCAGGTCTTGTCGGTCGGCCCGTCGTTGTGGGCCAGCCGCCTACGGTAGCGCACGCTCCAGCCCATGTGGAGCGGCCCCGCCACCTTGGCGTCGATGCCCACGGCCACCTCGGCCCAGTGCTGCGTGCAGCCCTGTCCGCCGACGCCCCACCAGGCTGCCCCACCCCACACGGGGTCGGTGAGCAGTGGGCGGTCCATGTCGACCTTGTAGCTCGTGAAGGCATAGCGAAGTCCGGCATAGATGCGGTTGCCGGTGTGCTTCCGCTTCATCAGGTTGACGTCGGCGCCCAGGCGGAAGTAAGGGCCGCGGGCCTTATAGGTGATGCCCGTCACCTCGTCGTCCTCATGGTTGGCCCGGCCGTAGCCCAGCTCCACCGTGGGGAAATACTGGTCGTGGAGGTTGAGCCGCAGCGCCCCCTCATACTGCCCGTAGTCGCTGAGCAGGGTCTGAGCCAGTCCGACCACGTCCGTAGACACGGCGAAGCCTCGGAACAGCGGCACCGTGTCGACCTCGAGGCGCAGGAAGCCCTGCGCCGCCGACGGAGCCGTTGCTCCCAGGAGCAGGACGAGGCTAATGGCGATCCTTGAAATGGATGTGCAGATGCGTCTGGCTCTGGTCATAGGTCACTGAGGGTTGGTTGATGAAGACGGTATCGATGCCGCGATGGGTGCTGCTGACGGCCGTCAGCCGGTGGAAGAAATGGGCGTTGCAGTCGACCGACTCGAAGTGCGGGGTGTCGGTCTTGCTGAGGAAGATGGTGTCGATGGTCCAGACGTGGCTCGTGTCGGCAATAAAGCAGACAAGCGTGTCGACGGGCCGCTGATAGCTGACGGGCAGGCTGAACTCGGTCAGCCCCACGCCGCGGTTGAGCAGCAGCGTGTCGGTGCCGTCGGCGCGCGGTGTCCATATCCAGAGCGTGTCCTTCAGCGTGTCGCCCACCTCGTCGCTGCCGTCGCTGCTGTAGATGCCGTAGCGTACGGCCACAGTGTTCTCCACCGGACAGTCGATGGAACTGCAGGAAAAAGTTAAAAGAAAAAAGGTAAAAAGGTAAAAAGGTAAAAAAAGCAGACAAGTCATACCACGGCCTCCTTTGACAAGAGTACCGTCACCAGACTTCATATTCAGTTCACATAAACTCATACTTTCCTTTTTACCTTTTTACCTTTATACTTTTTTACCTTTAAATCTTTTCCGCTATTTGATAGTCATTGCGCGTCTGCGACGAACGGCTGATGAGGTCGCCCAGGAATCCGGTCAGGAACAGCTGCGTGCCCAGCAGCATCATCGTCAGCGCAATGTAGAAGTAAGGCGAATCCGTGACGAGCCGCTGCGGAATGCCCTTGTAGAGGCACCACAGCTTGCCGGCGCCGATGACGAAGGCGGCCACGAAGCCGATGATGAACATCAGCGTGCCGAGGAAGCCGAAGACGTGCATCGGCTTCTTGCCGAACGTGGAGAGGAACCAGAGCGTCAGCAGGTCGAGGTAGCCGTTGACGAAGCGGTTCCAGCCCATGAACTTCGACTCGCCGTACTTGCGGGCCTGATGGTGGACCACCTTCTCGCCAATCTTCGAGAAACCGGCGTTCTTGGCCAGATAGGGGATGTAACGGTGCATCTCACCGTAGACCTCGATGTTCTTGACGACGTCGCTGCGATAGGCCTTCAGTCCGCAGTTGAAGTCGTGCAGGTTCTTGATGCCACTGACACGGCGGGCCGTGGCGTTGAACAGCTTTGTGGGCAGCGTCTTCGACAGCGGGTCGTAGCGCTTCTGCTTGTAGCCCGAGACGATGTCGTAGCCTTCCTCGCGAATCATCCGGTAGAGCTCGGGAATCTCGTCGGGCGAATCCTGTAGGTCGGCGTCCATGGTGATGACGACGTCGCCCTGAGCCTCGGCAAAGCCGCAGTAGAGGGCCGGACTCTTGCCGTAGTTGCGGCGGAAACGGATGCCCCTGACGTGCTCCGAGCGTGCTTTTAGCCCGGTGATGATGTCCCAGGAGCGGTCGGTTGAGCCGTCGCTGATGAAGATCACCTCATAGCTGAAGCCATGCTCCTGCATGACACGCTCAATCCAGCTGAACAATTCGGGAATCGACTCCTCCTCATTGAAAAGAGGTATCACAACTGATATATCCATACGCGTATGTTTCAATTCTTTTTCAGTTCACGTTTCAAAAGGGCCGCCACGGGGATGCCCACCAATGGGCCAATCATGAGCAGCATCGTCAGGCCCTGCAGCGAGAGGTCGATTGGGCGCATCTGGCGCATAAGCTCCAGGCTCTCGTCTATCTGCTGGGTCATGCCCAGCTGTCGCAGCATTTCGGAATTCTCCGGCTGCGACATCATCTCCGTCAGCATATTGGCCAGATAGCCGCCGTCAAGATAGGCAAAATAGGCATATTGGGCCAGGGCAAAGAGCAGACCGCCATAGAAGAAGACGAACACGACGTAGCCCAAACCGCGCAGAAACGAGATCTGTCCGTCAAGCCCCTTGTCGCGGAAGCGCTTCAGTCGCCAGCCCACCAGGAAAGGCACGCTCACAGCCAGGGCCATGGCACCTATGCCATACAGGGGAGCCTGCATGCCAAGAAGATAGCACACGAAACAGCCCACCAACACCAGGGCCAGCAACGCTCCGTCGATGCGGGCAAAGGCTTTCAGCTGTATATATTCTATTCCTGTCATCCTATGCGTGATGTATTTATCGTGTGCAAAATTAAGCATTTTTCCCCATAAAAGCGGCCTAAACCTACAAAAATAAGTTAAAACGGGAAAAATTCTCATTTTCGGTTTCTCATTTCTCATTTAAAATCATTACCTTTGCACCCGCAAAAAACGAAATGGGCAAGTCCTGTACGGCCAGCTCCCTCGGAATCCTCCAGGACGGGAACGTAGCAAAGGTACTTGGTTGTAGCGGCGCGATACAGACCGCTTGCCCACCCGCCTCTTTAGCTCAGTTGGCCAGAGCACGTGATTTGTAA